>NZ_JAMYOU010000005.1:0-237249 GCF_040319995.1 Mesorhizobium sp. M0815 | reverse complement strand
ATCCCGACGCCGGTTCGTCCGCTCGACAAGCCGTTCCTGATGCCGATCGAGGACGTGTTCTCGATTTCGGGCCGCGGCACGGTGGTGACCGGCCGCGTCGAGCGCGGCGTCGTCAAGGTCGGCGAGGAGCTGGAGATCATCGGCATCCGTCCGACCACCAAGACGACCTGCACGGGCGTCGAGATGTTCCGCAAGCTGCTCGACCAGGGCCAGGCCGGCGACAACATCGGCGCGCTGTTGCGCGGTGTCGACCGTGAAGGCGTCGAGCGCGGCCAGGTTCTGGCCAAGCCCGGCACCGTCAAGCCGCACAAGAAGTTCGTCGCCGAAGCCTACATCCTGACCAAGGACGAGGGCGGCCGTCACACGCCGTTCTTCACCAACTACCGTCCGCAGTTCTATTTCCGCACGACGGACGTGACCGGCATCGTGTCGCTGCCGGAAGGCACCGAAATGGTGATGCCGGGCGATAACATCACCGTCGATGTCGAGCTGATCGTGCCGATCGCCATGGAAGAGAAGCTGCGCTTCGCCATCCGTGAAGGCGGCCGCACCGTCGGTGCCGGCATCGTCGTCACCATCAAAGAGTAATTTGGACTTAAACCGATCTGTCGCGGGCGCTGCCCGCGCCGCGCCAGAACAAGGAAGTGACGCATGAACGGACAGAATATCCGCATCCGCCTGAAGGCGTTTGATCACCGGGTGCTCGACGCCTCGACACGGGAAATCGTGTCGACCGCCAAGCGCACCGGCGCCAACGTCCGCGGCCCCATTCCGCTGCCGACGCGGATCGAAAAGTTCACGGTCAACCGGTCGCCTCACGTCGACAAGAAGAGCCGCGAGCAGTTCGAGATGCGCACGCACAAGCGTCTGCTCGACATCGTCGACCCGACCCCGCAGACGGTCGATGCTTTGATGAAGCTCGATCTGGCCGCCGGTGTCGACGTCGAGATCAAGCTCTAAGGAACCAGAGGTCAGCGGGGCGACCCGGAACTCTGAAGGAACAAGAGGCGTGGAGGGGCGACAGCCCCGACAGGGAACTCTAAAGGAATTGAACCGATGCGTTCAGGTGTGATTGCAAAGAAGGTGGGAATGACCCGCATCTACAACGATGCCGGGGAACATGTTCCCGTCACTGTTCTCCAGATGGAGAACTGCCAGGTCGTGGCGCAGCGCACGCAGGAGAAGAACGGCTATACCGCCGTCCAGCTCGGCGTTGGCCTTGCCAAGGTGAAGAACACGTCGAAGGCGATGCGCGGCCATTTCGCGACCGCTTCCGTCGAGCCCAAGGCCAAGGTTGCCGAGTTCCGCGTCTCCGCCGACAACATGATCGATGTCGGCGCCGAAATCACCGTCGAGCATTTCGTCGTCGGCCAGAAGGTCGATGTGACGGGAACCACGATCGGCAAGGGTTTCCAGGGCGTCATCAAGCGGCACCACATGGGTGGCGGCCGCGCGACGCACGGCAACTCGGTGTCGCACCGTACGCACGGCTCGACCGGCCAGCGCCAGGATCCGGGCAAGGTGTTCAAGGGCAAGCATATGGCCGGCCACATGGGTGACACCCGCGTCACCACGCAGAATGTCGAGGTCGTCTCGACCGACGCCGATCGCGGCCTGATCCTGATCCGCGGTGCGGTCCCGGGTTCGAAGGGTGCATGGATCCTGGTCCGCGACGCGGCCAAGGTGGCGCTTCCGGCCAATGCGCCGAAGCCCGCCGCGATCCGCGCCGTTGCGACCGATGGTGCCGCCAAGAACGAGGCCCCGGCCACAGAGGGAGCGGAATAATGGACCTCAAGATTACAACGCTTGGCGGCAAGGACGCCGGCAAGCTGAAGCTCTCCGAAGAGATTTTCGGCCTTGATCCGCGCGAGGACATCCTGCAGCGCGTCGTGCGCTGGCAGCTTGCCAAGAAGCAGCAGGGCACCCACAAGGCCAAGGGCCGCGCTGAAATCGCCCGCACAGGCGCCAAGATGTACAAGCAGAAGGGTACCGGCCGCGCCCGTCACCATTCGGCTCGCGCTCCGCAGTTCCGCGGCGGTGGCAAGGCCCACGGCCCCGTCGTGCGCAGCCACGAGCACGATCTGCCGAAGAAGGTGCGTGCGCTCGGTCTCAAGCATGCGCTTTCGGCCAAGGCCAAGAGTGCGTCGATCATCATCATCGACGAGCTGAAGCTGACCGAGGCCAAGACCAAGGCACTGATTGCGAATTTCGCGACGCTGGGCCTGAGCAACGCCCTGGTGATCGGCGGCGCCGAGCTTGACAAGAATTTCAAGCTGGCGGCGACCAACATCCCGAACATCGACGTGCTGCCCATCCAGGGCATCAACGTCTACGACATTCTGCGCCGCGGCACGCTGGTCCTTTCCAAGGCCGCCGTCGAGGCTCTCGAGGAGCGCTTCAAATGACCGACCTTCGTCATTACGATGTGATCGTCTCGCCGGCGATCACCGAAAAGTCGACCATGGCTTCCGAGCAGAACCAGGTCGTCTTCAACGTCGCCAAGAAGGCGTCGAAGCCGGAAATCAAGGCCGCCGTCGAAGCGCTGTTCGGCGTCAAGGTGATGGCCGTGAACACGCTTGTCCGCAAGGGCAAGATCAAGCGCTTCCGCGGCACGATCGGCCGCCAGAGCGACGTCAAGAAGGCGGTTGTGACGCTGGCCGACGGCCAGTCGATCGACGTCGCGACGGGTCTCTGAGCAAGGTCGCGAGGACAGAACAATGGCACTGAAAAAATTCAACCCGGTAACGCCGAGCACCCGTCAGCTGGTCATCGTCGACCGCTCGGGCCTCTACAAGGGCAAGCCCGTCAAGGGTCTGACCGAAGGCCTGACCAAATCGGGCGGCCGCAACAATTACGGCCGCATCACGGCACGCTTCATCGGCGGCGGTCACAAGCGCACCTACCGCATCATCGACTTCAAGCGCCGCAAGTTCGACGTCGTCGGCACGGTCGAGCGTATCGAATACGATCCGAACCGCACCGCCTTCATCGCGCTGATCAAGTATGACGATGGTGAGCTGTCCTACATCATCGCCCCGCAGCGTCTGGCTCCCGGCGACAAGATCGTGGCCGGTGAATCGGTCGACGTGAAGCCGGGCAACGCGATGCCGCTGGCCTCGATGCCGGTCGGCACGATCGTCCACAATATCGAGCTGAAGCCTGGCAAGGGCGCTCAGGTCGCCCGCTCGGCGGGCGGTTATGGCCAGCTTGTCGGCCGCGACCAGGGCATGGCGATCCTGCGCCTCAACTCGGGCGAGCAGCGTGTCGTCCACGGCTCCTGCATGGCCACTGTCGGTGCCGTGTCCAACCCGGACCACGGCAACATCAATGACGGCAAGGCAGGCCGCACCGTGTGGCGCGGCAAGCGTCCGCACAATCGCGGCGTGACCATGAACCCGGTCGACCATCCACATGGCGGCGGCGAAGGCCGCACCTCGGGTGGCCGCCATCCGGTTTCGCCCTGGGGCAAGCCGACCAAGGGCAAGAAGACGCGGTCCAACAAGGCGACCGACAAGTTCATCCTGCGCTCGCGCCATCAGCGCAAGAGCTAAGAAGAGGTAACGCCAAGTGACTCGTTCGATTTGGAAAGGCCCCTTCATCGACGGCTACCTTCTGAAGAAGGTGGACAAGGTTCGTGAAGGTGGTCGCAATGAGGTGATCAAGATGTGGAGCCGCCGCTCCACCATCCTGCCGCAGTTCGTCGGCTTCACCTTTGGTGTCTACAACGGCCAGAAGCACGTTCCCGTCTCGGTGAACGAGGACATGGTCGGTCACAAGTTCGGTGAATTCGCTCCGACCCGGACCTATTACGGTCACGGCGCGGATAAGAAGGCGAAGAGGAAATAATCATGGGCAAGGCCAAAGCTCCGCGCAGGCTTGCTGACAACGAAGCGCGCGCCGTGTTGCGCACGATCCGTATCAGCCCGCAGAAGCTGAACCTGGTTGCCGCGCTGATCCGCGGCAAGAAGGTCGCGACAGCGCTTTCCGACCTCGAATTCTCGGCCAAGCGGATTTCCGGCACGGTCAAGAAGACGCTGGAATCGGCGATCGCCAACGCGGAAAACAACCACGACCTCGACGTCGATGCGCTGATCGTGGCGGAAGCCTATGTCGGCAAGTCGATCGTCATGAAGCGGTTCCATGCCCGTGGCCGTGGTCGCGCCAGCCGTATCGAGAAGCCGTTCTCGCACCTCACGATCGTCGTTCGTGAAGTCGAAGAAAAAGGGGAGGCCGCATAATGGGCCAGAAAGTCAATCCGATCGGTCTGCGTCTCGGCATCAACCGCACCTGGGATTCGCGCTGGTTCGCGAATACAGGCGAGTACGGTAAGCTGCTGCACGAGGACATCAAGATCCGCAAATATCTTGAGAAGGAACTCAAGCAGGCTGCGATCTCGAAGGTCGTGATCGAGCGTCCGCACAAGAAGTGCCGCGTCACCATCCATGCGGCGCGTCCGGGCCTGATCATCGGCAAGAAGGGCGCCGACATCGAGAAGCTTCGCAAGAAGCTGATGGAGATGACCAAGTCCGAGACGCATCTGAACATCGTCGAAGTGCGCAAGCCGGAGATCGACGCGACCCTGGTCGCCCAGTCGATCGCCCAGCAGCTCGAGCGCCGCATCGCGTTCCGCCGCGCCATGAAGCGCGCCGTGCAGTCGGCGATGCGCCTCGGTGCCGAAGGCATCCGCATCAACTGCGCCGGCCGTCTCGGCGGCGCCGAGATCGCGCGCATGGAATGGTATCGTGAAGGCCGCGTGCCACTGCATACGCTGCGTGCCGACGTCGACTACGGCACGGCCGAAGCGAATACGGCCTACGGCATTTGCGGCGTCAAGGTCTGGGTGTTCAAGGGCGAGATCCTCGAGCACGACCCGATGGCTTCGGAGCGCCGCGCCACCGAGGGCGATCATGCGCATGGCGGTGGTGGTGAGCGCGAACGCGGTCGCCGTCGCGAAAACGCGTAAGACAGTTAGGAATTTGGAGTTAGAACGATGCTGCAGCCAAAGCGCACAAAGTTCCGTAAGCAGTTCAAGGGCCGCATCCACGGTACCGCCAAGGGCGGCACCAACCTGGATTTCGGTGGTTTCGGGCTGAAGGCGCTTGAGCCGAACCGCGTCACCGCGCGTGAGATCGAGGCGGCCCGCCGCGCGATCACCCGCGAGATGAAGCGTGCCGGCCGCGTGTGGATCCGTATCTTCCCGGACGTGCCGGTGACGTCGAAGCCGACCGAAGTCCGCATGGGCAAGGGCAAGGGCGCGGTCGACTACTGGGCGGCACGCGTCAAGCCAGGCCGCATCATGTTCGAGATCGACGGCGTCAACGAGGAAACCGCCCGTGAGGCGCTGCGTCTCGGCGCGGCCAAGCTCTCGGTCAGGACGCGCTTCGTACAGCGCATCGCAGAATAAGGACGGGCTGATCATGAAAGCCGAAGACATCCGGACCAAGACCCAGGACCAGCTGACCGACGACCTGGCCAGCCTGAAGAAGGAGCAGTTCAACCTGCGCTTCCAGAAGGCCACCGGCCAGCTTGAGAAGACCGCGCGCGTGAGGCAGGTCCGCAAGGACATTGCGCGTATCAAGACCATCGCTGCGGAAAAGTCCGCGGCCAAGAAGGCTTAAGGACGAAAACCATGCCAAAGCGCATTCTGCAGGGCACCGTCGTCAGCGACAAGAACGAGAAGACGGTTGTCGTCAAGGTCGAACGGCGCTTCACGCATCCCGTGATGAAGAAGACCGTGCGCATGACCAAGAAGTACAAGGCGCACGACGAGAACAACGCCCACAAGGTCGGCGATCAGGTGTTCATCCAGGAATCGAAGCCGATTTCCAAGGACAAGCGCTGGGTCGTGGTGTCTTCGGACCAGGCCTGATCAGGGCTAACGAAACGAATTTTGGACAGACCGGGGAGGGGTGAGAAACCCGTCCCGTTAGAAAAGAAGAAGGCGGCCAGTCATGATTCAGATGCAAACAAACCTCGACGTCGCGGATAATTCCGGCGCCCGTCGTGTCATGTGCATCAAGGTGCTGGGCGGCTCGAAGCGGAAATATGCTTCCGTGGGCGACATCATCGTGGTGTCGATCAAGGAAGCCATCCCGCGCGGCCGCGTCAAGAAGGGCGATGTGATGAAGGCGGTCGTGGTTCGCACGGCTAAGGACATCCGCCGCCCGGATGGCAGCGTGATCCGTTTCGACAAGAACGCAGCCGTTCTCGTCGACAACAAGAAAGAGCCGATCGGCACGCGTATCTTCGGACCGGTTCCGCGCGAACTCCGCGCCAAGAACCACATGAAGATCATCTCGCTCGCGCCTGAAGTGCTGTAAGGAGCCGGACCAATGCAAAAGATTAGAAAAGGCGACAAGGTCGTCGTGCTGGCCGGCAAGGACAAGGGCCGTTCGGGCGAAGTCCTCTCGGTGCAGCCGAAGGACGACACCGCGCTGGTGCGCGGCGTCAACCTGATCCGTCGTCACCAGAAGCAGTCCCAGTCCCAGGAGGGCGGGATCATCACCAAGGAAGCGCCGATCCAGCTGTCGAACATCGCGCTGGCCGACCCCAAGGATGGCAAGCCGACCCGCGTCGGCTTCACCTTCCAGAAGGACGGCAAGAAGGTGCGCGTCGCCAAGCGCTCGGGAGAAGTCATCAATGGCTAAGGCTCAAACCAAGCAGGCAACTGCCCAGAACACGCCCCGCCTCAAGCAGGTCTATAACGAGACCATCCGCAAGGCGCTGCAGGAGCAGTTCGGCTACGACAACGAGATGCAGGTTCCGCGCATCGACAAGATCGTGCTGAACATGGGCGTCGGCGAGGCGACCGGCGATTCGAAGAAGCCTTCGATCGCGGCGGAAGACCTTGCGATGATCGCCGGCCAGAAGGCCGTCGTCACCCGCGCCCGCAACTCGATCGCCGGCTTCAAGGTTCGCGAGAAGATGCCGATCGGCGCCAAGGTCACGCTGCGCAAGGAACGCATGTACGAGTTCCTCGACCGTCTCGTGAACATCGCGCTGCCGCGCGTCCGCGACTTCCGCGGACTCAACCCGAAGAGCTTCGATGGCCGTGGCAACTATGCCATGGGCATCAAGGAACACATCGTGTTTCCGGAGATCAACTACGACAAGGTTGATCAGATCTGGGGCATGGACGTCATCGTTTGTACGACTGCGAAGACGGACGACGAAGCCAGGGCATTGCTCAAGGCCTTCAACTTCCCCTTCCGCCAGTAACGGCAGCGAGAAAAGGAAAAATCTGAAATGGCAAAGACCAGCTCAGTCGAGAAGAACAACAGGCGCCGCAAGCTTGCGGACCAGTTCGCTGCCAAGCGCAAGGTGCTCAAGGCGATCATCATGGATCAGTCCAAGCCGATGGAAGAGCGCTTCCGCGCTCAGCTGAAGCTTTCGGCGCTGCCACGCAACTCGGCCAAGACCCGCATCCGCAACCGCTGCGAAGTCACCGGACGCCCGCGTGCCTATTATCGCAAGCTCAAAGTATCGCGTATCGCGCTTCGTGATCTCGGCAATAACGGCCAGATCCCGGGCCTGGTCAAGTCGAGCTGGTAAGGAGGACATAACATGTCATTGAGCGATCCTCTCGGCGATATGCTGACCCGCATCCGCAACGCGTATGGCCGTAAGAAGTCGAGCGTTTCGACGCCGGCCTCGCGCCTGCGTACCCGCGTCCTCGACGTGCTGAAGGCCGAAGGCTATATCCGCGACTACAGCCAGACCGACTTCGACAACGGCAAGTCCGAAATCGAGATCGAGCTGAAGTATTTCGACGGTGCGCCGGTGGTGCGCGAAATCGCCCGGGTCTCGAAGCCCGGCCGCCGCGTCTACGTTTCGGCCAAGTCGATACCGCACGTCGCCAACGGCCTCGGCATCGCCATCCTTTCGACGCCGAAGGGCGTGATGGCCGACCACGAAGCGCGCGAACAGAATGTCGGCGGGGAAATCCTCTGCCAGATCTTCTGATCTGGTATGTCACCCCAATTGGAAACCGGTTTTCGGGATCAAGTCCCGAAGGCCGAGACCTGAAACAAGAGAAGTGACGAGGACAACAAAATGTCTCGTATTGGAAAGAAACCCGTTTCGCTGCCGCAGGGCGTGACCGCGACCGTCAACGGCCAGACCGTGACGGCGAAGGGTCCGAAGGGCGAGCTGAAGTTCGTGGTGAACGACGAAGTGCTGGTCAAGATGGAAGGCAGCGAGATCGCTGTCCAGCCGCGCGACCAGACCAAGACCGCCCGCTCCAAATGGGGCATGTCGCGCACGCAGATCGTCAATATCCTGCAGGGCGTCAAGGACGGCTTCGAAAAGAAGCTCGAGATCACAGGCGTCGGCTATCGTGCCGCCATGCAGGGCAAGAACCTGCAGCTGGCGCTCGGCTTCAGCCACGACGTGGTCTACGAGACGCCGCAGGGCGTGACGATTTCGGTGCCGAAGCCGACGGAAATCACCGTGACCGGAATCGACAAGCAGCAGGTCGGCCAGGTTGCCGCCGAGATCCGCGAGTACCGCAGCCCCGAGCCCTACAAGGGCAAGGGCGTTCGCTATGCTGGCGAGAAGATCGTCCGCAAGGAAGGCAAGAAGAAGTAATTTTAACGCCGCGGGGAGCGGTCGCGGGAGGCTTGTCCTACCGCATATGGTTGCCCCCGTCTTTTGAAGGCAAGGAACTGATATCATGGGCTCGAAAGAATCCACCCAGCGCCGCGCTCAGCGCGTCCGCCGCCAGATCAAGAAGGTCGCTGGCGATCGTCCGCGCCTGTCGGTCCATCGCACGTCGAAGAACATCTACGTCCAGGTCATCGACGACGCCAAGGGCCACACCATCGCCGCTGCTTCGACGCTCGAGAAGGAGCTCAAGGGTTCGCTCAAGACCGGCGCCGACACCGCGGCCGCAGCTGCCATCGGCAAGCTGATCGCCGAGCGTGCCTCGAAGGCCGGCGTCAAGGAAGTCGTCTTCGACCGCGGTGCCTACATCTACCACGGCCGCGTCAAGGCGCTTGCCGAGGCTGCCCGTGAAGGTGGTCTGAGCTTCTAAAGCATGATCCCGAACCGGAGGTCAGCGCAGCAAAAAGTTGCAGACTTTTCGGATAGGATCATGCGAAGGAAAAAAGAGTTTTCGCCCCCGGCGACCCACAGAGGCGCCGGATATCATCATCAACCGTGCTTCCGGAAAAAAACAAGGAACAGGATATGGCACAGGAACGTAGGGATGGCGGCCGCGGCCGTGATCGCGAAGAGCGCGACGACGGCATGGTCGACAAGCTCGTCCACATCAACCGGGTCGCCAAGGTCGTCAAGGGCGGCCGGCGCTTCGGCTTTGCAGCGCTCGTCGTCGTCGGCGACCAGAAGGGCCGCGTCGGCTTCGGTCACGGCAAGGCGCGCGAAGTGCCGGAGGCGATCCGTAAGGCGACCGAATCGGCCAAGCGCGACATGATCTTCGTGCCGCTGCGCTCGGGCCGCACGCTGCACCATGACGTCGAGGGACGCTGGGGCGCGGGACGTGTTCTGCTGCGCGCTGCCAAGCAAGGTACCGGCATCATCGCCGGCGGCCCGATGCGCGCCGTCTTCGAGACGCTCGGCATGCATGACGTGGTCGCCAAGTCGATGGGTTCGTCGAACCCCTACAACATGGTTCGCGCCACTTTCGACGCGCTGAAGAGCCAGATGCATCCGAAGGATGTGGCTGCCGCGCGCGGCATCAAGTATTCGACCCTTCAGGCCCGCCGCGGCACCGCCGTTGCGGCTGAAGAATAGTCGACGCTGACCAGGGATCTGACCATGGCCAAGAAAGCAACCAAGACCATCACCGTCGAGCAGATCGGCTCGCCAATCCGCCGGCCGAAGGAGCAGCGCGCAACGCTGGTCGGCCTCGGCCTCAACAAGATGCACAAGCAGCGCACGCTGGAGGATACGCCCTCGGTGCGCGGCATGATCGCTGCCGTCCAGCATCTCGTCCGCGTTGTGGACGAGGGCTGAGCCAGAGCGCAGGAGAACCCAGATGAAACTCAACGATCTGCGTGACAAGGACGGCGCGACGCATTCCAAGAAGCGTCTCGGCCGTGGCATCGGTTCCGGTTCGGGCAAGACCGCCGGTCGCGGCGTCAAGGGCCAGAAGGCGCGCTCCGGCGTCGCCGTCAACGGCTTCGAGGGTGGCCAGATGCCGCTCTACCGTCGTCTGCCGAAGCGCGGCTTCAACAATATCTTCGCCAAGAGCTTCACCGTTGTGTCGCTGGCCCGCATCCAGGCTGCGCTCGATGCCAAGAAGCTCGATGCTAAGACAGTTGTGACGGCCGAGGCGCTGGTTGCGGCCGGCGTCATCCGTCGCGTCAAGGACGGCGTGCGCATCCTTTCGGACGGCGACATCAAGGCCAAGCTTGCCTTCGACGTGGCCGGAGCCTCCAAGGCCGCGGTCGAGAAGATCGAAAAGGCCGGCGGTTCGGTGAAGTTGCCTGAGAAAGCAGCCGCCGAGTAACGGCAATTTGAAGCACGGTCGGCAAAGGTGGAATTCGGTTTTGCCTTCGGTCGTGCTTTGATCCGACAGATGTGGCGGCCGCATCAACGCGGCCGCTTGCATGTTTGCAGTCCGGAGCTTATCTCGTGAGCTTCGGTGACACGCGCCGCCTGAGCTGCGGGCATCGAGCGTGACCAAGCGGAGAATCAGGCATGGCTTCGGCTGCTGAACAACTAGCCTCGAATCTGAATTTTTCGGCCTTCGCCAAAGCCGAGGATCTGAAGAAGCGCATCTGGTTCACCATCGGCGCGCTGCTCGTTTACCGCCTTGGCACCTATATCCCGCTGCCCGGCATCAATCCCGACGCTTTCGCCCAGGCCTTCTCGTCGCAGAGCAAGGGCGTACTCGGCATGTTCAACATGTTCGCCGGTGGCGCCGTGCAGCGCATGGCGATCTTTGCCCTCGGCATCATGCCCTATATCTCCGCCTCCATCATCATGCAGCTGATGACCTCGGTCATTCCTTCGCTGGAAGCGCTGAAGAAGGAGGGCGAGCAGGGTCGCAAGATCATCAACCAGTACACGCGCTACGGCACCGTGCTTCTGGCGCTGGTCCAGGCCTATGGCATTTCGGTCGGGCTTGAGGGCGGCAATGGCATCGTCAACGATCCCGGCATGTTCTTCCGCATCTCCACCGTCGTCACGCTGGTCGGCGGTACCATGTTCCTGATGTGGCTTGGCGAGCAGATCACCGCCCGCGGCATCGGCAACGGCATTTCGCTGATCATCTTCTCCGGCATCGTCGCCGGCCTGCCGCGCGCCATCTCCGGCACGCTGGAGCTTGGCCGCACCGGCGCACTGTCGACCGGCCTGATCCTGGCGATCATCGTGCTCGCCATCGTCGTCATCGCGCTGATCGTCTTCTTCGAGCGCGCCCAGCGCCGCCTGCTGATCCAGTATCCCAAGCGCCAGGTCGGCAATCGCATGTTCCAGGGCGATACCTCGCATCTGCCGCTGAAGCTCAACACGTCCGGCGTCATTCCGCCGATCTTCGCCTCGTCGCTGCTGCTGCTTCCGGCAACGGTTGCCGGCTTCTCGCAGACGACCAACATGCCTGCCTGGGCGAGCACCATCCTGGCGGCGCTCGGCCACGGCCAGCCGCTCTATATGGCCTTCTACGCTGCCATGATCGTGTTCTTCGCCTTCTTCTATACGGCGATCGTCTTCAATCCGAAGGACACCGCCGACCAGCTCAAGAAGCATTCGGGCTTCATCCCGGGCTATCGTCCGGGCGAGCGCACTGCGGACTATATCGACTATGTGCTCACCCGCATCACCGTCGTCGGCGCCATCTATCTGGTGCTGGTGTGTCTGCTGCCCGAGTTCCTGATTTCAGCGACTGGCGTACCGTTCTACCTTGGTGGCACTTCGCTCCTGATCGTGGTCAGTGTAACGCTCGATACGGTGGCGCAGATTCAGGGTCACCTGATCGCGCACCAGTATGAGGGCCTGATCAAGAAGTCGAAGCTGCGCGGGGGGAAGAAGGCCAGATGAGGTTGATATTGCTTGGACCGCCGGGGGCGGGCAAGGGGACACAAGCACTGAGACTGGTAGAAAGACACGGCATCCCACAGCTTTCCACGGGGGACATGCTGCGTGCTGCTGTTCAGGCCGGCACCGAAGTCGGCAGGCGAGCCAAGGCGGTGATGGATGCTGGTGAACTGGTGTCCGACGCTATCGTCAACGCCATCGTGGCCGAGCGCATCGATCAAGCCGATTGCGCAAACGGCTTCATCCTTGACGGATACCCGCGAACCCTGGTGCAAGCGGACGCCGTTGAGGAAATGCTTTCGGATCGCGGGCTGGAGCTAGACGCGGTCATCGAATTTGTCGTCGACGACAAGGCGCTGGTTGGCCGAATCGTCAAACGCGCCGAGGACGCCAAGGCCGCAGGCCTGCCGGTGCGCAAGGACGACAGCCCAGCGGTGTTCGAAGAACGCTTGAGGGAATATTACAAGAAAACCTCGCCGCTGATCGGCTACTACTACGCCAAGGGCAAGCTCAGGGGCGTCGATGGCATGGCCGACATCGATGCGGTGACGCAGCAGATCGAGGCGGTGCTCAGGGCGACGACCCGGCAGGTTGGCCAGGCGGCCGGCTAGAGAAACGAACGATTGCGCTTGACTGGAGCGGTCCGCTGGGGTATGGCGGCCCGTCTTCCTATCAGGCATGAGGCTTGCTTGTCCGCAAGGGCAAGGCAGGCCGCTTTGAACTGGAAACTCCCGCAAGGGCCGGCCTCCACCGGACGCGGGGCAACTTGAAGCGCCGGCTCGTCCGGCCTATATGGAGAAGAGAAGAACATGGCTCGTATAGCCGGCGTCAACATTCCTACCACCAAGCGCGTCGTCATTGCGCTTCAATACATTCACGGCATTGGCAAGAAGTTCGCCCAGGAGATCGTCGACAAGGTCGGCATCCCGGCCGAGCGCCGCGTCAACCAGCTGACCGACGCGGAAGTGCTGCAGATCCGGGAGACCATCGACCGCGACTACCAGGTCGAGGGCGACCTGCGCCGCGAAGTGTCGATGAACATCAAGCGGCTCATGGACCTCGGCTGCTACCGCGGCCTGCGTCACCGCCGCTCGCTGCCGGTTCGTGGCCAGCGCACGCACACCAATGCGCGCACCCGCAAAGGCCCAGCCAAGTCGATTGCCGGAAAGAAGAAGTAATTTAGGGCAGTAAGAGAGTAGGGCAGTAAGGCAATAGGAACGGCAGACATACTGCCCTACTGCCATATTCCCCTACTGCCTTCTCCCTGGTGGAGCCGCTGGCATTACGGCGGTGTAGAGATCAACTGAAAGGACTATCATGGCCAAGGAAGCCGCTCGTGTTCGCCGTCGCGAACGCAAGAACATCTCGTCGGGCGTTGCCCACGTCAATTCGACCTTCAACAACACGATGATCACCATCACCGACGCGCAGGGCAATTCCATTGCCTGGTCGTCGGCCGGAGCCCAGGGCTTCAAGGGATCGCGCAAGTCGACCCCTTTCGCTGCCCAGATGGCCGCCGAAGATGTTGCCAAGAAGGCTCAGGAACACGGCATGCGCATGCTCGAGGTCGAGGTCTGTGGACCCGGCTCCGGTCGTGAATCGGCGCTGCGGGCGCTGCAGGCAGCAGGCTTCACCATCACCTCGATCCGTGATGTGACGCCGATCCCGCACAATGGCTGCCGCCCGCGCAAGAAGCGCCGCGTCTAAAGAGAATTTACCGAACGCCGCGCGAGCGCCTCAAGGGCGCTCCTCCACGGCATTCCAGGTCGCCCGCCACGATTGGATGGTGGCGGGACAACGGAAGGAAAGCACTATGATCCAGAAAAATTGGCAGGAACTGATCAAGCCGAACAAGATAGAGTTCTCGTCGAAGA
This sequence comes from Mesorhizobium sp. M0815, assembly GCF_040319995.1. NCBI lineage: Bacteria > Pseudomonadati > Pseudomonadota > Alphaproteobacteria > Hyphomicrobiales > Phyllobacteriaceae > Mesorhizobium > Mesorhizobium sp. M0815. The sequence continues at coordinate 223,378 of NZ_JAMYOU010000005.1, read as the reverse complement.
AGAAGACGCTGACCACGCTGGTCGCCGAGCCGCTCGAGCGCGGCTTCGGCCTCACCCTCGGCAACGCGCTGCGCCGCGTGCTTCTGTCTTCGCTGCGTGGCGCGGCTGTGACCGCCGTGCAGATCGACGGCGTTCTGCATGAATTCTCGTCCATCGCCGGCGTGCGCGAGGACGTGACCGACATCGTGTTGAACATCAAGGAAATCGCCATCCGCATGGAAGGCGATGGCCCCAAGCGCATGGTCGTGCGCAAGCAGGGACCGGGCGCGGTTCTCGCCGGCGACATCCAGACGGTCGGCGACGTCGAGATCCTCAATCCCGACCACGTCATCTGCACGCTGGACGAAGGCGCTGAGATCCGCATGGAATTCACCGTCGACACCGGCAAGGGCTATGTGCCGGCCGACCGCAACCGCGCCGAAGACGCGCCGATAGGGCTGATCCCGGTCGACAGCCTGTATTCGCCGGTCAAGAAGGTCTCCTACAAGGTCGAGAACACCCGTGAGGGGCAGGTTCTCGATTATGACAAGCTGACCATGACCATCGAGACCGATGGTTCGATCTCGGGCGAGGACGCGGTGGCCTTCGCCGCTCGCATCCTGCAGGACCAGCTCGGCCTGTTCGTCAATTTCGACGAGCCGCAGAAGGAAGTCGCTGCCGAACAGGTTACCGAGCTTGCCTTCAACCCGGCGCTGCTCAAGAAGGTCGACGAACTCGAGCTTTCGGTGCGTTCGGCCAACTGCCTGAAGAACGACAACATCGTCTATATCGGCGATCTGATCCAGAAGACCGAAGCCGAGATGCTGCGCACCCCGAACTTCGGCCGCAAGTCGCTGAACGAGATCAAGGAAGTCCTGGCGGCGATGGGCCTGCATCTCGGCATGGAAGTGCCGGACTGGCCGCCGGAAAACATCGAAGACCTCGCCAAGCGTTACGAAGATCAATACTGAGGCTCAGGCCTCTTGAACCCGCAATGAAGGAGAAGAGCCATGCGCCACGGATTTAAAGGCCGCCGGTTCGCCCGCAGCATAAGCCATCGCAAGTCGATGTTTGCCAACCTTGCCGTGTCGCTTATCGAGCACGAGCAGATCCTCACCACGCTGCCGAAGGCGAAAGATCTGCGTCCGATCGTCGAGAAGCTGGTGACGCTCGGCAAGCGCGGCGACCTGCACGCCCGCCGCCAAGTGATTGCCCAGATCGGCAATGAGGGCGTCGTCAAGCGTCTGTTCGACACAATCGCGCCACGTTACGCCACTCGCAATGGCGGCTATCTGCGCATCATGAAGGCCGGCTTCCGTCACGGTGACAATGCCGCAATGGCCGTCATCGAATTCGTCGACCGCGACACCTCGGCCAAAGGCGCCGGCGACCGCGCCCGCATCGAGGCCGAAGGCACCGAAGAGGAAGCCGCAGCCGCATAAGCTTCGGTTTTTCTGAGAAGTTCAAAGGGGCCTGCGGGCCCCTTTTTCTGTTTCCGAAGCTGCCGGGCAGGGCTTGCAGGGGTTTTGTCACCGGTTTTTGCGGCGACTATCCAAAATAATCGGATTTCAGCGGCTTAGCCTTTCATTTTGCACAATCGTCAGGACAATGGCGCCCGACTTGGAGGATTCGGAATGCGCGTTAAACGGCTGTCCCTTGTTCTGATCTGCGCCTTGATGGCGCTGGCCGTCGTGCCGGCGGCCAGGCACGCGCTGGCGGAGGAGACCAAGCCAGATCCCGGTCTGTCCGACGTGCTGACCGATATGCTGCATGGCGTCGAAGGCGAAAACGCCACCTCCGGCCCCGACAAGCGCGTGCCGTTCGGCCGCGAGGAGGTGCAGCTGTCCTTCGCGCCGCTGGTCAAGCAGACGGCCCCGGCCGTGGTCAATGTCTACGCCTCGCAAACCGCCAAGGTGACGTCGCCCTTTGATGGCGATCCGTTCTTCGAGGAGTTCTTCGGCCGCTCGCAGCCGCGCGCGCAGTCTTCGCTCGGTTCGGGGGTGCTGGTCGATCCGACCGGCGTCGTGGTCACCAATTTCCACGTCGTCAAGGACGCCGACCAGGTCAAGGTCGCGACCGCCGACGGGCGCGAATTCGACAGCAAGGTGCTGCTCAAGGATGAGACGCTCGACCTCGCCGTGCTCAAGATTTCTTCCGACAAGCCGTTCCCGGTGATCGCCATTGGCGATTCCGACGCGCTCGAGGTCGGCGACCTGGTGCTGGCGATCGGCAATCCGTTCGGTGTCGGCCAGACCACCACCAGCGGCATCATTTCGGCTGTGGCGCGCAGCCATATCGGCGTCTCCGATTCCAGCTTCTTCATCCAGACCGACGCCGCCATCAACCCGGGCAATTCCGGTGGCGCGCTGGTCAACATGGGTGGTCAACTGATCGGCATCAACACTGCGATCTATAGCCGTAGCGGCGGCTCGATCGGTATCGGCTTTGCCATCCCTTCGAACATGGTTCGCGCCTTCGCCGATGCGGCCAAGGCCGGGCTCGACTTCTTCGAGCGGCCGTATGTCGGTGCCGAGTTCGAGGCGGTGACGCCGCAGATTGCCGAATCGCTCGGCATGGACAAACCGGCCGGCTCGCTGGTTTCTTCGGTCGAAGAGGCAGGACCCGCTGCCAAGGCAGGGCTCAAGCCTGGTGACGTGGTGCTGTCGCTCAACGGCAAGCCGGTCGAGAGCGTCGGGGCGCTGGACTACCGGATGGCGACGCTGTCGATCGGTACGAATGCCAGCTTCGGCGTTCTAAGCAAGGGTCAGCAGGCGACGATGGACATCGCGCTGGAACGGCCGCCTGAGGGCGCCAAAGCTGCGGAGCTCACATTGCGCGGCCGTAGCCCGTTTTCCGGTGCCAGGGTTGCCGAACTATCGCCACGGCTTGCCCAGCGGCTTGGTCTGCGCACCGATGTCAAAGGCGTCACCGTCGTCGATATCAACCGCGATTCGCCCGCTGCCGATTTTGGTTTCCAGCCGGGCGACATCGTGCGTGAGGTCAATGGCCTGACGATCGACAAGGCGGCGACCCTGGAACAGATAGCCCAGCAGGATACACGCTGGTGGCGCTTTACCGTCGAGCGCGGCGGGCAGATACTGCGCCAGGTGTTGCGTTACTAAGCCCGACGTCAGCATGGTCGGGCTCCAGGCAGAAGAAGTTGCATGGCCGATCTGTTCAGTGTCGATGAACCGGAAAAGACGCCGCCCGGCAGGCCGCTGGCCGACCGCCTGCGCCCGAAGAACCTCGGCGAGGTCGTCGGCCAGGAGCATCTGACCGGACCCGACGGCGCGCTGACGCGGCTGATCGGCTCCGGTTCGCTCGGCTCGATGATTTTCTGGGGCCCGCCCGGCACCGGCAAGACCACGGTCGCACGGCTGCTTGCCGGCGAGACAAGCCTCGCTTTCGAACAGATCTCGGCCGTGTTTTCCGGCGTTGCCGACCTGAAGAAAGTATTCGAGGCAGCGAAGCTGCGCCGCTCCAACGGCCGCCAGACACTGCTGTTCGTCGACGAGATCCATCGCTTCAACCGCGCCCAGCAGGACAGTTTTCTGCCCGTGATGGAAGACGGCACCGTCGTGCTGGTCGGCGCCACCACGGAGAACCCGTCCTTCGAGCTTAACGCCGCGCTGTTGTCGCGCGCGCGCGTCCTGGTCTTTCACTCGCTCGGCGAGGACAGCATCGCCAAGCTCCTGGCGCGGGCCGAGGAGGCAGAGGGCAGGGCGCTGCCGCTCGATGACGAGGCGCGGGCGATGCTCATCCGCATGAGCGACGGCGACGGCCGCGCGGCGCTGACACTGGCCGAAGAGGTCTGGCGTGCCGCCAAATCAGGTGAAGTGTTTGGCGCCGAGGCCTTACAGCGCATCGTCCAGCGCCGCGCGCCGATCTACGACAAGGGCCAGGACGGCCATTACAATTTGATCTCCGCCTTGCACAAATCGGTGCGCGGCTCCGACCCCGACGCGGCACTCTACTATCTGGCCCGCATGTTCGACGCCGGCGAGGATCCGCTCTATCTCGGGCGCCGGTTGGTGCGCATGGCGATGGAGGATATCGGGCTGGCCGACCCGCAGGCACTCGTCGTCGCCAACGCCGCCAAGGACGCCTACGACTATCTGGGCTCGCCCGAGGGCGAACTGGCCTTCGCCGAGGCTACCGTCTATCTCGCTACCGCGCCGAAATCCAATGCAGTCTATACCGCATTCAAGGCCGCCACACAGGCGGCCAAGGAATTCGGTTCGCTGCTGCCGCCCAAGCACATTCTCAATGCGCCGACCAAGCTGATGAAACAGGAAGATTACGGCGCCGGCTATCGCTACGACCACGACGAGCCCGACGCTTTTTCCGGCCAGGACTATTTTCCTGAGAAGATGGGAAGGCAGACATTCTACGATCCGCCCGAGCGCGGCTTCGAGCGCGATATCAGGAAGCGGCTGGACTATTGGGCGAAGCTGCGCAGCGAGCGGGAAAAGTAGCTGCCAGTCGCACACTGGTGTGATCGCCGTTGTCTGATGGGATAAAAAACCCTATCAAGATGCGCCTTCGGCCGGCGGCAGGCCAGAAACGTACCGACGATATTCAGAACGGAATCGCGCCTGGCGCGTGGAAAAATGACAAAAAAATCCCGCAAAACCCTTCGGAAGTTCGCCATAGCCATTCCGCTGCTGGCGCTCGGCTTCTATGTCATTCCCATTCTGACGACGATTTTCATCGTCCTCGGCCTGATCGACGTGTTGCGCAACGACAACAAGAATTGGGCGCTGTTCAGTGGTTATTTCCTGGGCAACGGCATCTTCACCTGGCTGCTTTCGCCCTTCAATCTGCTGGTGGATCTGCTGTGCTATAGAAACCGCGGTGTCTGGAAATTGGACCAGTTTCCTCCGGACTACCAGCGCGAGGTCAACGAGGTCCTGGATGTCTTCAAGGCACGCAAGGACGAGATCATCGCCGACATCGACGCCAATTTCGGCAGCGGCCGGCGCGGCATGTATGTCTATCAGTGGTATGGCAAGCACAAAATAGACAACGTCGCCGAATTCAACAAGGATTTCAAATACATCAAGACGATTGCCGTCTCTGTGTTCAGCGGCAGGGAATCGACTTCCTGGCACTTTGGCCCGCTCCGGCTCAGCCTGCGCATTCTCTACAACCTCATCCCGGTGAAATCGGAAGTGTTCGTCCAGTGTGGCAACGCCAAGAATTACTGGCACGAGAACCCGCTGTTCATCTTCGACGACACGCTGCTTCATCGCTCGGTCAACGAGTATGACGGGCGCCGCTACTGCGTGTTCATGGACATCATTCGCCCATCGCCGTTTCCCGGTCTGATCTCGACGCTCCTCGCCATTGTTTCGGTCAGCGTCGAGCGCATCAATGCCATGTTCTACAAGAACTGGAAGATGATCGCCTCCAGCAAGCCGAAGAAGGTCGGAGCTGCCTGACACCGTAGCGTAACTGGCGCGAGGGAGCACGATGTATCATCTGTTGCTTGTCTGTCTTGGTGGCGCGATCGGTGCAATGGCCCGCTTCTTCCTGTCCGGCTTCGTCGCCCGCCGGGTCGGCGAGACCTTTCCTTGGGGCACGATGGTCGTCAATGTGTCGGGGGCGTTTGCAATCGGCGTCGTTGCGCATGCCGTGGCGCGCGACGGCATGCCTGCCCTTTGGGCCTTTGTCGTCACCGGCGGCCTCGGCTGCTACACCACGGTCTCTTCATTCAGCCTGCAGACGCTGGCGCTGGCGCGTGAGGGCGAATGGCTGCGCGCCGGCGGAAATGTGCTGCTTTCGGTTTTCCTGAGCCTCGGCGGCGTGACGCTGGGCTTTGCCGCGGGAAGTCTTCTGATTGGCAGCGGGGTGCCATGAGCGGCCCGCAGAAGCTCCGCTCCGACGGGATGGCGGGGCGTGCGGCGCGCCTCATTGGCTGGCGCCGAACGAGCCAAACGGTTCGTATCTATGCGACCGTGGCCGCTGGCAGCATGATCGGCGGCGTGCTGCGGGCGCTCGCCTCATTGGCGAGCACCGCCTGGTGGGGCACTGGATTTCCCTTCGGCACGCTCCTCGTCAACATTGTCGGCTCATTCCTCATCGGCTTCTATGCGACATTGACGGGACCGGATGGTCGCGTCTTCGCCAGTCCGCTGCAGCGCCAGTTCTTCATGGCCGGCTTCTGCGGTGGCCTGACGACCTTCTCCGCTTTCAGCCTTGAAACACTCACCCTCGCGCAAAGCGGGAAGCTTGTGGCGGCGGCACTCAATATCGCGATCTCCGTGGTGGCCTGGCTTGCCGCCGTCTGGCTTGGCCACATCTTTGCAGTGCGCCTCAACCGGCTGAGAGGATCCAGGCAATGAAGATACCACCACAGGCACAATTGCTGCGCATATTTATCGGCGAAAACGACAGGGCAGATGGCCGTCCGCTGTATGAGGTCATCGTGCTGAAGGCCCGCGAAATGCAGATTGCCGGCGCGACCGTCCTGCGCGGGGCGATGGGATTTGGCCATTCCAGCCGACTTCACACCACGAAGATCCTCCGTCTCTCGGAGGACCTTCCCCTTGTCATCGAGATCGTCGACGACGAGGAAAAATTGGCCGCTTTTCTGCCCGTGCTTGAAACAATCATGACAAGTGGCTTGATCACGCTGGAGAAAGTTCAGGTTCTGCAATATGGAACCGACAACGAATAACCGAGTGAGATTGCGGGTGCCGGCGAATGCCGTTGCATGTTCGCAAAACGGCGATTGGAATCATGGCAGGCGTTGAACAGATCACAGTGGATACCGGTGAGGCGGGCATGCGGCTCGACCGCTGGTTCAAGACCCATTTCCCCGGTCTCGGTTTCGGTCATCTGCAGAAGCTGCTGCGTTCCGGCCAGATCCGCGTCGACGGCGGCAGGGTGAAGGCCGATACACGCGTCGAAGCCGGCCAGACGGTGCGTGTGCCGCCGCTCGAAGTGGACAAGAAAGGCGAAAGCCCGCTCACCGGCCATTCGATACGCAACCAGGGCGATGCCGATGTCTTGGCCAAGATGCTGATCCATGAGGACCCGAAGGTCTTCGTCTTCAACAAGCCGGCCGGCCTAGCGGTTCAGGGCGGTTCGGGCGTTACCCGCAATGTCGACGACATGCTGGAAGCCTGGCGCAACCAGAAGGGCGAGAAGCCGCGCCTGGTGCACCGGCTCGACCGCGACACGTCGGGTGTGCTGGTTGTCGCCCGTACAAGGCTCGCCGCCATGAAGCTCGCCGAAGCGTTCCGGGCGCGTGAGACGAAGAAAACCTACTGGGCGCTGGTCAAAGGTGTGCCGCCGAAGCGCGAGGACAAGATCTCGACCTGGTTGATCAAGGAACCGACGCCCGACGGCGATCGCGTGCGCATCGCCAAGCATGGCGAAAAGGGCGCCGACCACGCCGTGTCTTATTACCGCATCGTCGAACAGGCGGCGCAGACCCTGTCATGGCTGGAGATGGAACCCTATACCGGGCGCACTCATCAGCTTCGTGTTCATGCCGCCCATATCGGTTGCCCGATCATCGGCGACCCCAAATATTTCGAAGCCGACACCAATTGGGATTTTCCAGGCGGCATGCAAAACCGCCTGCATCTGCACGCACGCCGCATCGTCATCCCTCATCCCGACAAGGGTTTTGTCGACGTCACCGCACCGATGCCGCCGCATATGCGCCAGAGCTGGAACCTACTCGGTTTCGACGACGCGAGCGCGGAGGATTAAATGAGCGAGGGAGTAAACCATGGATGAGGCGTCGCTCGTTCGTCAGTTGGTGAACTGGTTGCCATTCATCCTGATTCTCGTCGTCTGGTTCGCTTATATGCGCCGCGTTGCAACCCGGCAGGGGTCGATGGCCGAAATCGGCCGTGAGAACACCGAAGCGGTAAGGTAGAATACCGAAGTGCTGAAGGCGCTGCTCGCGAAACTGGAAAGCCAGTCCAAGCAATGACCGCAGCAACCGCAATGGACCGCCGCAGTTCCGTTGACGCTGCCGCCGCCGTTATCATGGTCGGGCTGACCTTTTCCTGGGGCCTGAACTACGTCGCCGCCAAGATCTCCTATGCCGGCTACGACCCTGTTTTCCTGTCCATCGCCCGCTCGGTAATCGGCGGCCTGTGTGTTTTCGGCTGGTGCCGCTGGCGCCACATCGCGCTGTTCACGTCCGACAAGACCCTCGTCGCCGGCATTCTGGCAGGCGCGCTTTTCGGTCTCGAGTTCCTGTTTCTCTATGTCGGGCTCGAGCATACGACGGTCGTGCGCAACACCTTGCTGGTCAACACCATGCCGTTCTGGATGCTGGTCGGCGGCCATTTCCTGCTGGATGAAAGCATCACGGCACGCAAGCTCGTTGGGCTTCTGCTCGCTTTAGCCGGGCTGGTCGCGGTGTTTTCCGAGAAACTGAGCGCTAATGGTGGCGAGACGTTGAGCGGCGACCTGCTCAGTCTCGGCGCCGGCATTCTGTGGGCCGTGACCAACATTGTCATCAAGCGGTCGAAACTGGTGGAGGCCAGCGCCGAAAAGCTGCTGCTCTATCAGCTGGCCGGTGCCGCCGCCGTCGGCATTTTGGTGATGCCCTTTGCCGGGCCGCCCGTCCGCAGCTTTACCCTTCTGCCGACCTTGGCGCTGTTGTTCCAGGCCGTCTACGTTGTCGCCTTCACCTATGTTCTGTGGTTCTGGCTGCTGCGGCGCTACCCTGCATCTGGACTGTCGAGCTTCACCTTCCTGTCGCCGGTGTTCGGCGTGCTCTGCGGCGCTGTCTTCTTGAACGAGCCGTTGACCGTTCGTATCTTCCTGGCACTCGGCCTCATCGCCGCCGGTCTTATCATCGTCAACCGGCCGGCCCGAAAACAAAGCCCCGGATGAGCATGCGCGATATATTGAACCACCTCGAAGCTGGAAAACAGCTCTCCGATCCGGATCCGGTACGCCGTGCCCAAATCCAGATGAAGACGCAACTGCCGAAGCGCTTCTACAAGACCGTCGCGGTGGCACCGGTCGAGGATGGTTTTGCCGTCCATCTCGATGGCAAGCCCGTCCGCACACCGGCCAAGGCGCTGCTGGCGCTGCCGACCGAAAAGGCGGCTGCTCTCGTCGCCGAGGAATTCGCCGCACAGGAGGAGACCATCGACCCGGTAACGATGCCGGTGATGCGTCTGGTCAACACCGCAATCGATGGGGTCGCCAGTGATCCCCAGGCGGTGCTGGAGGACATCCTGCGCTTCGCCTCATCAGATCTGCTCTGCTACCGCGCGGATACACCACAGGGGCTGGTCGACCGGCAGAACGAGCATTGGGATCCGGTCATCGACTGGGCGCGCAGCGCGCTCGGCGCCCGGTTCCAGCTCGCCGAAGGCGTGATCCACGTCGAGCAGCCGCGCGAGAGTATCGCGCTGCTTGGCCAGCATCTAGCCCAACGTGCCGATCCGCTGCGCCTTGCTGCCATCCACGTCATGACCTCGCTGACCGGATCGGCGCTGCTGGCGCTGGCCGTCGATTTCGGCGAGCTCGACGGCGAGGTGGCCTGGGCTGCCGGCCATGTCGACGAGGACTGGCAGGCCGAGCAATGGGGCCATGATGCCGAGGCCGTCGCCCGCCGCGCGGCCCGCAAGCGCGACATGATGGCGGCAGTCAGCCTGCTCGAAGCGCTCAAAGGCTGACGGCACCGCCCGCTATTTCGCACTGCACATTAGACCAAAGTCATAATCCCAAAGGCGGTCTGCCTCTGGGCACTGCTTTCTGTCATTTTTTGCACCGGTGGCTGCACTGAGTCTGCGTTCCGAGGAAACGCGGACGATGACGTGCAGCATCGAGGACTGACGGAATCACACGGGAGGATACACTCATGGCAATGGCATCGACCGCCGGCAAAACAAGCCGCGGCATGACGCGCGAGGAGAAGAAGGTCATCTTCGCTTCCTCGCTCGGCACCATTTTCGAATGGTATGATTTCTATCTCTACGGTGCATTGGCGGCCGCGATCGGCACGGCATTCTTCAACTCCTATCCGGAAACAACGAGAAATATCTTCGTGCTTCTGGCGTTTGCCGCAGGCTTCATCGTTCGCCCGCTCGGTGCCCTGGTGTTCGGCCGTATCGGCGATCTCGTCGGCCGCAAGTACACATTTCTTGTCACCATCATGATCATGGGTCTGTCGACCTTCCTGGTCGGCCTGCTTCCCGGCTCCGCCAGTTGGGGCATTGCCGCGCCGATCATGCTGATTGCGCTCCGTCTGCTGCAGGGTCTGGCGCTTGGCGGCGAATATGGCGGCGCCGCGACCTACGTCGCCGAGCACGCTCCAGATGACCGCCGTGGCTTCTACACCTCATGGATCCAGACCACCGCAACGCTCGGCCTGTTCCTGTCGCTGATCGTGATTCTGATTGTGCAGAATTCCCTCAGCAAGGAAGATTTCACAGCTTGGGGCTGGCGCATTCCGTTCCTGGTTTCCGCGGTCCTGCTCGCCATCTCGGTCTGGATTCGCCTGTCACTTGCCGAGTCTCCGACCTTCCAGCGTATGAAGGCCGAGGGCAAAGGCTCCAAGGCACCCCTGTCCGAAGCCTTCGGCCAGTGGAAAAACGCCAAGATCGCATTGCTGGCACTGCTTGGCCTTACCGCTGGCCAGGCCGTGGTCTGGTACAACGGCCAGTTCTACGCGCTGTTCTTCCTGCAGAACGTGCTCAAGGTCGATCCGCAGTCGGTCAACATCATGATCGCGATCGCGCTGGCGCTTGGCACCATCTTCTTCGTCGTGTTCGGCTGGCTCTCCGACAAGATCGGCCGCAAACCGATCATCATGGCGGGTTTGGCGCTGGCGATCGTCACCACCTTTCCACTGTTCAAGGCACTGACCCGCGCCGCTAATCCCACTCTAGCTACCGCGCAGGAAAATGTTCGAGCAACCGTCACCGCGGCACCGGGCGACTGCAGTTTCCAGTTCAATCTTACCGGAACATGGAAATTCACCAGCTCGTGCGATGTGGCCACGGCATTCCTTGCGAAGAGTTCCGTGCCATACGATGTGGTCACGACAGCCGCGCCCGGAACTGCTGCAACGGTCAAGATCGGCAACGAAACGGCTGAAGCCTATGACGCGGTCGCGGCTGGCGACCAGTTGAAGGCCAAGGAGACAGCCTTCGGCAAGGCAATCAATATCGCCTTACAGGATGGAGGTTATCCTCTAAAGCGTGCGGCATCGAAAGTGGCCGACCAGAAGCTCGACGCTTTTGTGGCTGCCAATCCCGAGCTTAAACTCGATGCCACCGCGATTCGTGCCGGCGAAAAAACGACCGTCCCGACAGACAAGGCAGTCGCGGACAAGATCCTGACCAAGGAAGAAGCGGCTGGCGCAACCGAGGTGACAGTCTACAACATTCCCGCGTCCGGCGCATTTGCCATGTTCGCGGATCCGGCACAGATCAACTGGCCGCTGACTATCGGCATCCTGTTCATCCTGGTTCTGTACGTGACCATGGTTTACGGGCCGATCGCTGCGATCCTGGTCGAGATGTTCCCGACCCGAATCCGGTACACCGGCATGTCGCTGCCTTACCATATTGGCAATGGCTGGTTTGGCGGTTTACTGCCGGTGACCGTCTTCGCGCTGAGCGCGGCTAAGGGCAACATCTACTACGGCCTGTGGTATCCGGTCGCCGTTGCAGCGATGTCGCTGATCATCGGCATGATCTTCGTAAGGGATACGCTCGGAACGGACCTGCATACCAAGCAATAGCCGGCCTGTCCTGGTTCAAAGCAAGGCCCGGCGCGAGCGATCGCGCCGGGCTTTTTCAATTTATCGAGTGCAGGGCTTAGCTCTTCCGATCCTGTTTCGCTTCCTCGATCGCTGCCTCATGATACCAGGCACTTCCGAAATCCGTGCGGTTGCGCAAAGAAGCAAGTTCTGCTGCGAACTTAGCCTTTCCGCTTAAATTTGAGGCAGAAGCGCGCGCTGCCACCGGGAACATCAGGATTTTGGCCGACTGAGGAGTGGAAGTGATTTCCATTGTCGGTTTCCTTTCTTCGGCACAACCTTGCCGATTCAACCTTTCCCCAAGATAGGTTTCGCAATCGAATTAGGCAACATGATTATAAAAAGATCAGTAGCTGCACAATATTTATGCAAACTATGCTTGTGAGCGATCCGATCGCACAATTACGACGGCTCAGCAATTTTGCGCCGACACTACATCGCTTTTGCCGCACCCGTCGCCAGCCAAATGGCACACGAATTGCATTTTAACAGTCGGCAGGTCGGCTGCTGGATAGGCCGGCTCGCCCCGGCGCCATCCAGGGTTCGGTGATCAAGCAACGAGAGGCTAGAATGACGAAATACAAGCTCGAGTACATTTGGCTCGATGGATACACCCCGGTTCCCAATCTTCGCGGAAAGACGCAGGTCAAGGACTATGCCGAGTTTCCGACGCTCGACCAGCTTCCGCTGTGGGGCTTCGACGGTTCTTCGACCATGCAGGCCGAGGGCCACAGCTCCGACTGCGTTTTGAAGCCGGTCGCCGTCTATCCGGATCCCGCCCGCACCAATGGCGCGCTCGTCATGTGCGAGGTCATGATGCCGGACGGCGTGACGCCGCATGCATCCAACAAGCGCGCCACCATCCTCGACGACGAGGGTGCCTGGTTTGGCTTCGAGCAGGAGTATTTCTTCTACAAGGACGGCCGCCCGCTCGGCTTCCCCGAGAGTGGCTATCCGGCGCCGCAAGGCCCGTACTACACCGGCGTCGGCTACAGCAATGTCGGCTCCGTCGCCAGGCAGATCGTCGAGGAGCATCTCGACCTTTGCCTCGCCGCCGGCATCAACCATGAAGGCATCAACGCCGAAGTGGCCAAAGGCCAGTGGGAATTCCAGATTTTCGGCAAGGGCTCCAAGAAGGCCGCCGACCAGATGTGGATGGCACGCTATCTGATGCAGCGCCTGACCGAGAAATACGGCATCGACATCGAATATCACTGCAAGCCGCTCGGCGATACCGACTGGAACGGCTCCGGCATGCATGCCAACTTCTCGACCGCCTATATGCGAGAAGTCGGCGGCAAGGCGTATTTCGAAGCGCTGATGGCGGCTTTCGACAAGAACCTGATGGATCACATCGCCGTCTACGGTCCGGACAACGACAAGCGTTTGACCGGCAAGCACGAGACCGCGCCGTGGAACAGGTTCAGCTACGGCATCGCCGACCGCGGCGCCTCGATCCGTGTGCCGCACTCCTTCATCAACAACGGCTACAAGGGCTATCTCGAGGATCGCCGTCCGAACTCGCAGGGCGACCCCTACCAGATTGCCTCGCAGATATTGAAGACGATCGCCTCCGTCCCGACCAGCGCCGAGGTTTCGGCCGCGGCTTGAACATTCGTCCCGGCGTAGACCTCAGGTCTGCGCCGTGACGTTCTCTCCGATCGCATCGCAATAAAAAAAAACCCCGGCGTCTCCGCCGGGGTTTTTTTGTTGGCTGCAACGATCCAGATCAGACCGAATAGTACATATCGGACTGCGCTTTTTGCTTCCTAGAGTCTTTTTGAGACGTATGAATATCATTATAAAACAAGGCTGTTAAGAGATATCCTATGGTATCGCGCGAGAGCGATACTAACCAATTTTCTACCCTGATTCCTAACCAGTTTTCACATCGCACTCTGAGAGAGTGTGCCGCCATTACGCTGGCACCGTTAACGTGCATCGGCCGAAAGATTACGCCGAAAGACCTCGCAGAATGCGATGCGGTCAAGTTGAAAGTTACCAAAGCAGAATGCGAGTATAGAGAGAGATTACCACTTGGTAACGTCCCGCATATGCGGTCAGTCTGTCAAGCGTGTCTAACTCGTCGTGAGCCACTGTCACCATTTCCTTGACTGATTATTAAAGCGAGCGCATACCAATCTTGCCGATCCGCCACGATACCCGACGCCGCTGACAGAAATGTCGGTGGCGTCACCATCGGGCACCGGCCGCAGCCATGTATTGGCTGACGTACGCGAGTTTTCGGTGACGGGGTCGCCAAAAAGATCGCCCTCACCGTTAGCGTATCGTCGCGGAGATCGGCAAAAACCTCCCCTAGATCGCTGACACCGACTTAACAGGCGCGCGCCGCATTGGTGCGTCCAGCGGATTCGCGCGTCATGATCTAGGGTAACGAAAACCATGTCCAAGTCCCCTTCGGCCAAGAACAAGTCCTCCAACACCACCCAGCCATCCGCTTCCATCCATTCATTCGAGCCCTCGCAAGCCGCACGACAACTGCGCGCTATGCTGCCGGGTGCCTCGACTGTGACACTGTTCCATCGCAACGATGAGGGCAAACGCGAGGGCATCGTCACCAAGCCAATTGCCGATATTGCAGCAGCTATCCATGAAGCCCGGCACTTGGCCGGCGACAACCATGTGTTTGCAGCCCTCACAGGGCTCCGGCTGGCGTTCAAGGACAAAGCCAGCGCCAATGCCGCAACCGATCTTCCAGAGCCCTCCTACGCGCTCGATGGCCCCGGTGGCAGCATCCATCTTGTCTATCCCATGAAGCCGTCCGATCGGCTGGCCACGCTCCTCACCAAACGCCGCAAGAGCGATACCGACGACGCCTACACGGATGACGACGTGCCGCTGGCCTATGGCGAGTACGGGCTGCATGCGGATGACTTGGCTGCGCTGGAGGCGCTGAAGCCCGGCGAGAATTTCAGGGTCTGCAAGGTGGAGGAGTTCGATGACGACGATCCATCAGGCGTCAAAGATGAAGGGTTGAGTGCAGAAAGCGAGGTCGTGTCCATTGACGGCGAGCCCACGCAAACTCTGAACGATGCGGAGGTCTACGGGGAGATTCCGCAGGCGATACTCGACAAGCCGCTGTTCGTGTCGGTCGCCAAGAAGCGTGAAGAGAAGTTTTTCAAAGTGTCGCCGGAACTTCGTTTCAGCGACATTTTGATTTCGAACTTGTCCAAAATCAGAACCGGCATGAAGGATGGTGCCTGTCTGGTGCCCGGCATCTTGAAAGACGGGCGACGCCTAAATCAGGCTGTCACCAAGCTCTACATGATGGGGCTCGATGTCGATTCCGGCGCGAGCATGGAAGACACCATGCGAAAGCTCCAGACCATGGGGCTATTCTTCGTCGCCTACACCACCCACTCGCATGGCACCACGACGCTGGAGGTCAAGAAGGACAAGTTCTTCAAGTGGGCGGATGACAATGGGCACCCGACCGAAGCGTCTGTTGAGACTGTCAAGCTTTTCTTGACAAACGAAGGCAAATACACCGAGGACGTGATCGCCTCGGTCTCGATGGTGAACACGTCGCACGAGACCAGCGGCATCCAGTTGATCATCACCACCCGGCCGATAGACAAGTTTCGCCTGCTCTTTGTGCTCGATGAGCCTTACGACATTTCCAAACAGCCGGGTACGCAGAAAGACGCCATCAAGGCATGGGGCAATATGATCCTCGGCATGGGTGCGCAGCTTGGCATCAGCGTCGATCGCGCGGCCACCGATCCCGCTCGATTGTTCTACCTTCCTTCTACTGCCAAAGGCGCAACGAACGCTCGTGTGGTCGTTTCGGCCGGTAAGGCACTGGATTTGAAATCAATTACCAAGATCGACGTGGCCGGCACCGTCTCCTCCGACCCGTTCGACCAAGCCGCCAGCATCATGGGTGGTAAAATCCGTGGCCAAATCCTGTCGCCGCAGAAGGGGTTGCATCTCCAGAAGTGGGCTTCCGAACGCGCACATGGGTTCCAGATCAGTTCGGTGTTCAAGGATCACTGCGATGATCGCATCCGTGTCGAGACTGGTCCCGGCAAGTACACGGTCGAATGCCCGTTCGACGACGACCACAGCAATGCCGGCGATCCGGACGATCCCGGCTGCTTCATTCAAGACGCCGGCATGGATGCCGAGAGCTTCACGTTCCGGTGCAGCCATGATAGCTGCGCCGGCCACGATCGCTTGGCCATGCTTGAAAAGGCAATGGTTGACGGATGGTTCACCGACGACGTTCTGACCGACCCGGCCTACGACATCAGCGGAGCCGATGAGGAGGAAGAGGGCGAAGAGACGACGGCAGAAGAGCAGCCCACTCAAGAGGAGGCCGAGGAAGAGGTAATTGAAGGCGGCACAGCGACCACGGCCGATATTGCTAGAGCCATGGACCTCGCCAACAAGGCGGAGGTCGGTATGGCCTCGGACAAGATCAGCGCCATCCTCAAGCAGCTTCTCCCTATGGGGCAGTTCGACCGCCAGCGTATTATCACTCTGCTCCACAAGAAATCCGGTATTCCATTGCCGATGTTGAACAGCCTGTTCAAGGCGATTGAGTTGAAGGGTGAGGGCGATCGAGGCAAAGGGTTCTTGAAGGGGACCGGCTTTCACCTCGACAAGAAGGGTGAATTCATCTGCGATCGTGAAGGCTCGCCTGTCTGTCAGCCGTTCGACATCGAAGGCCATTTTGAGGACGACAGCGGCGACAACGCCACACTGTTTCTGAAGTTCAAGTCCATGGGCAAGACGAAAGTCATTGCCATCGAGAACCGCGACCTCTACGGCTACGGCAGCCCGGCCATTCGCGATCTAGCGGGCATGAACTTTCGGATTTTCAATCAGGACGCGACGCAAACGTTGCTCCAGAACATCAAGCCGCCGCTAACCGGCCAATGGGTCAGTCAGCGCGGCTGGCATGGTGGCGCATTTCTGACCCTCGGTGGTGAGACCATCAAGCCGGAAGAATCATCGACGCTCACCATGCGCATGCGTGAGACCACTCGTCGGGAATTCGGCCCTATGGGCGAGTTCAAAGGCTGGACCGATGCCGTTGGCGCGGTCTGGGAAGGCAATGCCGTTGGACGCGAGCACCTTGCCCTTGCGATCATGATGGGCTTGGCCGGGCCGATCTTCGGCCGCTGCCATCCGAACGGCTTCCGTATGCTGTCTCTGCATGGACCGACCTCGCGCGGCAAGAGTCTGGCCTCAAAGCTCCTTGCCAGCGTATCAGGTCCGCCAAGTGGAGATGGCTGCTACCTCAATCTGCGTGCAACCTCGAATGGTATCGAGGCGACGTTGCCGGACCTGTCCGGCCATACGCTCGCCCTCGACGAGGGACAGCACATGAAGGCCGAGCATGCCAACGAACTGGTGTTCATGATGGAAGCCGGCTCGGGGAAGATCGCTGCTACACAGACCCGTAGCGCAAGGCAGGTGCGCCGGTTTGGCGGCCTTGCCATGATGGCGAACGAAAAGCCATGGGCACAGAAACTCAAAGACGCCGACGTTGACGTGTCGCCGGGCTTCGACGCCCGCGTGCTCGATATCAACGTGGCCGGCGTGAAGGACTACCCCAAGGGCGAGGCGACGGCGCTGACGACGAGGTTGTATGGCGTCGAACGGAACAATGGCTGGGCGCTGCCCATGGTCGTTAGAGCGCTCTTGAATGCAGACGCGAAAACGTTGGCGAAAAAAGTCGGGCGGCTGACAACGGCTCTCGTCGGCAAGGACGCTCTTGGGCTGGAATCGAGATCCCTGGAATCGTTGGCATGGGTCTGGCTTGGCGGCATCCTCGGCAAGAAGCTTGGCATCATCCCGGCCGAGTTCAGCGTTGGCCGCGTCATCCGCTGGGCGCGTGACAACCGGGTCAACGATGCATCGAAGCCTGTATCGGAGCGTGTCTTGTCGGCTCTGCGCACTTCGATCTCGCGTCGTCGCAAGATCGACCTCTACCGATGGGAGTCGTTCGATCCTGACGCCTTCGGCGGATCATCCCTTGACAAAGACGTTGAACGCGTCAATCGGCCTTGGGCTGGCTTTTTCTACCAGGCACGCGTTGGCGAGGAACTTATCATCAATGCCGATGCGCTTCGCGGCATGGCCGGCAACATCTGTTCCGAGACCGAGATTGCACAGTACCTCCGGGACGCGGGTTACCTCAGAATGAAGGGGAAGAACCTGTTCCACGACGAGCTACCGGTGCGCGATGGTTCTGCCGAGAAGGTCAAGAACTATCGCGTTGTCTCGGCTTTCTATCTGGCGGTAGACACGATCGAAGCCGAGGGCACTGAGAAGGTTGAGCCCGAGTCGGATGCAGATGCAGATGCAGATGCAGTGCCATCGCCGGCACCGAACGACGAGGCTGTCAAGCCGGCGAAGCCCAGACCCGAGAATGGTCGGCCACGAGCCCGGACCAAAAAAGCCGCCTGACCATCATCCTCATATGGCGCGCGCCGAATTGTGGAATGGCGCGCGTCGAATTGTGGACTTCGAAGAGCTAAGCGCAAAAATGCGATGTCAGCAAAAACAATGAGATAGCGGTCAATTGTGGAAATTGTGGAAATTGTGGACGTTTTGGCAGATGAGAGAGGGTCTTATGATCTGACGTAGAGTCTTGCGCGCATTTCTCCATCTGGCGGTCTGTGTGCGGTCTCTAGGGGTCTCTTCTTCCTATAAGTCCACAATTTCCACAATTTCCACAATTGACTCGCAAGTCCATGAAAACATTGAGGAATAAATTGTGGACATTTTCCCGCGATTTCCACAATTGTCCACAAATGGTTCCACTATCGCTCTGCTCTTCGATCTGCACTCAACCTTGACGCTTACCGGCTGGACCGTGTGCATTCGCACGCCTCTGTCACCGAGAGGATGAGCGCAGAAGCAGACCGCGATAGCCAAGTGCGATGGTGACGACCTTAACCCATTAGAGGGTTGAGTGCAGATGCCTCTGGCCCTTTTCACTGCGACAGTCCACCGCTCCTGCCTCCTATCCATAGTTGATTTGGGCTGGCGGTTAGGGCTTATGGATGCCCATGAATGCCGAAGCGGTTGAAGATGACACGGGGGGCGGCGAGTATTTCGTGATGCCCGAAGAGGCGGTTCAGTTCCTACCCCCGGAGTGGCGCGATGCGTTGCGGACAATTGTTGCTGACGGCCGCGCGGTTTTGGAGGCCGTAGATAGCGACATCAAGAAGGTGATCCGGCTGGTTGGTGCGTTTCCGGCCATGACGAGTCTCCGCTACAGCCAGCATCGGCTATCCACGGCCGTCTTTGAGCCGACTACTGATACCATCTTGGAACACGAAATGCTTACAACGGCATTCGTGATTGCATATGTTCGCCTCATGGATGGCGGCCAAGGAAGCGGCGTCTCGCGCAACGCTCTCCCCACGCATCTTCGGCGAGCACACGATGAAATCGTGGAACTGCGCAACAAACGGTTCGCCCACAACGTGGGGCACGAGTCCGTCGAGGGAATGCTTGAAATCGGATTCGAAAATGGACGTTTCGACCTGAACGTCTCTTTCCGAATGGGGTACTATGTCAGAGGCGCGGACGAATGGGGGGAGTTGGTCGCCTTCCTCGACCAACTGATGTTCGAGCGGCTCGGTAAACTTCTGGAAAAGCTGACGCAGAAGACCGGTCACGAATGGAAGTTCCCAAGCGGGCCGCCACCGCCTTGGGCTGGCACCTAAGGAGCCCGGCCTACTTCTTCTGACCACTGAGTCTGGCGTGGATGTCCTGTAGAATTACCTTGGCATTCTGACGCTCTGGGGTTGTCAGGGTACCGCCTCTAGCAGCTTCCGAGGCAGTCTTCACAGATTGAATCCAATCGCTCTTATCGATTACACCCTTGGCAATGAGCGTGTTTGCGAACGCTTCGAATAGGTACAACCCGGCAAGCGCCTTGCCATCGCCTTCGGTATCTCTTTCATTAGGGGTCATCGCGCATATCTCCCTTAGGCCCGATTGGCGTTAATTTTTTTCTTGAAGTCGAGCGTGCTGTGTACTTGTTGGAAGGCTTCCTCTATTCGCGCAATTTGCTCTGTACTGATACTCCGATCAGCCTTCCCGATTTGACGAGCCGCTCCTTTGAGCACGTCCACGGTTGTTTTGACCACTTCCTCAATCTCGGCATCGTCATGGAAAAACACTGCACTTCCTCCTATGATTCGGGATAGGCATATCGGAGTTCGCCCCGATGTCGAAACACATAATTGCGCCGGATTCAAACTGGTCATTAGCTGACATGAAATCAGATCCTTGGATTGCCGAGAACTCTCCACTCTCACCCGAGCGATTACACGCCATCGGACTTATAACATTTCGATGGAACCAGTGTGAGTTCTGGCTTTTTCTACTGTTTTGCAAGGTCTCCGGTATTGACCAGAAAGACGCGTGGGCACTCGTCTACGACCTAGGCGATATCGCGATTTGCAGCCGCATCAAGGCGCTTTTGGCGAACCGTGTGTTTCACGCGGACGGTGTTGCATTGATCCTCAACGCGTTAGACGCATACGACATTAACCGGCAAAACAGAAACACCGTTGCTCATGCCTGGACGGCCGGCCAGTTCGACGGAGAATATGTACTAGCGCGTAAGAGCAAGAAAATTGACGCCATCGATCCATTAGCTTTTAAGAGTGATTTGGCCAGCCTCAGACGGGTTGCCCATGAGATACGGCTAGTGGAGACCAATCTTTGGGTTCTTTGCTGTGTCATTGAGGACAACTCGATTTCTGGCCCTCTGACAGCGCCTAAAAGACTGCTGTTGCCTGAGGCTCTTTCGAAACCTCCTCCTCAAATTCACGTAAAACGAAAACGCTTACCTCGATCATAGCGGTGCGGTTGCCGTCACTAACCTCTTGGCTGCGGCACCTCGATATAGCGTCCGATCGATCGCAAGTATGCGATTATTTTTGGCATGAGATGGTCACGTTCTCCGAAAGCCTCACTGATCGATCGTAGTTGTGGTTCGATGGCGATTTGCTTAGATCGTGGCAAGTCGGTGTCTCCTATAACATAACCGAAATGGCCGACGGCGGATATATCACAGCCAAGGTCGACAATTGCTTGGACGAACGCGGGGATGTCTTTTTCTTCCATAATTCTACCAATGCGCACCATCGCTCCACCTTCCGAGATAGCCAATTCGCGCTTATGACATCTTGCTCAGACCGTCAAGGGAGTCGCTGGTATCCAGCGCTGAGGACTCGACTGGGCCAGCCAAGGGGCACCGTAGGCACTTCAAAAAGCGCGCCTCGATAAATTTTTCCGCAATAGTTTTCGACGCGGATTTCGATCTGCCGACAGCGACCTCTGGAGCCGTACCGAGCGGTACGATCCAATTTGTATCAAGACATAAAGATGTGGTTATATGGTCACATCTGCGGTCATTAAAATTTGGATCGAATTATCTGCGCTCAACCGGGCGCGTTAACCCTACCTCTCAGCGTTAACGGTGACCTCGCCAATCGATCGCGGGACCTCTCACTCTGAGACCGGCTGACCCTCCAAAACCCCGGAACTCCGCCCTCTACGGCGTCCACAAATGTTTACATTCTGGACACTTAGCCGTTGACCGTACCCTTCGCGTACACTATGGTCAGTCCATAAATGTCTTAGACAGAAGGGTACGGGTATGGGTGAACTGGTTGGTTATTGCAGAGTCTCAAGCCGATCGCAGGACTACCAGACGCAGGTGGACCGACTGACAGCCGCAGGCGCGATCAAGATATTCAAAGAGAAGCTGTCCGGCCTGGACGATGATCGGCCGGAACTGGCGCGCTGCCTCGAATACGTACGTGATGGTGATACCCTTATCATCACGAAGCTCGATAGACTGGCGCGTTCAACGCTGCATCTGCACAGGATCGCGGACGAACTGGAGCGGAAGGGTGTAGCCTTCAAGGTGCTGGACGATCCCAGCCTTGACACGACCACGCGCACCGGCCGCTTGGTCTTCTCCATCCTCGCCAGCATCGCGTCCTTTGAGACCGAGCTTCGGAAAGAGCGACAGATGGAGGGCATCGCCAAGGCCAAAGCGGCAGGCAGGACAGGCGGCCGGCCGAAGCGGCTGGACGATGCCACAGAGGCCCGTGTGGCGGCTCTGAGGGCTGACAACGTATCGATCCGCGCCATTGCCAAAGAGATCGGGTTCTCCAAGGCCACGGTGCAGAAGATCATCGCCAAGCAGGCGGGCGAGGCAGAGGCAAAGGCCGCATAGCCATCACGTCATCACCATCCACGAGAAGGCCCGGCAATCGTCCGGGCCTTTTGCTGTCCCGGCTTGTGGTCGAAGTGGTTGAGGGCAGACATCGGCCACACACCGGCCGAGACCGCATACCCCCCTAAGGTTTATTAGCTCGAAATCTGATATGAACTTAGTTTAAATCTTACTCGTCGGGGTCCCAGAGGGGTGTTTGGCAAAGCCATTTCGGCCGCTTCACGGTGATTGTCTGTGCTAAATAAAGTCACATAGCTGATTTAGTTTGCGATCAACCATGTCTGTCTACTATAAGTTTAGTCTCATCTGCACTCAACCACATCTACACTTATCTGCACTCAACCCCATCCCCTACAAATCCCGCCAACTCCCCGCCTGCCTTTGGCCAATAGCGATTGATTGGTTGAGTGCAGACCGAGTCATGCAGAGATCAGGTTGGTTAATCGCACCATCATTCCCATATATCCTAGGCACCACCCGTTATTTTTGGGACGCTGTCAAGCTTTTCTTGACAGAACGTATTGTTCTCTGTACGATAAGCATACTCAGGGACCTTGGCCATAGTGGTACTGTGCGCCTGTCGGCTGGTAGCCGCTGCGTCTCGATTCCCCAATTAACGAGAACCACTATGACTACTAGTAAGAATTCGATGCGCCCTTCTGGCAGCATCAGCAAAAGCATCACGCTCCCTGAACATCAGGTTGACTATATTGATGCCCTAGCCCTAAGAGACTTGGTGCCATTTACGGCGGCGCTCCGTCTAATTGTCGAAAGGGACTTCGTTACCCACGGCGGCAAGGTGGGGGCCCTCGTATGACAATCGGCCGAGGCGTCAGCCACAATAGATTTGTAGTCTCCATTACGGATTCGCAGTTGAAGTTCGTCAACCGCCAAGCCGCAATCACCGGGCTTGGTCGCGCTCATGTTTTTCGCAAGGCTCTGGCGCTGTTGCAGGACAAGGTCTCGGCAGACGCCAAGGCAGCGCGCGCGGCGGCAATCGAAGCCGAGATCGCGGACAATGAAGGGGCATGCTGATGACCAAAGTAACCCAGACAGTCGGCGTGATAATGCCCGCTGCCCTCGTCTACCGTCTAGCGCAGCAATGCCGGCTGGAAAGGGTATCGCGAGGCGACGTAGTACGCAGGGCCGTGAACCAATATCTCGCCGAGCAGGAAGCGGGCCGATGACCATCTCGCAAGAAGGCTTCCAGCGCATCGTCATCGCTATACCAGAGTCCATGCACCGGGCTATCGAATCCGCCTGCGCCAATACCGACAAAGGCGACTGGTTGAGACTCGCATTGCAACGTGCCCTCGATAGCGAATGGACCAGCGAAGGAGCGTCGATGGCCGATCGCGTCCATACCGCAGCAAAGGCTGATGGACTCGATCGCACCGAATGGTTGCGGCGCGCCGCGCTAGAGAAGCTCGCCAGAACTAAACTACAGCGAAAAGGACCGCACCAATGAATAGCCGACAGGGCGAACTGCTCCAGCTTCATGGACTCACCGAGAAGACACTTCCGACTGCCGACCCGAATATCCGACTCGAGTTCGATAACCGGAAGGATCACGTTGACGCCCCGGAGCCCGTCATCGAACTCAATGTTTTACAGAAAGATTACCTCGGAGGCCGGCCGTTGTCGCAGATGACCGAGTCCGACCAGAAAAACATGGAATGGCTGGGCACTCTCAAGCCCAAAGCCGAAGAGCCGGCAGAGGTACCCGTCGAAGAGCCTAAGACCAGTGTCCGGCTAGTGCTCGACGGCCAAGCTCTCTGGGCAAACGCGCATCCTGATATGCGACTGGCCGTGTATGAGGCTTGGACCCGTTACAAGGCAAACCCGGCACGCGCTTCGGAATCCGACAGACTCATGGTGGAGCCATGGCTGAGGAAATGATCTCGCTCTGTCTGCGCATTCCGACAACGCCCATCGAGCACCCACGTCCGACCCCAATGACCATCAACCCGGCAACGCCCCGGACCCGACGCGGGGCAGGCCGCAGAAATAAACGAAACGAGTGTCGCGCCTGACACCCCGCAAGCGTGACCTACTCGGCGGCGACTGGTGCGGGTCCTTCGCCAGTCGCCGCACCGAAATCCCTCGAAAGCGCGCTATCCGTTTTCGGGGAGCCCGGCCGGCTCCGTTCCGAAGCAGACACTTCGCCGCCTGCCGGGCATCTAATCAACCAATCCCCGAAGCTTAGGCATAGACTTCGGGGTTAGCCGGCCACCTTGCCGTTCCCCCTCCCGGCAAGGTGGCCGAGCCCTCAACGATAAGCCTCCGGCGCGGTGCGCCTCACTCCCGACAGTACCTAATCGTCACGCGCTCTCGAAGCGCACGGGAGTCCCATGTCAGATTTTCAAATCCAGATTGGCGTCGATAGCCGCAAGGCTCAAACCGGCGTCACACAATTCACCCGCTCCGTCTCGGATTCCCTCAAAGCCCTTCGGCAGTTCGACTCCGTGTCGAAGAGCGCCTTTGCGTCGCTCGACAAGCTCGGCCGCACCAATTTGGGCAGCCTCGCCAAGTCAGCCAGGGGGACCGCACAGGCGCTCGAAGCCCTCAACAGGGTCAAGGTTTCAAAGGCGCTCGTCACCAACCTCGCCACTCTCCAGAAGGCCCTCGCCAACTTCCGTTTCAATGCAGCCGCCATGAAGGCCGTACCGATTGCCTTGGCGAACTTGAACCGCATCCGCATCGACGGCCGACTTGTTACTGCGCTCACCCAGATCAAAGCGGCCCTAGTTGGATTTCGCGGGCCACCACTGGCGGCAGTCCGCAACCTCAACGCCCTTGTCGCCGGGCTTGCCGTAGCCAACCCCGCTCGCATCAATGCTGCCGCCGCAGCGCTATCGCGCCTCAATGGTCTAAGCCTTCGCGTCGGCCGTGGGAGCATGCCCGACTTCTCGAAGTCCACGAATTCACTTCGTGGTTTCGCGTCGCAGATGTCATCCACCACGTCCGCCGCGAACCTCTTGCGGAGCGCCTTGGCAGGCATTGGTGCGGTTGCAGCAGCACGCGGCGTGTACCAGACGGGCAGCGCCTTCATCAGTTTGCAGAGAACTCTGGGCACGGTTGCATCGTCCTCCGACGAAGTTGGACAGCAGATGCGGTTTCTACAGAACCTCACTGCCCAGATGCCCATCTCGTTGGACGCCGTGGCTACCAGCTATGGCCAGTTCGCGACTGCCGCTCGTCTGTCCGGCGTCAGTGTCGCAGATACCCAGAAGATTTTCTCGTCGTTCTCGACCGCCTTCGCTGCCATGGGCACGAGCACGGAGCAGCAGAAGAACGCCTTCCTTGCGCTCACGCAAATGATGTCGAAGGGCACCATCCAGATGGAAGAGCTTAGAGGCCAGTTGGCCGAGGCGATGCCCGGAGCGGCCCAGATTCTCGCCGACAGCCTTGGCGTGACCACGCTCAAACTCCAGAAAATGATGCAGGCCGGCGAAGTCGGGTCGGACGCTCTGGTCAAGATGTCCGCGCGACTCCAGTCGCAGTTCGGGCCGGCTATGGCGTCCGCAATGCAATCATCGCAGGCATCCATCGTAGGGCTCCAGAATGCTTGGACGACTTTCCAGCGGACTCTGTTCGACAATGGCTTCAACGCTGGTCTGGGCGCGCTCGCAAAGCAGTTGGCCGCCGCGTTGAACAGCGACCCGGTGAAGAAGTTCGCCGCTGATATTGGCACCTACCTCGGATCAGCCTTCCGCGTGATCGGCGCAACGGTCAAAATCCTCTCGGACAACACTGACACCGTCGCCACCTTCATGAAGGCATTCGCAGGTTATGCTGCGATCACCGCTGCCGCCGGCGCTCTACGATTGTTGGTCCTTCCAATTACCCTGATGGCCCCGCTGGTAACCGGCGCGACTGTGGCCTTTCGCGGTTTGAAAACAGCTATGATGATCTTCGCCGGTGGCGAGACTCTGGCAGCCGTGGGTGGCATCGGCGCGGCGTTTGCGGTTCTGACCAGCGAGGTCATGCTGACGGTCGCCGCCCTTGGACTCTTCGCTGCCGCCATCGATTCGGCCTTCAACGACAGTAGAGCCACCAAGGCATTGATCGATGGCGCTGGCGCGGTCTTCACGGCCCTGTCCGTTAAGGTGGCCAGCTTCGGCGCAGGGCTTGCCGATGGCGTGTCCAAGGCCTTCGGCGCTGCCATGGCCGAGACCGACAAATACGCCAAGGCAATCCAAGACGCGGACCTCTTGAACCAAGACCTACTCAACCGAAACGCTACTCGTGAGGCCAGCAATGCTGCGGCCAAGCTCTCTGCCCTCACAGATGCCCAGCAAGCCGTCTGGGATGAGGTCAACGCCGTTGGCAAGGCTAACGACGAGTACCAGAAACAGCTTGTCCTCCTTGACGCCATCGCTGCCAAGAAAGGCATCGATGCCGCACCGTGGAAAAAGGCGCTTGCTGTCAAGACTCTTGATGACCGCAATCCGGCTGGAGCACTGGCACGTGACCACGGCGACGATCTCGCCAACCTTCGCGCCAAGACAGGCGAACAGAAGGCCCTCAACGATGCCCAGAGGGATTACAACGACCTCCTTAAGAAAGGTCAGGACATCGGCGCTTCCGGCCTTGCCGCTTTGCAGGATTATTACCGTGGTGTCGGTCGTATGAACGGAGAAATTGGCAATGGTATCGAGCGCTGGACCACGTCTGTCGGCGACTTCAATGACAGCATTCAGAACGCGATCAAGGATGGCATTGGCGGATTGTCCGACGAACTAACCAATTTCGTGACCGGCGCAGAGTCCGACTTCGCAGGACTGGCGCGTTCGATCCTTAAGACCTTCGTCCAGATCAGCCTCAACAGCCTGCTCAAGGACATGTTTGCCGGGCTCGGCATGGATGGTCAGACCAACGGCGGCAGCATGGCGGATGCCGCACTGGCGAAGCTCGCCAACATCGGCAGCACGATCTCAACTGCCATGACCAACGTCTACACGACCGGTCTATCCATCAATGGCATGCCGGTCGATGGCGGCCTTGGCCCTATGTCCAAGATCACCCGTGCGCCGCTGGCGGATATCCCAGGCAGCAGCGTTGCCCCACGCATGCCGCTTGGAACAGATCGCTTCCCAATCGAGCCGGGCAGAGCCTTGCCGGCAGGATGGGCAGCAACTGGCCCGATCGGCGCGAACACCACGGCCAAGACCAATCGCATCGGCTACGTCGATCCTGAACGCTTCGCGCCGGGCATTACACCGAACAATGGTGATCTGGCCCGTGCCGGCGAGTCCATGGGGGCTGGGTTCACCAAGGTCATCGCCGCCGGCAACAGAACGACCTCGTTCATGCGGGTGGATGGCAGCACCGTCCGCCGCGACGGTACGTTTGCTTGGCGCAACAACAACCCCGGCAATATCGAGGCCGGCAAGTTCACTGCATCACAACCCGGCTTTCTGCCTGGTGGTGGTCGGTTCGCCGCCTTCGACACACTGGAGCATGGCCGCGCTGCTCGTGAGAACCTTCTGTTCAATTCGCCCGGCTACAGGAACAAGACGCTGGAGGCTGCGGTCGCTAAATATGCGCCGCCGTCCGAAAATAACACCCGCAATTACACCGACCAGCTTGCCGCCGCTGCCGGCGTCAGCACCCAGACGCGCATGTCCGACATGACGGCTGAACAGCGTCGTGCTCTGATGGCCAAACAGGAAGCGGTTGAAGGTTTCCGGATCGGTCGCGAGACCCAATTGACGCCACCGCGCATCGATCCCGCGACGACCCAAGGCATTGATGCTCTGAACGCCAAATTGAAGACCATTGGCACGACAGCTACGGCAACTGCTCCGGCCTTCGACACCATGCGCGCCGCAAATCAGAACCTCGCCACGGCCTCTACGATGACGGGCGTTCAGGTCCAGACGGCTGGCACGTTGGCAGGAAGTGCCTCGCCGCAGTTCACCACGGCAGGGCAGTCGATTGCTACAGCCGGCCAACAGGCGGCTACAGCGGGCACACAGGCGCAAGCCGGTGCATCCGGTGTCGGCGGCTTCGGACAGGGCATCAGCAGCCTGCTAGGCCCTCTGGCGTCCGCTATTCCGGGTCTTGGTCAGTTCGGTGGCATGATCATGCAGCTTCTCCAATCCATGATGGGCGGAGGGGGCATTGGCAGCATGCTCGGTGGCCTGTTCTCGGAAGGCGGCTATTCAACGTCGCCACTGGCGCGGGCTTCTCTGCCGGCCGGCGTTTGGTCGAACGCGCCACACTATGCGGAAGGCACTGCCAACACCTCTGGCGGCATGCCTGCGGTGCTCCACCCTAACGAGGCCGTGATCCCTCTCACTCGTGGTCGGGAGATTCCAGTGGACCTTGGGAACGATAACCGGTCGAACGATCGCAGCCGCGAACGTCCCGTCCAGCACAATACGTTCCATCTGAACGGAATCCGCGACTTCGATACCTTCAAAAAGTCAAAACAAGAGACTCAGCGGCAGATGCTCTCGGCGATGAAACGCGCGGAAATGAGGGCCTGACCATGCTGCTACGTGCTGAATCTTGGCTGACCAGCGGTCCCGATCACAGTTGCTTGCGCCGCGCTCTTGCACCTGCAATGCGGATCAATGAAGACGGTATGACGCCGCTGTCGGTCGATTGGGATGGTGGCTTTTTCACTGTCGTGGTTTCCGCTCTCGACGGCGATGCTTTCGTGGCGATCACCTCATCCGAAAGCGTCGATCCTGAAACGGCAGGGCATCTACTCCTCGAAGGTCAAACCGCGCGATGGCGGGTGCTTGGCGGGAGTGTCATCGTGAAGAAATATTTGAAGGAATAGCTCTGGTCCTCGCACGGCAGAGCTTGTTTGAGCCGGCCGTTTCAGAAAACGGTCGGCTTCCTATCCCCAATTCCAGGAGTATCGAGATGCTGAAAGAGTATGCTGTAGCAGAGTTGTTCAAACAGGAAGATGGGACATGGCTACAAGGGCCTTGGACTATGGTTTGGAGAGAATCCCCGCCTTTTGCCGAGCCGAATCCAGATATGGACAATCACCCGGCTTCTCACTCGCCGGGAAGCCACACAGAAGAACCCATTCATCCATCTCTATCGAGATGAAATCCCTGTTTCCGGATGATGCATGTTCGAGTTCGAAGCCGCATTTATTGCACGTCACTCTGGCAATCCCCATCGCATCCTCCCGACTCAATTGCACCGGAAGCATAGTGGACAGGTCAGGCGAGACTAGCCATCAACTTCCCTCAAATTCCAATTCGTCAACCGCGTCCTCGACTTCCTCTTCCTCGAATTCGGACACCACCCGGCGTTTGTCGAATGGGTCTGCCTTTGCCAGAAGTTCGGCCATCACCACGATCTGTTCCGTCCCGTATCCTCGCCCGGTTTGATGATGTGGATTGCTATGTCCCATGATCATCTCGGCAACTTCCCGATCATAGCCGGGAACAAGCCGAAGGGCATCCTTAAAGCCGTGTCGTAGCGAGTAGGGAACCAATCGTGGGTCTTTGGACACCTTGCCGTCGATGAGCGCCGATAGCCGGCGCTGCATGGCCGAATAGAGCCTGCCACGTTTATCCCGATTCAAGGTTGAGAAAAGATACGGTTGATTGCCTGCCGCTTTGACGAAATCCTCGAAGCCGAGACGTAGCAATTCGGGATGTACCGGCACCCGGCGTATCGAGGATTCGTTCTTCGAATGGTTCTCGCCGAGATCATGAATATCTAGGCACAGGTGCCCGCCTGACTTCACCAGATCGACGGATGATAGCTGTGCCAATTCCTCCGGCCGCGCCCCGGTGTACGTCAACAGCCGGAGGAACCACAGGTTCTCTTTCGCATCGCGCCACTTGTGGTTTTCGGCCCCTGCGAAAAGCTTCTTCATTTCGGTCGGGCTGAACGTCCGCCGCTTCTGCTTCTTCGCCTCGGAATGCTTGCCTCTGACGCCACGGAAGCGGATTCCAGCAGCAACGTCGGTCGTGACATATAGGTCTTCCACGGCAAAGGCGAAGATCGTCTTCAGGCATCGGAAATGCTTGCTGGACGTGGACGCCTTCAACGGCTTCAGACCCTCGGCTTCGGCCTTCTGAATTATCTGTTGCATTGTCATGTCGTCGAACTTGCCACCAGACGCCGGAGGCATCTTCATTAGGGCATTGCGGAATTCGAGAACGTGGACAGCAGTGATATCCTTCACCGGCAGCGCGCCGTGCAGTTCCTCGAAGAGCCTCACGGGATATTCGTATTGCTCGGTGGCCGTCGCAAAGCTGACAGACTTCCATTCCTCCAGCACACCGCTAAGGGTGATCCTATCCCGGTCGCGCGGATTGGCTTCCATGACATCGGCGGCGGCATAGAGGCGGCTGTTGCGGAGAGCGTCCGGCGTCGTGCCCTGTGCCTTGAAGGTCACCACATCACGGGCCAGTTGCCGATTGATATGGTGGCGCTCGGTATCCAATGCAGCGGTATGGGATTCCACCCAGTCAGGATCGGGAATTTCGTCGGGTGGACCGTCCGATGTCACGAACTCGCGTAGGGACTGGGCTTCCTGAAGCAGCCATGTCGACTCGATGCCCCGACGGTTGAACCATTTCAGGACGGTCGCGTCGGACCCAAGCGGGGGCGAGGGCAGGGGAGTCTTATCCCGTGCGGCAGCAATGATCTTGTCATGCTCACTGGCGAGGCGGCGCGCCTCGGCGAGCCCGTCGTCATATGAAAACGATCGAAGGGATTTCTTCCACTTCGCCTTGCCGACGATGTGCCTGACATCAGCAGGCACGTCGCGGTCATATTCCGGGACCTTCGATCCCTTCCGATATTTGATGTAGGTCTTAGCGGTCTGGCGTCCCATGTGGGCCTCGAAATCCGGCGTTTCCTAACCAGAATTCCTAACCAGATTTCACACCACATTGCAACCCAAACCCTTGGAAAGGCTGGGGTTGCCAGCATTTCCAAGGGGTGTAGGGTCAAACTGAGTAGTACATATCGTATTCGACCGGATGCGGGGTCATTTCGAAGCGCATCACCTCGGCCATCTTAAGCTCGATGTAGCTGTCGATCTGGTCGTCGTCGAAGACGCCGCCGGCCTTCAGGAAGCCGCGGTCCTTGTCGAGGCTCTGCAGGGCTTCGCGCAGCGAGCCGCAGACGGTCGGGATCTTCTTCAATTCCTTCGGCGGAAGGTCGTAGAGATCCTTGTCCATCGGCTGTCCCGGGTGGATCTTGTTCTTGATGCCGTCGAGGCCGGCCATCAGCATGGCGGCGAAGGCAAGATAGGGGTTCGCGCCCGGATCGGGGAAGCGGACCTCGACGCGCTTGGCCTTCGGCGACGAGCCGAACGGAATACGGCACGAGGCCGAGCGGTTGCGTGCCGAATAGGCGAGCAGCACCGGCGCTTCATAGCCGGGTACCAGGCGCTTGTAGGAGTTGGTCAGCGGGTTGGTGAAGGCGTTGATCGCCTTGGCATGCTTGATGATACCACCGATGTAGAACAGGCAGCTCTCGGACAGGCCGGCATATTCGTTGCCGGCGAAGGTCGGCTTGCCTTCCTTCCAGATCGACTGGTGGACGTGCATGCCAGAGCCATTGTCGCCGAATACTGGCTTCGGCATGAAAGTGGCCGTCTTGCCATACGCATTGGCGACCTGGTGCACGACGTATTTGTAGATCAGCATCTTGTCGGCGTTGCGGACCAGCGTGTCGAACTTGATCCCGAGCTCGTGCTGGGCGGCGGCCACTTCATGGTGGTGCTTTTCGACGCGCACGCCCATCTCGGCGAGCACGGTGAGCATTTCCGAGCGCATGTCCTGTGCCGAATCGATCGGCGGCACCGGGAAATAGCCGCCCTTGATGCGCGGCCGGTGGCCGAGGTTACCCGTCTCGTAATCGGTGTCGTCATTGGACGGCAATTCGGTCGAATCCAGCCGGAAGCCGGTATTATAGGGATCGGCCTTGTACTTGACGTCGTCGAACACGAAGAACTCGGCTTCAGGACCGACGAAGATCTGGTCGCCGATGCCTTCCGCCTTCATGTAGGCCTCGGCCTTTTTGGCGGTGCCGCGCGGGTCGCGGTTGTAGGATTCTCCCGAGATCGGGTCGAGGATGTCGCACAGGATGACCATGGTCGACTGAGCGAAGAACGGGTCCATATGCACCGTATCGGGATCGGGCATCAGCACCATGTCGGACTCGTTGATCGCCTTCCAGCCGGCGATCGAGGAACCGTCGAACATGACACCATCGGCAAACATGTCTTCCTCGACCTCGACGACATCCATCGTAACGTGCTGCAGTTTGCCCTTCGGATCGGTGAAGCGCAGATCGACGAACTTCACGTCGTTGTCCTTGATCTGCTTCATGATGTCTTTGGCTGTCGTCATGTCCCTGCTTCCCTATGTGATGACGTTTTGAACATGGCCTTTTAACGGGAAAATTCAGACCGCGTCCATGCCGGTTTCGCCGGTGCGGATGCGCACGACTTCCTCAATGTTGGAGACGAAGATCTTGCCGTCGCCAATGCGACCGGTCTGGGCCGCCTTGCGGATGGCTTCGATCGCGGCTTCGACCGCATCGTCGCCGAGCACGACCTCGATTTTCACCTTCGGCAGGAAGTCGACGACATATTCGGCACCGCGATAAAGCTCGGTATGGCCCTTCTGGCGGCCAAACCCTTTGGCCTCGGTAACGGTGATACCTTGCAGCCCGGCCTCCTGAAGCGCTTCTTTCACTTCGTCTAGCTTGAACGGCTTGATGATCGCTTCGATCTTTTTCATGTAAAAAGTGGCCTCCACTGCCAAAAAAGACGGGTTGTGAGCCCCGCTTGCGCTTCAATCAAGCACGAACTGTGCCAATTGATGGGGCGCCGAGCAGCCTCACATGATTTGGATACCATGCCGCGCAGGAATGTACATTCGCATCATTCGCTGCGTCGGATGCGCCATGAACACCGCGAGCCTACACACCGCCGGTCCTGCCGTCCGCACAAAAATTGGGCAGATCGGATATTTCATGAGCAGCTGCGCGCCGTCGTCCCGAACGAGGTACGCCGCCAACTTTGCTTAGGGACCTTCGTTGTTTGCGTCGGATCAAAAACTGGACAATGCTTGGGGAAATGATGTGCATGTCGCCTGATATTCCATGAGCAACGAACTTTTGTCTCCGTCTGAAATGGCCGAGGCCGATCGGCTGGCGATTGCGGCCGGGCCACTCGATGGCTTCGGCCTCATGCGGCGCGCCGGCGAAGCGGTCGCTGCCGTCGTCCTGGCGCGCTATCCCCAGGCGAGACGCGTCCATGTCCTGTGCGGCCCCGGCAACAATGGCGGCGACGGCTATGTCGTGGCGCGGTTGTTGGCAGAGGCCGGCATGAACGTTGCCGTATGGGCCGAAGGCAAGCAGAAACCCGGAAGCGATGCCGCGTTGGCCTCTGATGCCTGCAACTTGCCCGTGGAACACATTGGCCATTGCTACCCGGAAGCGGGTGAAGTGGTCGTGGACGCACTCTACGGCGCGGGACTGTCCAAGGACATTTCGATGCATGCGTTGGCCGTCTCAGGCTTGAGCAGCGCTGAGCGCGTCCCGGTGGTCTCGATCGATTTGCCTTCGGGTGTGTCAGGCGAGACCGGCTTGACTAACGCTCACTTCCAGGCCGAGGTCACGGTGACTTTCGTGCGGAAAAAGCCAGGCCATCTGCTGATGCCGGGGCGCGAGCTGTGCGGCGAGATCATCGTCGCCGATATCGGCATTCCGGATGGGATCATCGATCAGCTCAAGGTCACGGCGTTCGAGAACACACCGGAACTTTGGCTGCGATGGTACTACCCGAGAACGGCTGTCGATTCGCATAAATACAAGCGTGGCCATGTTGCTGTCTTTTCCGGCGGACCGAGTGCGACGGGCGCAGCGAGGTTGTCGGCCATGGCCGCGGCTCGCAGTGGGGCAGGGGCAGTAACTGTGCTTTCACCTGGAAACGCCATGCAGGTGAACACCGCGCATCTGACCTCGATCATGCTGCGCGAGGCCGGCTCGCTCGAAGAGGTGCAGGAATTCCTCGTGGCGCGGCATCCCGAGGCGCTGGTGTTCGGACCGGGGCTCGGGCCGAAACCCAAGGTCGGCGATTTCGCATTGCAGTTGATTGCGGCGATCGCGGATCTGACCCGCGCATCAGCGGCTACGCCTGAAATTCACGCCAGTGCCATCGTTCTGGATGCCGACGCCATCACCTCGTTGGCGCTTCAGCCTCAGGCACTGTTCGACGCAGCGCGTCAGACATGGTCGCCGGCACTGGTGCTGACGCCACATGAGGGTGAATTCGCCAGGCTTTTTCCAGATATCGCTGGGAACAAAAAACAGTCCAAAGTGACCAAGGCGCGCGAAGCAGCAAAGCGCGCCAATGCCATTGTCGTCTACAAGGGTGCCGACACGGTGATCGCGGCGCCCGACGGCAGGGCCGCGATCAATGCCAACGGTGCGCCGTGGCTGGCCACGGCTGGCTCTGGTGACGTTCTGTCGGGGATCGCGGCCGGATTGCTGGCGCAAGGCATGGCGGCCTTCCAGGCTGCCTGCGCGGCGGTCTGGATCCACGCCGAGGCCGGCCGTCGTTTCGGGCCCGGCTTGATCGCCGAGGATCTACCGTCGGCTCTGGTGCCAGTGCTGCGGGAATTGATCGAAAGCCAGCCGGACCTTCGATGAGACGCATTGCACTCCTTTTCACCACGCTCGTCATGGCCGCTTTGGCGACACTGTCGGCGAATGCCGCTGAGCAGCCGGTGACCATCGTCGATGATCCAGCGGTACTTGCTGCTCTCGATGCCAAGGGCTTTGGCTTCGCCGGCATTTTCGGCGTCGACGGCAAGGGCGATTTGAAGACGCTTTATGACAAGGCGCCGGCTTACCACGCGATCGTCGAAACGATTGCAAGCGACGTCGCAGCATTGCGGACCGAGATGAAGGCCGGCGGCCGGCCGCTGTACGAGGTGACCGACGGCAATGCTGGCCGTGTCATGGACATGCGCTGGCTGAGGACCGACGCAGCGCGCTTCCGTCTCGTCGGCGTGGTCAACCGGCTCGACCGGCGCGACTTCGCCGCGCTGAAAGGCGACGGGAGTTGCGGCGAAGTGCGCTTCATCTATCGCCTCGCCTACAGCTTCAAGAAGAACGGCAAGGTTTTGGCCTCGCGCCTGCCGTTCAATTTCAGTGCCGTCTACAATGCCACGCCGGATGTCGATGGCGGCTGTGTCGGCGTCGCCGGACGCTGGGCACCACAGCTCGACGAGAGCGTCGATGCCGGCTGGCTGATCGGTGGGCCGCTGGAAAGAGCGGCGCTCACCTTCAAGCAGCTCGAGCTCAATGCGCAAGTGGTCCGCTTCCCCTCCGGCCAGGAGACCGAATTCGGCGGGCAGGCTGCCTATCTCATGCGAATTTTCGGCATCGACGGAACGGCTGTCAGCGAAAAGCCGCTGGAAAACACGCCCGACATGGCACGTCTTGCCGAAGACGCCGCGCTGAAAGCAAGACTTGCCGACTATGTCCGCACCAATGTTGCGGCGGTCGATCTAGGCGTCTACCAAATCCCCGATGAGTTTTTGGCAAGGAAGGTCATTTCGTGGTCGACCTTCGGCAGCGCAAGGCAGGCCAACCACCCGTTCACGCCGCTGTTCCAGCCCGCGGATTTCGAAGGGCTCGATTTCTCTGTGCTGAAGCTGGTGCGCACGCCAGAGGCATTGGTCGAGCGGCTGGACAACGGCGCCTGCCAAGGCTGCCATCAGGCGGGCTCGACCGCCGGTTTCCATTTCATCGGCCTCGATGACAAGACGACCTCGCCGCTCAACCGCATCGAGGTCGGCATCTCGCCGCATCTCCACGCCGACATCCCGCGTCGCGTCGCCTGGCTGCACGCGACTGCCGACGGCAAGGAACCGAACCGCTTCCGCCCGCTGTCCTTCGCGCCGCCGGCGACATGGAGCGATGCTGGACAGATCGCCTATTCGCCGGCCGAGATGGCGATGCCGTGCCTGATGCCGGCGGATGCGGCCCGCTTTGGCGCGACTCGGCAATGCGGCGGCGGCACCGTCTGCACGCCGCTGGCGACCGTGTCCGGCGTGCGCACCAAGCTGGCGCAATGCCTGCTGCCCAAGGACAGCGAAAACATGTTTTCCGGCCATCCATGCCTGACCGGCTCGATCGCCAGCAACCCGGCACAGCCTTTCAATGACCGCTATACCATCACCGGCCAGTTCGCGGCGTTCGCGCCAAGCATTTCGCGTGCCGGCTACACCTGCCGACCGCCAAAGATCGGCGTGCCGGCGGGTATCGCCTATCGCGGCTGCGACGACCGGGATCGCAGCTTTGCCGCCTTCAAACCGGGCAAGCCGATGCCGAACGAGATTTGCGGGCTGGTTGGCGGCAAAAAATTCGACACCTGCGTGGCGACCAATAATTTCGACCAGTGCCTGGGCGGTGCCGTCAATCGCGGCAATCGTCCTGCCTGCTCGGCCGACCATTTCTGCCGCGAGGATTACATGTGCCAGTCGCTGCCACCCGATACGCCCGGTATCGGCAAGGTGAAAGGCATCGGCTTCTGCTCGCCGACCTATTTTATCTTCCAGATGCGCATCGACAATCACGCCACGCCGTGGTCGGGCGCTGCCCGCGCGACGATGGGGGCCGGGTTCGGTGCTGCGGAAGAGGAATAGGCCACCGACTGAGGCATTGGCCGCAGTGGTTCCAGGTGGATAGCTATCGATCGAGGTCGTCGGCGATGTTCGATGTCCATTCGCCGTCGAAATGGCGGACGCGTTCGGCGACGAACGCATCGCTCAGCAGGCTCGACAAGGCAGAAACCAGAATTGGTTCTATCTCTGGAGCCGAGCTAAATCCAAGAGCAATCAGACGTTCGGACCAGGGCGGATGGTCCGCACTTTCGTTATCTCGCGCGTCCCACGCTTTTTGAGCATACTCCTGCAGAATGGGAAGTCTCGACAAGTGAGCGGCGGCCGCCAGGACCCTTTCGAGTGGTGGACGGGGCGGAGCCATGGCGCCAAGCAGTTCACGCTGGAGCGGGCTATAGACTTGATCATCGAAGAACGCACTGGCGGCACCGATCAGAAGCAGGGCGCGGGCCGCATCATGTGCGTCGCCGGACGTCGCTGCATGGCGATCTGCGTCAATTTCCGCTCGTCGCGACAACCGTATTTCTTCGCGCTCCAGAGTGCGCGACAGCGGACCAAGCATCCAGTAGAACAGGCTGCCTGAAACGGTTTTCCCCGGAGGAGCGAAGTCGAAGATTAGATCGAAGCTTTTCTCGAGTTCGGCCAGGTTGAGTCCGCCATTTGTATCTTTGTTTTTCAGATGGGCGTCCTCATGAGCCAAGATCGCCGCAAATGCCTTTTGGTCGGTCGCTGCGAGCAATGGCAGGCCGATGGTGAGAATCGCCCTGCGACCAAGCAAGCCTAGAAACGGCCGCTCTTCACCGACGCTGGCGTTGAGATCGTCGCTCAGGATGATCCTCGTTCGGCTGGCGCGGTGTTTGCCGGCAATACTCTCCCAGACAGCCCACAGCTTCGGGGCTGATTCCCGAGTAATCCCCTTGACCTTGCTGGGTCGAAAACCGGCGAACAATGTTCCGATCAACAGAACGATGGCCAGCATCGCGGCCGGGATTGCAACAGCACCAGTCGCGATGACGGCGAGCGGATGCCAATCGAGGAGCCAGAACCACAGGACTATTGGGCAGAACAGCGGGAGAGCGAAGAGCAGGATGGCAAATCTGCCGAAACGCGCTCCCATGTAGAGGACCAGGCGCGACATCAGCCCCTCACAGCGGGATGTTGTCGTGTTTCTTCCAAGGGTTTTGCATATCCTTGTTGCGCAGCATCCTGAGCGCGCGGGCGATGCGGCGGCGGGTCGAATGCGGCATGATCACCTCGTCGACATAGCCGCGCTCGGCGGCAACGAAGGGCGATAGAAAGCGATCCTCGTAAGCCTTTGTGTGTGCTGCAATTTTCTCCGCGTCGCCGATGTCCTTGCGATAGATGATCTCGACCGCGCCCCTGGCGCCCATCACCGCAATCTGCGCCGTTGGCCAGGCATAGTTCATATCGCCGCGCAGATGTTTTGACGCCATGACATCATAGGCGCCGCCATAGGCCTTTCTGGTGATGACGGTGATCTTTGGCACGGTCGCTTCGGCATAGGCGAACAGAAGCTTGGCGCCGTGCTTGATCAACCCGCCATATTCCTGCGCGGTACCGGGCAGGAAGCCCGGCACGTCGACGAAGGTGACGATCGGGATCGAGAAGCAGTCGCAGAAGCGCACGAAACGCGCGGCCTTGCGGCTGGCATCCGAATCGAGCACGCCGGCCAGCACCATCGGCTGGTTGGCCACGAAGCCGACTGTGCGGCCTTCGACACGGCCGAAGCCGGTGACGATGTTTTTCGCAAAATTCTGTTGGATCTCGAAGAAGTCACCCTCGTCGGAAACTTTAAGGATCAACTCTTTGATGTCGTAAGGTTTGTTGGCATTGTCGGGAATCAGCCGGTCGAGCGACAGATCGTGATCGGTGACCGATTGGTAGCATTCGATCTCGGGAATTTCCGCCGTGTTGGAGGCGGGCAGCAGATCGACCAGCCGGCGCATCTGCAGCAGCGCCTCGACGTCATTGTCGTAGGCTCCGTCGGCGATCGAGGACTTCGTCGTGTGGACGGAAGCGCCGCCGAGGCTTTCGGCGGTGACCGTCTCATTGGTGACGGTCTTCACCACATCCGGGCCGGTGACGAACATATAGGAGGTGTCGCGGACCATGAAGATGAAGTCGGTCATCGCCGGCGAATAGACGTCGCCGCCGGCGCAAGGGCCCATGATCAGTGAAATCTGCGGAATGACGCCGGAGGCCAGTACATTGCGCTGGAAGATCTCGGCATAGCCGCCGAGGGCCGCCACGCCTTCCTGGATGCGGGCGCCGCCGGCGTCGTAGAGGCCGATGATCGGCGCGCGGTTGCGCAGTGCCATCTCCTGCACCTTGACCACCTTTTCGGCATGCGCCTCGGACAGCGAGCCGCCGAACACGGTGAAATCCTTGGCGAAAAGATAGACCGGGCGACCGTTGACGGTGCCCCAGCCGGTAACGACGCCGTCGCCGGCGATCTTGGTTTTCTCCATGCCGAAATCGGTCGAGCGGTGCTCGACATACATGTCGAACTCCTCGAACGAGCCCTCGTCGAGAAAGACGTCTATGCGTTCGCGGGCGGTCAGCTTGCCCTTCTTGTGCTGGGCGTCGATGCGGGCCTGGCCGCCGCCCATGCGAGCGACCTCGCGGCGGCGCTCGAGTTCCTTCAGCACGTCCTTCATGACCGGTCCCCGAAACGGAAAGCTTGATTGTGGTAATCATGCCTGGGGGAGAGCGCAAGCGCCGCTTCCTAATGGCTTTTGCTGCGCTGCAGCATCAGGCCCCTTGCATTTCGATGCGAACTGGGCCATATGCGGCGGCATAGGCGCTTGGGCCGGGATAATCCGGCCTTCTCGATGAATGAGACTGGTTGCGTCTGTTTTCCCTCTTCCCGACATATCGGCAAGGTGGCGAAAAAGCCCCGTGGCATGATGCCTGCGGGCACGACAGCGCTGCCGTGCGGACGATAACGTCCGCCCGCCTTGTCGTTTCATGACAATTTTCGACGGCAGGTTGCGCCCTGCCGCCATTGATGTTTGCGGCCAGGAGCCGCATGAAAGAAGAATATT
Organism: Mesorhizobium sp. M0815; assembly: GCF_040319995.1. Classification (NCBI taxonomy): domain Bacteria; kingdom Pseudomonadati; phylum Pseudomonadota; class Alphaproteobacteria; order Hyphomicrobiales; family Phyllobacteriaceae; genus Mesorhizobium; species Mesorhizobium sp. M0815. The sequence continues at coordinate 183,721 of NZ_JAMYOU010000005.1, read as the reverse complement.
TTGACCAATGAAAACACTTTGACCGGTAAGGACGCTGGGGAACTGAACGGTTTCGCCGCACTTGGAATTACCGGCGCACTGCTCAAGGCCACGAATGCCGCCGGCTTTACCGATCCGAAGCCGATCCAGGCCCAGGCGATCCCGCCGCAGCTCGAAGGCCGCGACATTTTCGGCATCGCCCAGACCGGCTCGGGCAAGACGGCGGCGTTCGCGCTGCCGATCCTGTCGAAGATCATCGCACTTGGCACCAAGCGCCGGCCGAAGACAGCCCGCGCACTGATCCTGGCGCCGACGCGCGAACTCGCCGTGCAGATCGAGGAGATGATCAAGCTGCTTGCCAAGGGCGCGCATGTCTCGACAGCGCTGGTGCTTGGCGGCGTCTCGCGCTTCAGCCAGGTGAAGAAGGTTGCGCCCGGCGTCGACATCCTGATCGCAACGCCAGGTCGGCTGACCGACCTGGTGCGTGAAGGCGACCTCGTGCTTGCCGACACCAAATGGCTGGTGCTGGATGAAGGCGACCGCATGCTCGACATGGGCTTCATCAACGACGTCAAGCGCATCGCCAGGGCGACGGCGCCGGACCGTCAGACGGTGCTGTTCTCGGCAACCATGCCGGCCGAAATCGCCGAACTGGCGAAAGGCCTGCTGAAGAACCCGATTCGCGTCGAAGTCGCTCCTCACAGCACCGCGGCCGCCGAGATCGTGCAGGGCGTCGTCTTTGCCCGCACCAAGCAGAAGCGTCAGGTGCTGGCCAACATGCTTGCCGACGAGGCGATGAAGTCCGTCATCATCTTTTCGCGCACCAAGCATGGCGCCGACAGGGTGACAAAGGATCTCGAGCGTGACGGCTTCAAGGCCGCCGTCATCCACGGCAACAAGTCGCAGAACGCTCGCCAGAAGGCACTCAACGATTTCCGCGAGGGTTCGGTGCGCATTCTCGTGGCGACCGACATTGCGGCGCGCGGCATCGACGTGCCGGGCATAAGCCATGTGGTGAATTTCGACCTGCCGGACGAGGCGGAGAGCTATGTCCACCGCATCGGCCGCACCGGCCGTAACGGCATGGACGGCATCGCCATCACGCTCTGCGACCCGTCCGAAAACAGCAAGCTGCGCCAGGTCGAGCGCATCATCCGCACCAAGCTGCCGATCGTTGCCGACCATCTCGGCAGCCCCGATCCACAGCGCAATCCCGCCGAGAAGAACGAGCGTAGTTTCGAACCGGCCAATGATCGCAACGACCACAATGGCCGTCGCGACGGCAGGCGGCCCGGCGGCGCAAACAACGGCTTCGGCAAGAAGCGGTTCGGCGACAAGCCAGCCTTTGCGGGCGAGCGCAAGCCGGAAGGCGCCAAGCCCTTCAAGGGCAACAACAAGCGCCGCTTCGGCGGTAAGCGGCCGGCAGCGCGGGCCGCATAGCCTGACCGTGTTGCGGTCGGCCAAGCTTGGCTTGGTCACTCACGATTGAAAAGGGCGCCCGGCGTGATGCTCGGGGCGCCCTTTTGCTTTGAGGCCTTTGGTTACTTCACCACCGCCTCGACCCACACGACAATCCGCTGCGCCAGGAAAGCCGTGGTCGATGGCGACAGCGCGTCACCCGCAATGACGTGGTTGTCGGGGTCGCCGGTATCGTCGACCGGCACCAATTCATGTGCGGCGCCCCAGCGAGCCGCGATTTCGCGGGTGCGATCTGGTCGTACCACCTTGTCCGAATCCGAAAAGATGAACAGGGCAGGGATGGACGTCTTCTCCACCGGCGCGCCGTAGGCAAGCTCTGTCAGCGCCGCCATCGGCAATGTCGCGGCGATCGGGTAGCGTTAGGTCCAGAACCTTTCATGCAGCGCGTTGCGTGGCACGAAGCTACGCTCCTTGCCGGCGACGAGCTCGACGATCTGTCTGCCCCACGGTAGGGTCAGCAATTCGGCGCCGGAAGCCTTGACGCCGAAATTCGGCGAGATGAATGCGATCGCCGCGACGCTGTTCGATGCGCTTGGCTGCGTCGCGGCCCACGCCGCCAGCGAGCCGCCGGTCGAGGTGGCTATGACGATCACCTTGTCGCCGATCGCTCGGCCGATAGCGAGCGCTTCCTCGTAGTCGTTGATCCAGGCACCGACGCTGCCTTGCGTCATCGCGGCGCCATCCTGTCCATGTCCCCTCAGGCGCGTGTAGAAAAGATTGGCGTCAAGCTGGTCGGCCACCTCGTCGGGCAATGGACGAATCTCGCCCTTCGACGCAGAAAAACCGTGGATGTAAACGATCGCGAATGGCGTCTTGGCATGGACCATCGGGTCGGCCCAGATGATTTCCTTGTCCAGCCCGTCGCGGATGCCGGGCACGGCCGCCTCCTGGCGCGCCAGATAGGCCTGCGGATCGTCGCCGATCACTGAGGGATCGAAACGGATTGTGGTTTCGACGAGGACGCGCGGACCAAGCGCCAAGGCCAGGACAAGGATGAGGACAAGCCCCAGCGCCGCAAACATGATCCGTCGGCCCATCACGGATCCTATTCGACCGGTGGCTTGCGGTCGAAATTCAGCGGCCGCGCATTCCAGCGGGTGACCGTGCTGATCACCCATCGGCAGAACGGCCTCGGCAGTATCCTGAGCAGCTTCAGTGTCCAGCTCAGGCGGCGTGGGAAAGTGACTTCGAAGCCACCGCATTCGATGCCTCGCGCGATGCGGCGCGAGGCCAGATTGACCGGCATCAAGCCCGGCATCGGCAGGAAGTTCTTCTCGGTCAGCCGCGTGTCGACAAAGCCTGGATTCATCACCTGGATGCGGACGTTCATCTTGTCGAAATCATATTTCAGCGACTCGGCCAAGATATTGACTGCCGCCTTGGTGCCGCCATAGGCGGCGGTGGTGGGCCAGCCGAAATAGGCGGTGACCGAACCGATCAGCACGACATGGCCGCGCGAGCGCACGCGCATGCGTTCGATGACCGGCAGCAGGCCATTGATGATGCCGAAATAATTCACTTCGAAAGACCGACGGAAATTGCGCGCGACAAGATCCTCGCCCGGCGTTGCGATATAGCTTCCCGCGTTGAACACTGCCAACACGATCGGACCGAGATCTTTCTCGATCGCTGCAACCGTCTTTGCCATGCGTTTTTCGTCGGTCACGTCGCAGGGAAAGGCTACGACACGGCCCGCCATCTGCGCCGTTTCGACGATGAGCGTATCGATCGGATGGTCATCGGGCGCAGTCACTGCGACGACATAGCCCTGAGCGGCAAGATCCTTGGCCAGCGAACGGCCGATACCGCTGCTGCCGCCCGTAATCCAGGCGACGCCATGCTTCGGATTGGCCCGATAGAGTGTCATGCTGCGCCCCGCCGGCTCTTCTTAGCCTGTGCTCTAGCGGTGAAGAAATCGAATGAAAAGAGTGCTTTTCGGTACATGGTTGAAATGAATGCCGGCCGGGCGCTCCTGGCTGCAGCAATTGCAGTGTGCGAAATGCGACTGGACCAGGCAAATTCTTGCCTTGAAACCGAAGCGTCGGGTTTCTAGGGTTTCGCCGCACCCACAAAGGAATCTCCATGCCCCGTTCTGTGATCGACGTGATCGGCAACACGCCCCTGATCCGCCTCAACAAGGCCTCGGAAGCAACCGGCTGCGAGATTCTGGGCAAGGCCGAATTCATGAATCCCGGGCAGTCGGTCAAGGACCGCGCCGGCCTGTTCATAATCCGCGATGCGGAACAGCGCGGGCTGCTGCGGCCCGGCGGCGTCATCGTCGAAGGGACGGCCGGAAATACCGGCATCGGATTGACACTGGTTGCCAAGGCGCTCGGCTACCGCACGGTGATCGTCATTCCCGATACCCAGAGCCAGGAGAAGAAGGATACGATCAAACTGCTCGGCGCCGAGCTGATCGAAGTGCCAGCCGTGCCCTACAAGAACCCGAACAACTACGTGAAGCTGTCGGGCCGGCTGGCCGAGCAAATGGCGAAGACCGAGCCGAACGGCGCGATCTGGGCCAACCAGTTCGACAATGTCGCCAACCGCGACGGCCATATCCGCACCACAGCCGAAGAAATCTGGAACCAGACCGGCGGCAAGGTGGATGGTTTCGTGTCGGCGGTCGGTTCCGGCGGCACGCTGGCAGGCGTTGGCTTCGGGCTGAAGGCCAAGAACAGCCAGGTCAAGATCGCACTGGCCGATCCGCTGGGGGCTGCGCTCTATTCCTTCTACACCAGCGGCGAGTTGAAATCCGAGGGCAGTTCGATCACCGAAGGCATCGGGCAGGGGCGGATCACCGCCAACCTCCAAGGCTTTACACCCGATTTTGCCTTCCAGATCCCCGATGAGGACGCACTGCCGATCGTATTCGACTTGATCCAGGAGGAGGGACTTTGCGTTGGCGGCTCGACCGGCATTAACATTGCCGGCGCCATTCGCCTGGCGCGCGAGCTAGGCCCCGGCCAAACCATCGTGACCATGCTTTGCGACTACGGCACGCGCTATCAGTCGAAGCTGTTCAATCCTGAATTCCTGCGCGAAAAGAAGCTGCCGGTGCCGGGCTGGATGGAGCAACGGAGCACGATTTCGGTGCCGTTCGAAAGGGTCGCGTGATGGCGCACAAGACCGAAGCGCTGTTTCGTGACGACGCCTATCTGGGGACGGCCGACGCCACCGTCGTCGCAGTCAACGATCGCGGCGGCATCATTCTGGACCGGACCGTGTTTTACGCCACATCGGGCGGGCAGCCGGGCGACACTGGCAGCCTCGAACGCGCCGACGGCACCGGCATTGCGATTGCCGCTACGATCACCGGCGAAACCAAGGACGAGATCATCCATGTGCCGGCGCCGGAGCAGGCGGTTCCACGGTTGGGCGAGCGGATGAGGCTCGCCATCGACTGGCCGCGGCGGCAGCTGCTGATGCGTATGCACTCGGCCTGCCATCTGCTTACCGTCGTCTGTCCGTTCCCGATCACCGGTGCCGCGGTTTCCGAGGACGACAGCCGTATCGATTTCGACATCCCGGATGCCGGCTTCACCAAGGAAGACGTGACGGCCAGGCTGATGGAACTGGTGCGGGCCGACCACCCGATCTTCACCCGGCTGATCTCCGACGAGGAGCTGGCATCCAATCCAAGCCTGGTGAAATCCAAGAATGTGCGGCCGCCGGCCGGCACGGGAAAGATCAGGCTGGTCTGCATCGGCGAGAATGCTTCGGTCGACAGCCAGCCTTGCGGCGGTACCCATGTGAGGAGCACCGGCGAAATCGGCGAGATCCATATCGGCAAGATCGAGAAGAAGGGCCGCGAGAACCGGCGCTTCCGCATTCGCTTTGGCCCGATGCCGCCAGCCTGATATAGGACTGGGACAGGCGGGACAGGAGAGAAAAGATGGCCGACGACAGTCCTTTCACCATCGATGCCGATTGGTTGCAGAAGCGGCTCGGCGAGCCTGGGCTGACGATCGTCGACGCGTCCTGGTATCTGCCGGCGCAAAAGCGCGACGCGCGCCGAGTATGACGCAGCGCATATTCCAGGCGCCCGCTTCCTCGACCAGGATGCGGTTTCGGACCCCGACGCGGCTCTGCCTCACACGCTGCCGTCGCCGCAGCATTTTGCCCAATATGTCGGCGCGATGGGCATTTCGGCCGACGACACGATTGTTGTCTATGACGGGCCAGGGTTCTTTTCTGCACCGCGCGCCTGGTGGTTGTTTCGCGTTATGGGCGTGTTCCAGGTCTATATACTCGACGGCGGTTTCGATCGTTGGAAAGCCGCCGGACGGCCGGTGACGGCGGAGCCGACGAAGATCGCGCCTTGCGTGTTTTATGCCAACTTCGATGCCGCCCGCGTCGCCAGCCTTGCCGACATGCGCCGGATCGTCGAGACGGGGGAGAGCCAGATCGCCGACGCACGCTCGCCTGGCCGTTTTGCCGGCACCGAGCCGGAGCCGCGCCCCGGCATCCGCTCCGGCCACATGCCGGGCGCGCACAACGTGCCGTTTTCGGCGCTTTCGGAAAACGGCGAATTGCTGCCCAAGGACAGGCTGCGCAAAGTGATCGAGGAGGCCGGCATCGATCTGTCGAAGCCGGTCGTCACCTCCTGCGGTTCGGGGGTCACCGCGGCAGCCATCACGCTGGCCCTGGAGACGCTTGGCCATGCCGAAAACAGGCTTTACGACGGGTCATGGACGGAATGGGGTGGGCTTTCCGACACGCCCGTCGTGACGGGCAAGGACCGACGGTGATGAAAAACGGAGCGCTGGAAGACATCGACGTCACCGTGACGTTTCTCGAAATGCATGTGCCGCCTGCCTATTCGCCGCCGCTGCCGTACAACCGCCAGATCGCGCTGCTCAAGACCAAAGACATTCCGCTGCATTTCTACCGCTATTTGATGGATCGGGTCGGCCGCAAATGGCACTGGGTCAACGTGCTGAGACTGAATGACGAGGAGCTTGCGGCGGGCATCCACCGCGAGGACCGCGACATCAGGGTGCTTTATCTCGACGGCGCGCCGGCCGGCTTCTTCGACCTCAAGCCGCATCTGCCGGAGGAAGTGGAACTCGCTTATTTCGGCATGATGGAGCACGCGACCGGGCAAGGCATTGGCCGCTGGTTCCTCGGTGCGGCAATCGCCGCAGCCTGGGCGCACGGACCCAAGCGGGTGACGGTGCAGACCTGCACCCTTGATCACCCAGCAGCCTTGCCGCTTTATCAAAAACTCGGCTTCACGCCGGTGGCGCAAAAAAAGGAGGTCGTACATCCGATGCCTTTTGCCGAGCGCGCGGCCAGCGTCATGCGGCCCTGATTTTCAGGCTCGTTCATCCAAGCTTCAGCTAGTCTTTGCCATCTTGTCGGCATCACAATGCGGCCGAGGGCCGAAGGAGAAAAGACATGCTGACCCGACGCACATTTGCCGCCGTGCTGGTTGCGGCACTCGCCATGCCGACCCTTGCCGTTGCCCAGGCGACCACGCCTTCGGCCGCCACGATCGAGCGCCAGCTTGAAGCCGCGCCCCGGGTGAAGCTGCGCCCGAATCAGCGCGTCACCATCCGCGAATTCAAGAAGCGGCCGGACTTGCGGCGCATGGCCCGCTCTATCGATATCCAGTCGATCAATTTCGCCCTCGGCTCGGCTGCCATTTCCGAATCGCAATACGCCAAGATCGAAAACATCGCCGATGCACTTCAGCGCATTCTGCGGCGCGATCCGGGTGCCCGCGTGCTGATCGAAGGCCATACCGATGCTGTGGGCTCCTTCCAGTCGAATCAGATTTTGTCCGAACAACGTGCCGCCTCGCTGAAGCGCACCTTGCTGCGTGAATTCGGTGTGCCGGGCTATGCGCTCGAAACCGTCGGCTACGGCGAGGAGTTCCTGCTCGTGCAGACGCAGAATGAGAACTGGCGAAATCGCCGGGTGACGCTGCGCCGCTTCGACGACTTCATCCGTTAAAATGATCTAGCCGTTCAAGGTCTGGATCAATATTCAAAGGCGAGCCCGACTTGAATGAGCCGGGCTCTTTCCATATCGCTGTCGTCTAAAAACCGATGGTGATGGAGGATCGCACGATGGCAATTCGCGTGGTAATGGCCGGCGCGACCGGTTGGGTCGGCAAGGCGCTGGTTCCGGCGATCGGGGCGCAAGGTGACATGGCGCTGGCCGGGGCTGTGTCACGTAGCGGCGCGGGGCAGGATTCCGGCCTGCTGGTTGGCATGCCGGCTAATGGTATCTCCGTTTCGGCCTCGCTGGCCGAGGCGCTGGAGGCGCCGTCGGACGTACTGGTCGACTTCACCAAGCCACATGTCGTGAAAGACCATGTGCTGCTCGCCATCGACAAGGGACGGCACGCTGTGATCGGCACATCGGGACTGGGTGCTGCCGACTATGCCGACATCGACGCCGCGGCGCGCGCCCACGGCGTCGGCGTCGTTGCCGCCGGCAACTTTTCCATCACCGCTACGCTGATGAAGCGGTTTGCACTTATGGCGGCAAAATACGTGCCGGATGTCGAGGTCATCGATTATGCCAGTGCAAAGAAGCCCGACGCGCCCTCCGGTACCGCGCGGGAACTTGCTGAAGCGCTGGCCGACATCCGCAAGGCCTCAACGGCAAAGCCGGTCTCCGAGGTCTCCGGCGTGCCGGCTACACGCGGTGCTGCGGTCGGCGCGGGCGAGGGTGTGCAAGTGCACGCGCTTCGCCTGCCGTCCTACATCCTGTCCTGCGAGGCGTTGTTCGGCCTGCCAGACGAGCGGCTGACCATCCGCCACGATGCCGGCTCGTCCGCGGCGCCTTACGTGGCCGGCACGCTGCTCGCCATCAGGCGGGTACAGCAGATCAAAGGCCTGGTGCGTGGTCTCGACGCGTTGATGGACTGATCCGGCAGGAATCGGGTGGGAAGCTTTGCATGGAAAGCATAATTTCCGGTCGACGCCACCGGAGATTCGTCATGACCGTAAAATTCAAAGCCTTGCCAACCGATGCGGTTCGCGCGCTTCAGCGCGGCGGGCCTGATGCTTATGACTTGAAGCCAGAGCGGCAGATTTCGGATGGCGACGGCGTGCCCTGCCGTCATTGCCTGAAGAATGTTGCTGCGGGAGAAGCCTATCTTGTTCTGGCCTATCGGCCTTTTCCGGAACTGCAGCCTTATGCCGAAACCGGGCCGATCTTTCTGCATGCGGAGGAATGCGAACGCGCCGCCGAGGGGGAAACGCTTCCCGATATACTCGAAAGCAGCGATTACATCGTGCGCGGCTACGGCAAGGACGACCGCATCGTCTATGGCAGCGGCGGCGTCATTCCGACCGATGCCATCGCGGCACGGGCGGAGACGTTGTTCGAGCGCGACGACATTGCTTACGTCCACATCCGCTCGGCCCGCAACAATTGCTATCAGTGTCGGATAGACCGGGTGTAACCGGATAGGCTGCACCGGCTTGGGCTGTCGTACTCCCGTCGTATTCTTGCGATAGAGAGGGATGGTCGATCGATTTGCCGACCGCGGATGAACCGGCGGAAATCTCGACAACCGAGGAAGCGGGGCTTTGGCTCCGCTTTTTTGTTGTCGGGTTATTCCGCGCGCCCGACACTTTTCAGTTTTTCGACATAAGAAAAACCCGTCGGACGAAACCGACGGGCACTGGAGAGGCAGATTCGGACAGCTCAGGCCGCGAGAACGGCCTTCGGCTCGACCAGCTCATAGCCGAGTGCTTCGGCCACTGCGCGATTCGTGATCTTGCCCTTGTGGACGTTCAGCCCGTTGCGCAGATGGTGGTCGTCTACCAGCGCCTTGAGGCCCTTGTCGGCGAGCTGCAGGCCATAGTGCAGCGTCGCATTGTTGAGCGCGTGGGCCGATGTGACCGGCACCGCACCCGGCATGTTGGCGACGCAATAGTGGATGACGCCGTCGACCGCATAGGTCGGCTCGGCATGGGTGGTGGCGTGCGAGGTCTCGAAGCAGCCGCCCTGGTCGATGGCGACGTCGACCAGCACGGCGCCTTTCCTCATGCCCGAGAGCATTTCGCGCGTCACCAGCTTGGGCGCGGCTGCCCCCGGGATCAGCACGGCGCCGACGACGATGTCAGCCGAAAAACATTCTTCCTCCAGCGCCTCGACGGTCGAGTAGCGGGTGTGGACGCGGCCTCCAAAGATATCGTCGAGCTGACGCAGGCGCGGGATCGAGCGGTCGATGATGGTGACGTCGGCGCCAAGCCCGGCAGCCATCCGTGCAGCATGCAGGCCGACGACGCCGCCACCGAGCACAGTGACCTTGCCGGGCAGCACGCCGGGCACGCCGCCAAGCAGCACACCGCGGCCGCCATTGGCCTTTTGCAGCGCCGTGGCCCCCGCCTGGATCGACAGGCGGCCGGCAACTTCCGACATCGGTGCCAAGAGCGGCAGGCCGCCGCGCTCGTCGGTGACGGTCTCGTAAGCTATTGCGGTGACGCCGGAGGCCAGCAGGCCCTTGGTCTGCTCCGGATCCGGGGCGAGATGCAGATAGGTGTAGAGGATCTGGCCGTCGCGGAGCTGAACCCATTCGTTGGGCTGCGGCTCCTTGACCTTCACGATCATGTCCGACTTGGCAAACACGTCGGCCGCCGTCTTGGCGATCGTGGCGCCGGCGGCGCGGTACGCGTTGTCGTCGGCTCCGATGCCGGCGCCGGCGCCGGTCTCGATCAGCACTTCATGGCCATGCGCGACATATTCGCGGACCGAGCCCGGTGTCAGGCCGACGCGGTATTCATGGTTCTTGATTTCCCGGGGGCAACCGACGCGCATCTTTTTTCTCCTGATCCGGCCCTTTTAGGGCCTGTTCCCTGTCTAGAGATAGTGAACCACGAATCGTTCGGGAAGTGTTTGCGAATGCGCTTGCCGAAGAGACTACCGTTCGATAATCGTTGCGCGAAACAGTAGAATTATCGCAGGAACCCGCAAAAATGCCGCTCGACAGGATTGATATCGCCATTCTCGAGACATTGCAGAAGGATGGGCGGATACCCAATGCAGCGCTCGCCGAAAAGGTCGGCCTGTCGCAGTCGGCCTGTTCGCGGCGGCTGGACAATCTGGAGAAATCCGGAACCATCCGCGGCTATCACGCCCGGCTGTCCAACGCCGCACTTGGGCACCAGATGACGGCGATCGTGCATATATCGCTGTCCGGGCAGTTCGAGAAAACGTTGTCGGATTTCGAAGCGGCGATAAAGCGCTGCCCGAACGTCCTGTCCTGCCATCTGATGTCGGGCGAGTATGATTACATCTTGCGCATCGCGGCGAAGGATCTCGTCGACTACGAACGCATCCACAAGGAGTGGCTTTCGGCAATGCCGCATGTGACGAAGATCAATTCGTCCTTTGCCTTGCGCGAAATCGTCGATCGCACGGCCGTTGGAATGAAGCCTGAGCTAGCCTAGGCCCCAAACTCGCCTAAACGTTGAATGACTCGGTCACCACACGGTCCATCGGAATATCGTGCGGCTGCGGGTAGATGGTCACGATGCGCTGCAACTCGTAGCCGACGCCGACGACCAGCGGCTTGAACGGCATCGCGGCAAGCGTGCGATCGAAGAAGCCGCCGCCATAGCCCAGGCGAAAATGTCCGGGATCGATGCCGACGATCGGCGAAATGACGATGTCGGGCAGTACCGGATCGCCCTCGGCCGGTATCGGGATATTCCAGACGCCCTTCTCCAGCCGGTCTCCGTGGGTATAGGCGCGAAAGATAAGCGGCCGGTCTTTCTCCACGACAACGGGCAGCGCCGTGCGGCCACCTCGCGCGTTAACGGTTTCCATCCACGGGCGCAGGTCCGGCTCGCCGCGAAACGGCCAGTAGAGGCTGACCATGCGCCCGGCGATGTCGCCGATCACCGCATCGAGACCATCGGCAATGCGCTGCGACATGGCTGTGCGCATGTCGGCGGAAACGGCAAGGCGGGATGCGATCAACCGCTCGCGCTCGGCCCTGCGCCAGCGCCTGACATCGGTCCATTCGGACAGCGGCGCTTGGAACTCCGGATCGAGCTCGTGCGTAAAACAAGGCGGCGAGGCGTACTGCCCCGAGCCTTCATCTTCATCCTTAGCCATGATTCACCTGCAATATACTGTTCCGACCAAGTCCTATCCGGGACGTAGGCTATATCCGGGAATGAGTCTGCAGCATGCGTATTCACGACATCAAGCGACGAGTCCCAGGCAGGTGCAGCGCAGGCATTGCTGCACTGCACAAGGATACTTACATCAGCCTTGGCGAGAGGGATGAGTGAGATGAACACAGCCAACCATCACGTCGTCGTCGTAGGCGCCGGATTCGGCGGCCTCGAATTCACCCGCGCACTTACCGGCGCGCCGGTGCGCATCACCATGATCGATAGGCGCAATCATCACCTCTTTCAGCCGCTACTCTACCAAGTGGCGACGACGGCGCTGGCAACCTCCGAAGTCGCCTGGCCGATCCGCCATCTCCTGCGCAAACGCAAGGACGTGACGACGCTGCTTGCGACCGTGACTGGCATCGACCGCACCGGCAAGCGCGTGCTGCTGCATGATGGCGGAGCGGCCGCCTACGACACGTTGCTGTTGGCCACCGGTGCGCGGCACGCCTATTTCGGCCATGACGAATGGGAGCCGTTCGCGCCGGGCCTGAAGACGCTGGAGGACGCCACCACCATCCGACGGCGTATTCTTTTGGCTTTCGAGCAGGCCGAGCGGGAAACCGATCCCGCCAAGCGCCAGGCACTGCTGACGCTGGCGATCGTCGGCGGCGGGCCGACCGGCGTGGAATTGGCCGGCACGATTGCCGAACTGGCGCATGACACGCTGCGCGGCGAGTTCCGCAACATCGACACGCGCGAGACGCGTGTGGTGTTGATTGAGGCCGGCGACCGCGTTCTTGCCAATTTCGCGCCGGACCTCTCCGATTATGCAATGAAGGCGCTCGAACGGCTCGGCGTGACCGTCGAACTCGGCCGGGCGGTTACGCGCTGCGATGCCGAGGGTGTCGTCTTCGGCGACAGGCATTTGCCGGCCAGGACAATTCTTTGGGCGGCGGGCGTCGCCGCTTCGCCGGCCGCCGAATGGCTCGGCGCGGCAGCCGACCGCGCGGGCAGGGTGCTTGTCGAGCCCGACCTCACTGTGCCGGGAAATCCGGAGATTTTCGTCATCGGTGACGCAGCGCACGTCCTGCGGCCGGATGGCCGCCTGGTGCCGGGCGTCGCGCCCGCAGCCAAGCAGCAGGGACGGCACGTCGCCGCGACAATCAAGGCCAGGCTCGCCGGCGACACAACGGTACGTCCGTTCCACTACAGGCATGACGGCGATTTGGCGACGATCGGCAAGCGCGCCGCGGCCATCGATTTCGGCTGGATCAAGCTCACCGGCCGGCTTGCCTGGTGGCTATGGGGCTTGGCGCATATCTACTTCCTGATCGGCTTTCGTAACCGGCTTGCGGTTTCCCTGAGCTGGCTATGGATCTACTTCACCGGTCAGCGCAGCGCGCGATTGATCACCCAGGGCGACGACGACAAGGGCTGATTGTTCGCTGCCGGACATTCATCAGCGCGTCACCTCCTCTTGATGGAATCGACTTCTGGACTCGGCTGGATTTCGGCGCGAAGCTTTGCTTCGGGCAGGACTTGTCACGTCGTGGAAGAAAGAGAAACGAATGTCCCAATTGCGCCACCTCGTCTCACGCCGCGATTTCCTCGCCGGCGTCGCCACCGGTGGAGCGCTGATCATGCTGCACCCGTTCTCCGCCCGGGCTCAAGCCAATCAGTCGCATCTGAGGATTATGGAGACGACCGACATCCACGTGAACGTGCTGCCTTACGATTACTACGCCGACAAAGCTAACGACACGATGGGGCTGTCGCGAACGGCATCATTGATTGAAGCCGTGCGCAAGGAAGCAACCAACGCGATGCTGATCGACAATGGCGACCTTTTGCAAGGCAACCCGATGGGCGACTACATCGCCTACGAGAGGGGCATGAAGGACGGCGATCTGCATCCGGTGATGAAGGGCATGAACCTGCTCGGCTACGAATGCTCGACGCTCGGCAACCACGAGTTCAACTACGGCCTGTCGTTCATGGACAAGGTGCTGGCCGGTGCCAATTTCCCGTTTGTCTGCGCGAATTTGATCCGCGGCACGGAGCTTGCCGCGAACCCGCGCGACGACAAGCTTTATCTCAAACCTTTCGTCATCCTCGACAGGAAGATCAAAGACGGGTCGGGCGCCGAGCAGCCGATCAGGATCGGCATCATCGGCTTCCTGCCGCCGCAGATCATGGTCTGGGATCTGAAAAATCTCGAGGGCAGCGTCAAGACGCGCGACATCGTCGAGGCGGCCAAGGCGTGGGTGCCGCAGATGAAGGAAGAAGGCGCCGACATCATCATTGCGCTCTCCCATTCTGGCATCGACGTGAAGCAAGGCGACATGATGGAGAATGCCTCCTTCTTCGTTGCCGGCGTCGAAGGTATCGATGCTGTGTTCACCGGCCACCAGCATCTGGTCTTCCCTGGCAAGAAGGACTTTCAGTCGCTGGAAGCCGTCGATACGGCGAAAGGCACGTTGCAAGGTAAGCCCGCCGTCATGGCCGGCTTCTGGGGCTCGCATATGGGGCTGATCGATCTGTTGCTGGAGCGCGACGGATCGACATGGAAAATCGTCTCGGCGACCTCTGAGGCCAGGCCTATCTTTGAGCGGGCCGACAAGACGAACAAGCCGACCGTCGCTGACGACCAGCGCATCGTCGACGCGCTCAAACAGGACCACGAGGCGACGCTTGCCTATGTGCGTCGGCCGGTCGGCAAAACCTCGGCGCCGCTCTATTCCTATTTTGCGCTGGTCGCCGACGATCCATCGGTGCAGATCGTCAGCCAGGCGCAGACCTGGTACTTGAAGGACATCCTGAAGAACACCGAGTGGAAGGATATGCCGCTGCTGTCAGCGGCGGCACCGTTCAAGGCGGGCGGGCGCAACGGCGCAGATTATTACACCGACGTGCCGGTGGGCGATATCGCCATAAAGAACGTCGCCGACCTCTATCTCTATCCAAACACGGTGCGCGCCGTCGAAATCACGGGGGCAGAGGTGAAGGAATGGCTGGAAATGTCGGCCGGCATCTTCAACCGGATCGAGCCGGGCAAAGCTGACCAGGCGCTCATCAACACCGACTTCCCGTCTTATAATTTCGACGTGATCGACGGCGTCACCTACCGGATCGACCTGTCGCAGCCACCGAAATATGATTCGAAGGGCGGACTGGTGAACGCCGGCTCGAACCGCATCATTGACTTGATGTTCGACGGCAAACCAATTGATCCCATGCGGAAATTCGTCGTCGCAACCAACAACTACCGGGCCGGCGGCGGCGGCAATTTCCCGGAGATCAATGCCTCGAAGATCATCTACGAAGCGCCCGACACCAACCGCGACGTGATCGTGCGCTATATCGTCAGCAAAGGCACCATCAACCCGTCGGCGGATGCCAACTGGTCGTTTGCGCCGCTGCCGGAAACCAGCGTCGTGTTCGAGACCGGCGCCAAGGCGAGAGAATTTATTGCGCAAGTGAAGTCGCTGAAGATCGAGCCGGCGGGCGAGGGCGAAGCGGGGTTTTCCAAATACCGCATCACTCTTTGAGGCGAGGATTTGAGCGTCGGCTCGAAACTGTCTCAGCGTTAAGATACTGTCCCGATACGGCCGATCCGTTTGAGGCAGGCAGCCTCTTCAGGCAGGTGGTGCGAAACGCCGCTTGACGGCAGGCATGACCAGATCCAGCGCATCCGTCGAAATCCCACCGGAATAATCGTCCGGCAGTTGGTCGATCGAGGCGGGGTCGTCGAGGCCTTGTGAAAAGCCGCCGCCGGAATAAGGACCGAGCAGGTAGACGCGGCTGCCGACGCTGTCCATACGGTCGAGAAAACGGGCGGGCCAGCCCCACATCCACTTTGCGACATTGACGGGGATGAGCAAGGTGCCCTGGCGGCAGGCATCCGGAACGTAGCCACTCCAGCCGAGCGCAGCATAGCGAAGAATGCAGCGCGTCAGGGATGCGCGGCTCAGCGTATGCATGTCCGGCAACGCTGCCTTCACTGCTTCTATAGGCCTGTCGCCGCCATAGACCGTCAGATTGGCGCGCTCGGCCGGCGTCAATGTGGCGAACCAGGCGGCCAGCATCTCGCCTTCCTTGGGATCGTTGCTTTTGATGTTGATATTAAAACGCCGGTTCGGGAAGCGCTGCAAGACTTCATCCAGCGACGGCATCATGCCGACACCCTTGCCGCGAAACGGAAAGGTCTTGCCGCCATCGGCAGTGTAGCCATAACCGATATCGAGCGTCTTCAATTCGGACATCGCATGGCGGCGCGTTTCTCCCTTGCCGTTGGTGCGACAATCCAGCGTCCAATCGTGGAAGACGGCGAACTTGCCGTCCGTAGTGGGATGGACATCGAGTTCGAGCGCGTCCGCACCGAGCGCGAAGGCGGCTTCCATCGAGGGTATCGTGTTTTCGAGGAAGGAATGGCGCGGCGTCAGCATGCGATCGGCCGTGCATGTTTCCGATCCGAGGTTCGTACGGTCGAAATCCTGAGCCAGGCCGCGATGGGCAAGCACCGAAGGGGTGACGGCCGGCCGGCTCGACAGCAGCGAAGTGTTGTTGAGCCAGATGCCGCCTGCAGCGACAAGAACTGCAATGAGGGAGATCGTCCGTTTTCGCATGGTATGATTCCTGAAGCGGTCGTCGAAGCCGAGCGGGGTTATCTTTCCAAGCCGCCTGCAGCGGTAGCGCCAGTTTGGCCAGCAAGCATCGCAGCAGACAGACCAAAGACCGTTAAAATTCGGGGAGGGTCCCAGCAGGGCCGGAATCACTATGGTTGCAACCACCCATATGCGCTAGTTTTAGCCATGCGTTATGTCATCATCATCACGACCGTCACCTTCTTCCTGATCTGGGACGGCATTTACAACCAAGGCCGCTACCTCGACAGGACCATCAGGGAGGTGACCCGCGTCGTGCACTATGTAACCAGTATGGTGTAGTTTCTCTTCTTCGCCACGGTTCGCCGACGCGACATCCTGCCGATTGACGGCACGCTCCCGCTGACACAAAAGAACGCCGGTCCAACGGTCGAGGAGGCTGGGTTGATCCGGCATATCGTTTTCTTCAGCGCGCGTCGTAAAGTGGACGTCGAGGCGGTGCGTACGGGTCTGCTGGCGCTCGGCAAGATACCCCACTCGCGCCGTTTCGAGGTGACGCTCAACACCAAGGTCGACCCGCTCTCGGATGAAATCGATGTGGTCGTCTACGCCGAGTTCGAAGACGAGGCAGCGCTCGCCGCCTACAAGGCGCATCCGCTCTATGCAGAGACCACCAGCCGGGTAAAACCGCTGCGCGAATTGCGTTATTCGGCCGATATAGTGGCAAGTTGACCGCCCTAAGGCAGATTTCACGTCGCGGAGCGGGGCCGCGCCGCAGCCCGATTCATTCCGTCTGAGCCGCGGAGGTCTCGGTCGGATCGACGCCCGGCCGCTTTGGCGCGTTCCAGATCAGCACGGCGATAACTGCTAGGCAATAACGGCCAGGGCAATGAAAAGGTCTCTTCCCCTGGCAATGAGCTAGGATGATTTTTGACGGCGGCAAGTCGGCTCCTCGCGGCCGGGCACTGCGATCGCCGCCGAGGTGCCGGCTAAGCCCTTGAACCATTTTCAGGAATGAGGCACACCGCGCGGGACATGACCGAGAACACCCCCGCAAGCCCTCATCCGCTCGATCACCTGGTGTTGCCAACCGCGAGCCTCGATGTTGCGCGGGCGCGCTTGACCTTGCTCGGCTTTACCGTTGCGCCGACGGGTATCCATCCCTTCGGAACGGAAAACTGTTGTGTCTTCCTCACCGACGGTACCTATCTCGAGCCGCTCGCGGTCGCCGACCGACAGGCCGTGGCAACGGCGATCGCGAACCGCAATGTCTTTGTCGCGCGGGATCACACCTATCGCGAAAGAAACGGTGATGAAGGATTTTCTGCCGTGGTGCTGGGCACCGAAAGCGCTGCCGCGGACCACGCGCGCTTCATCGAAGCCGGACTGTCGGCGGGAGACATGCTCAGCTTTTCGCGCGCCTTCGCTGATGCGACAGGAAAGAGCGACACCGCATCATTCAAGCTTGCCTTCGCGGCTCTAGGCAAGGCAACGGACGCTTTTCTCTTCGCCTGCGAACGGATCAATGCGCCGAAGGTCGACCGCACCGCTTTGCAGGCCCACGCTAATGGCGCAACCGGCATTGTCGAAGTCGTGGCAGTCAGCCGCGAACCTTCCGAACAAGGCCATGTGATTTCGATCGCAGCCGGGATGGAGGCGCAGAGCGGCACTGTCTATAAGCTGCCGAATGCCGCTGTGACCGTTCTGGATCCTGCAGCCTTTGCGGCACGCTTCGGCATTCCCGCCGGCGCGCCGTCTGAACTCCGCTTTGCTGGGATCGTCTTTTCGATTAGGCACTGCGACACCGTCGCAAAGCTGCTTGCAGCCAATTCCGTCGAACACGACATACGCGGCGGTGATATCATCGTGTCGCCGGCGCCAGGGCAGGGCGCGGCCTTCATTTTCCGGGAGATCGCATGAACAAGCTCAATCCTCTGATGCCAAATTCTTCCGTTGCGATCGGAAAGGTCATTTTCGGCAACAGCGCGCCCCTATCGCTGATCGCCGGTCCATGCCAGCTGGAATCGCGGCAGCACGCTTTCGACATGGCCGGTGCGCTGAAGGAATTGACCGAACGGCTCGGCATCGGGCTCGTCTACAAGACCAGCTACGACAAGGCCAATCGCACCTCGCTTGGCGGCACGCGCGGTGCGGGACTTGAAGCGGCAATGCCGATCTTCGACGATTTGCGCAAGAATTTTTCGCTGCCGATCCTGACCGACGTCCACACTGAGGAACAATGCGCGATCGTCGCGCCGCATGTCGACATTCTGCAGATTCCTGCCTTCCTCAGCCGGCAGACCGATTTGCTGATTGCTGCGGCAAGAACCGGCAAGGTGGTCAATGTAAAGAAGGGCCAATTCCTCGCGCCATGGGACATGAAGAACGTCGTCGCCAAGATCACCGGCTCCGGCAACGCCAATGTCTTGGTGACCGAGCGCGGCGCATCCTTTGGTTACAACACCTTGGTGTCCGACATGAGGGCGCTGCCGATCATGGCCGAGATCGGCGCGCCGGTCATTTTCGATGCCACTCATTCGGTGCAGCAGCCGGGCGGGCAGGGCGGTTCGTCTGGGGGCGACCGGCGCTTTGTCGAGACGCTGGCGCGCGCGGCTGTCGCGGTTGGCGTCGCCGGCGTCTTCATCGAGACGCACCAGGACCCCGACAACGCGCCTTCCGACGGCCCCAACATGGTGCCGCTAAAGGATCTTCCCGCATTGCTTGAACGGCTGATGGCGTTCGATCGCATCGCCAAGAGCGTGGGTTGAACCAGCAGTTGCGCCACAGCAGCGTCGCCAAGAAAACTTTGAAGAATTTCGAACCTGTCTGGAACCTTAGCCCGCGGCCCTCATTGTCAAAATCTAATGTCAACGACGACGAGGAGCACACCATGACGACCCAGACGGGACACACCGAAGCCATTGCCGCTTCGCGGGTTATCGGCACATCGGTCTACAACACGGAAGGCACTCATATCGGCGACATTGAGGACGTCATGCTCGACAAATTGTCGAACGGAATCATGTTCGCCGTGATCGGTTTTGGCGGATTTCTCGGCATTGGCGAGAAATACCACGCCATTCCGTGGGCGAGCCTTGATTATGATGAGAACAGGGGTGGCTATGTCGTGCCGTTCACCAAAGACCAGCTGATGGCCGCTCCTTCCTACTCGATCAACGAGCTGACCGGCGCCGACGGCGAGGCTGCACGTGACGCCTCATACAACTACTACAAGGTCGAGCCTTACTGGCACTGACTAAGTCTCCTGGAATCAAAAAGGCCCCCGGGAAATCGGGGGCCTTTCGATGTGGCGGGATGCTACTGCGCAATTTGCAGGGCCGGCAAAGGCGACGATCCCTGCGGGGGTTGCTGATTGTCGCACGACGTCAGGAACGCAGCCGCAATCAGGAACAAACTCACAATACCGCTCAACTGGGACATGGCGAAACTCCTCCTGTTTCGCCCCGCGCGACAACAGCCATAAACCAGAAACCGGCATGCCGCGCATGACAAATGATGACAGCGCTTTGTGCTTCGTGAATCCCAAGAGCGGCAATGGGCGCACGGGCAATATTTGCAAGTGCCCCGATTGCGTTTTGCAGCGCTTTGGCTAAGAGGTGCGCGACGCTTCAATCGATCAATCGGGGACATCGCAATGACGGCCATCATCGACATTGTCGGGCGTGAAATCCTGGACAGCCGCGGAAATCCGACCGTCGAGGTCGACGTCGTGCTCGAAGACGGCTCAATGGGCCGCGCCGCGGTGCCGTCCGGCGCATCGACCGGCGCGCATGAGGCGGTCGAACTGCGCGACGGCGGCCCCCGCTATCTCGGCAAGGGCGTGCTCAGGGCGGTTGAGGCAGTGAACGGCGAGCTGTTCGAGGCGATCGGCGGCATGGAGGCCGAGAATCAGATCCACATCGACCAAACCATGATCGAGCTCGATGGTACGCCCAACAAGAGCCGGCTCGGCGCCAATGCCATTCTCGGTGTGTCGCTGGCCGTGGCCAAGGCCGCGGCCGAAGCGGCCGGCCTGCCGCTCTACCGTTATGTCGGCGGCACCAAGGCGCATGTGCTGCCGGTGCCGATGATGAACATCATCAACGGCGGTGCGCATGCCGACAACCCGATCGATTTCCAGGAATTCATGATTCTGCCGATCGGCGCGCCGACGCTGCGCGATGGCGTGCGCTGGGGCTCGGAGATATTCCACACGCTGCGGAAGAGGCTGAAGGATGCCGGCCATAACACCAATGTCGGCGACGAGGGCGGCTTTGCCCCCAACCTGAAAAGCGCGCCGGCCGCGCTCGACTTCATCATGGAATCGATCGAGAAGGCCGGCTTCAGGCCAGGCGAGGAGGTCGCACTCGGACTCGACTGCGCGGCGACCGAGTTCTTCAAGGACGGCAACTACGTCTATGAAGGCGAGAAGAAGACCCGCGACCCGAAGGCGCAAGCCAAATATCTGGCCAAGCTCGCTGCCGACTACCCGATCATCACCATCGAGGACGGCCTGGCCGAGGACGACTGGGACGGCTGGAAAATGCTGACCGACCTCATCGGCAAGCAAACGCAGCTGGTTGGCGACGATCTGTTCGTCACCAACACGGCGCGGTTGCGCGACGGCATCCGCATGGGTGTCGCCAATTCGATCCTGGTCAAGGTCAACCAGATCGGCTCGCTTACCGAAACGCTCGACGCCGTCGAGACCGCGCACAAGGCCGGCTATACCGCGGTGATGTCGCACCGCTCGGGCGAGACCGAGGATTCGACCATCGCCGACCTCGCCGTTGCCACCAATTGCGGGCAGATCAAGACTGGCTCGCTGTCACGCTCGGACCGCATGGCCAAGTACAACCAGCTCATCCGCATCGAAGAGGAGCTCGGCAAGCAGGCGCGGTATGCCGGCAAGTCGATCGTTAAAAGCTGATTTTCGACAGAAAATCCGAGCGAGCGAGGGCGGGGACATTCCCGCCCTTTTGCTTTCAGGGCTCCGAATCCAGCAATCCGTAACCGTCCATTAAGCACAATCGGGCGACAAAGGCGGCGCAGAGGATTCGGACCATGTGGACACGCCAGCACAAGCAAAGAAACACCGGCCGGCTGATCATCCCCTCGCTCTGCGTGGTGTTCCTGACCTATTTCGGCTTCCATGCCTATCATGGCGAGTTCGGCATCTATTCCAAGTATCGGCTCGAAGCCGAGACTGTCGCATTGCAGGGCAGGCTTGATGCCGTCAAGGCACGCCGGATCGACCTGGAGCGCCGCGTCCAGCTGATGCATGAGGGCACGCTCGAGAAGGACATGCTGGACGAGCAGGCGCGCAAGGCGCTCAATCTGTCCCATGCCGACGAGATCACCATCATGCTGCCGGTCGCAAGATAACGCAATTTCAGTTAATCGGCGATATTTGCAATGATTTTAGGCGCTTAGATGCATGACAGCCATGCGTTTTCGGCATGGCGAAAGCCTTCCCTGCATGTTAGCCTGCCTCAAATCGGTGGGAGAACTGATCTCCCTCGCTGTCCGCCAAGAGACGCCAACAGGGAGTGATGCATGGCCACCGCCGCCAGAAAAGCGCCTGCCAAATCCAAATCCGACGGCAAAACGATGGGCCTTTCCACCCCAAAGCCTGTTGAATTCACCAAAGACCAGGAGCTTGCCGCCTACCGGCACATGCTGCTCATCCGCCGCTTCGAGGAAAAGGCCGGCCAGCTTTACGGCATGGGCTTCATCGGCGGTTTCTGCCATCTCTACATCGGCCAGGAGGCGGTCGTTACCGGCATGAAGATGGCGCTGATCGATGGCGACCAGATGATCACCGCCTATCGCGACCATGGCCATATGCTGGCCATGGAGTTGTCGCCGCGCGGCGTCATGGCCGAACTGACCGGGCGCCGTAGCGGCCTGTCGAGAGGCAAGGGCGGCTCCATGCACATGTTCTCCAAGGAGAAGCATTTTTACGGCGGCCACGGCATCGTCGGCGCGCAAGTGTCGCTCGGCACCGGCATTGCCTTCGCCAACCGCTATCGCGGCAACAACAATATGACGCTGACCTATTTCGGCGATGGCGCCGCGAATCAGGGCCAGGTCTACGAAAGCTTCAATATGGCCTCGCTATGGAAGCTTCCGGTGGTCTACATCATCGAGAACAACCGCTACGCCATGGGCACCTCGGTCTCGCGCTCGTCGGCCGAGACGGATTTTTCGCATCGCGGCGCCTCCTTCAAGATTCCAGGCATCCAGGTCGACGGCATGGATGTGCGCGCCGTCAAGGCCGCCGGCGACCTCGCCGCCGAATGGTGCCGCGCCGGCAACGGGCCGCTCATTCTCGAAATGCAGACCTACCGCTACCGCGGCCATTCGATGTCGGATCCAGCAAAATACCGCTCCAAGGAAGAAGTGCAGAAAATGCGCTCCGAACGTGACCCGATCGAACAGGTCAAGGCACGGTTGCTCGACAAGAAATGGGCAAGCGAGGACGAGCTCAAGGCCATCGACAAGGAAGTCCGCGACGTTGTCGCCGACGCTGCAGAATTTGCCCAGAACGACGCGGAGCCGGATCCGTCCGAGCTCTGGACCGATATCGTACTTTAACGAGAGGGCAAGGACATGCCGATCGAAATTCTCATGCCCGCCCTCTCGCCGACCATGGAAGAGGGTAATGTTTCCAAGTGGTTGAAGAAAGAAGGCGACAAAGTCGCAGCCGGTGACGCCATTGCCGAGATCGAAACCGACAAGGCAACGATGGAAGTCGAAGCCGTCGATGAAGGCACACTTGCCAAGATCGTGGTTCCTGCCGGCACCGAAGGCGTCAAGGTCAACACGCTGATCGCTGTGCTGGCCCTCGATGGCGAAGACATCGACGAGGCGGGCGAAGGCATTGGCGAGGAGGCTGTCGAGTCGCAAGCGGCAGCGCCCGCGGCTGCTCCGGCCCCCGCGGCTGCTCCGGCCCCCGCTGCTGCTCCGGCCAAGAGCGAAGCGGCAACACCTGTTGCCGCCGCGCCCAAGCTGGAAATTGCCGCCGATCCGGACATCCCGGCCGGCACCGAAATGGTCTCGACCACGGTGCGTGAAGCGTTGCGCGACGCAATGGCGGAGGAAATGCGCCGCGACGGCGACGTCTTCGTCATGGGCGAGGAAGTCGCCGAGTACCAGGGCGCCTACAAGATCACACAAGGCCTGTTGCAGGAATTCGGTCCGAGACGCGTGGTCGACACGCCGATCACCGAGCACGGCTTTGCCGGCGTTGGTGTTGGCGCGGCGATGGCCGGCCTGAAGCCGATCGTCGAATTCATGACCTTCAACTTCGCCATGCAGGCGATCGACCAGATCATCAATTCAGCCGCCAAGACGCTCTACATGTCCGGCGGCCAGATGGGCGCCCCGATCGTCTTTCGCGGCCCGAACGGCGCTGCTGCCCGCGTCGCCGCGCAGCATTCGCAGTGCTATGCCGCCTGGTACAGCCATATTCCTGGATTGAAGGTGGTGATGCCTTATACCGCCGCCGACGCCAAGGGTCTGCTCAAGGCGGCGATCCGCGATCCGAACCCGGTCATCTTCCTCGAAAACGAAATCCTTTACGGCCACTCCTTCGACGTGCCGAAGATGGACGATTTCGTGTTGCCGATCGGCAAGGCGCGCATTCACAAATCCGGCAAGGACGTGACCATCGTCTCGTTCGGCATCGGCATGACCTACGCGATCAAGGCGGAGGCGGAGTTGCGCGGCATGGGCATCGATGCCGAGATCATCGACTTGCGCACTATCCGCCCGCTCGACTTCGACACGATCATCGCCTCGGTCAAAAAGACCAATCGCCTGGTGGTGGTCGAGGAAGGCTTTCCGCAGAACTCGGTCGGCGACCATATCGCCAATCAGGTCTCACAGCGCGCCTTCGATTTCCTCGACGCACCGGTCATTACCATTGCCGGCAAGGACGTGCCGATGCCCTATGCGGCGAACCTCGAAAAGCTGGCGCTGCCCAATGTCGGCGAGGTCGTCGAGGCGGTCAAAGCCGTCACGTATCGCTGAGCAGGGCGGGAGGACAAAATGCCGATCAACATCACCATGCCGGCGCTGTCGCCCACGATGGAAGAGGGCAATCTTTCCAAGTGGTTGGTCAAGGAAGGCGACAAGGTTTCGCCGGGCGACGTGATTGCCGAAATCGAGACCGACAAGGCAACGATGGAAGTCGAAGCCGTCGACGAAGGCACGGTTGCCAAGCTGGTGGTTCCGGCCGGCACTGAAGGCGTCAAGGTCAATGCGCTGATCGCGGTGCTGGCGGCGGAGGGCGAGGATGCTGCTTCTGCCGCCAAAAGCGGTGATGGCGCTGCGCCGGCAAAGGCTGAGGCGAAGCAGGAAAAAGCGCCAATCTCCCCACCCGTGGGGGAGATGTCGACGAAGTCGACAGAGGGGGGCGCTGTCCCTCCTGCCGCAGGGAGCGAGGCGCCCCCCTCTGGCCTGCCGGCCATCTCCCCCACACGGGGGGAGATCAGCCAATCCGCGAACGGCCGCATCTTCGCCTCGCCGCTGGCCCGCCGCATCGCCAAGGAAGCCGGTGTCGATGTGTCGGCGGTGACGGGCTCCGGCCCGCATGGTCGCGTGGTCAGGGCCGATGTCGAGGCCGCAATTTCCAGTGGCGGCGCCAAGGCGGCACCAGCAGCAAAAGCAGCGGCCGCCGGTGCTCCGGCACCTGCGGCAGCAGCACCCAAGCCAATGTCCGACGAGCAGGTGCTCAAACTGTTTGCCGAAGGCTCCTACGAGCTGGTCCCCCACGACAATATGCGCAAGACAATTGCGCGGCGGCTGGTCGAGGCCAAGACCACCATCCCGCATTTCTATCTGACGCTCGACTGCGAGCTCGACGCACTTCTGGCCCTGCGCACGCAGATCAATGCGGCCGCCCCGGTGAAGAAGACCGAGAAGGGGGAAACGCCGGCCTATAAGCTTTCCGTCAATGACATGGTCATCAAGGCTCTGGCCATGGCGCTGATGGCGGTGCCGGATGCCAATGCGTCGTGGACAGAAAACGCCATGGTCAAGCACAAGCATGCCGATGTCGGTGTTGCAGTGTCGATCCCCGGCGGCTTGATCACGCCAATCATCCGGCGTGCCGACGAAAAGACGCTGTCCGTTATCTCCAACGAGATGAAGGATCTTGCCGGCCGCGCCCGCAGCCGCAAGCTGAAGCCGGAAGAATATCAGGGCGGCACCACGGCAGTGTCCAATCTCGGCATGTTCGGCATCAAGGATTTTTCTGCCGTCATCAACCCACCGCATGCGACGATCCTGGCGGTCGGCGCCGGAGAGCAACGCGCGGTGGTCAAGAACGGCGAGATCAAGATCGCCACGATCATGTCGGTGACGTTGTCGACCGATCACCGCGCCGTCGACGGTGCGCTCGGCGCCGAGCTGCTCGTCGCCTTCAAACGCATGGTCGAAAACCCGATGGGCATGCTGGTCTAAGAGAAGGGAACAGGGCGGTGCGGAAATTCTTCACCAGCCTTTTTGCCTTCTTTCTTTCCGGTTTGGCCGGCGGATTGGTGGCGCAGTGGCTCGCCGTCGCAACCAATGCCGACGTAGAGTACATCCTTGTGTTTATGATCTCGGCTCTCGTCACCGTCCTCGTGACGGTCGCGTTCTTCATCGCACAATTCATGTCGGACCCACGACGGGCAACAAAGCTGACGGCGACCATAGGGGTAGCGTTTTTTGTGCTCGTTGGAGTTTCCCTGATCGGCTGGACTTTCTCCCAGCCCCCAGGCAAGAGCCAATGGTCGGGCGATCTTCCCATAGTCGCGGGTCTCGTCCTGCCGGGCATCGCTACGGTGCTGGTCCAGTGGCTTTTCGTGCGCTGGCGATTGGCGCGCTCGCAACCAGGTTTCGGCGGGGCAGGCACATGAAGACGGTCCTCTGCTACGGCGATTCGCTTACTTGGGGCTATGACGCGGCAAACCTCGGCCGACATCCGCTGGAAGATCGCTGGCCGAGCGTGCTGCAGGCGGCATTGGGCAGCGGCGTCGAGGTCATCGCCGAAGGCCTGAATGGCCGAACCACCGCCTTCGACGATCACTTGGCCGGAGCGGACCGCAATGGCGCAAGGCTGTTGCCAACGATCCTGACGACTCATGCGCCGATCGATTTGATCGTCATCATGCTCGGCGCCAACGATATGAAGCCGTGGATTCACGGCAATCCGGTCGCGGCCAAACAAGGCGTGCAACGCCTGATCGATATTGTGCGCGGTCATGATTACCCGTTCGATTGGCCGGCGCCGCAGATCCTGATCGTCGCGCCGCCCGTAGTCAGCCGCACGGAAAACGCCGAGTTCAAAGAAATGTTCGCCGGCGGAGATGACGCGTCAAAGCGGCTGGCGCCGCAATATTCCGCCCTTGCCAACGAGGCCGGCTGCGGCTTCTTCAATGCGGGCACGGTGGCCGAAACGACGCCGCTGGACGGCGTCCACCTTGACGCGGAAAACACGCGGAGCATCGGGCAAGCGCTGACGCCGCTCGTGCGCGTCATGCTGGAATTGTGAAGGAGAAAAGCCGTGGCTGAGAACTACGACGTTATCATCATCGGCTCCGGCCCCGGCGGCTATGTCACTGCAGTGCGTTCGGCGCAGCTTGGCTTCAAGACGGCGATTGTCGAGCGCGAGCACTTGGGCGGCATCTGCCTCAACTGGGGCTGCATTCCGACCAAAGCGCTGCTGCGCTCGGCCGAGATCATGCACTATTCGGATCATCTGAAGGATTACGGCCTGAAGATCGACGGCAAGGTCAGCGTCGACACCGCCGCCGTCGTCGATCGCTCGCGAAAGGTCTCGCTGCGGCTCAACGGCGGCGTCGGCTTCCTGATGAAGAAGAACAAGGTCGACGTCATCTGGGGCGAAGCCAAACTGACGAAACCCGGCGAGATCGTCGTGTCGAAATCGTCGAAGAAGCCGATGGAGCCGCAGCCGCCGGCGCCCAAGGGCGTCAAAGGCGAGGGCACCTACACCGCCAAGCACATCATCCTGGCGACCGGAGCCAGGCCGCGCGCATTGCCCGGCATCGAGCCGGACGGCAAGTTGATCTGGACCTATTTCGAGGCGATGGTGCCGAAAGAGATGCCGAAGTCGCTGCTGGTGATGGGCTCGGGCGCCATCGGCATCGAGTTCGCCTCGTTTTACCGCACTATGGGCGCAGAGGTGACGGTGGTTGAACTGCTGCCGGCTGTGATGCCGGTCGAGGACGCCGAAGTGTCGAAGTTTGCGCAAAAGCAGTTCGAGAAGCAGGGCATGAAGATCATCCTCGATGCCAAGGTGACCAAGGTCGAGAAGGGCGCCAATTCGGTCACCGCGCATGTCGAGATGAAGGACGGCAAGGTCGAGAAGATCACCGCCGACCGCATGATTTCAGCCGTCGGGGTACAGGGCAATATCGAAAATCTCGGCCTCGAGGCGCTCGGCGTGAAGACCGAACGCGGTTGCATCGTCGTCGACGGCTACGGCAAGACCAACGTGCCCGGCATCTATGCCATCGGCGATGTCGCCGGACCGCCGATGCTCGCCCACAAGGCCGAGCATGAGGGCGTGGTGTGTGTGGAAAAGATTGCCAATTTCGCCGGCGTGCATGCCATCGACAAGCTGAAGATCCCGGGCTGCACCTATTGCAATCCGCAAGTCGCCTCGGTCGGACTGACGGAAGCCAAAGCGAAAGCCGATGGCAAGGACATCCGCGTCGGCCGCTTCCAGTTCGCCGCAAACGGCAAGGCGATTGCGCTGGGCGAAGACCAAGGCTTCGTCAAGACCATTTTCGACAAGAAGACCGGCCAGTTGCTGGGTGCCCACATGGTTGGCGCAGAAGTAACCGAACTGATCCAGGGCTTCGTCGTGGCTATGAACCTGGAAACCACCGAGGAAGAGCTGATGCACACAATCTTCCCGCACCCGACGCTGTCGGAGATGATGAAGGAGAGTGTTCTCGACGCCTATGGCCGTGCGCTGAACGCATGATAAATTGGCTGCGCGAGACTCACACATGTATGTCAAGGAACTCGACGGCAAGGTAATTCGTTTCCGGATGCATTCATCACCACAGGAGAGGGCATATGGACGTGAACGGCGTGGGCTGGGTAGCAGCCATCATCATCGGCGGTTTGGCAGGCTGGTTTGCCGAGATGTTCATGAAGAGCAACACCGGCATCTTGATGAACATCATTCTTGGCATCGTCGGCGCGATCGTGCTGAATGCCATCCTGCAGGCGCTCAACATCGGCGCCTTCGGCGCCGGCTGGATCGCCTATCTGATCACCGGTTTCATTGGTGCCTGCCTGCTGATCTGGGTAGGACGCATGGTGCGCCGTTAATTGCTGAACTCATGCCATGCGAAAACGGCTGTGGCGGCATGCGCCGCCGCGGCCTTTTTCTTTGCAGCGAAAAGTCCTAGATGACTTGGGAAAGCGAACGTCGGACAGGCGATCGCGAATGAACCGGATTTCATATGGTCACCGTCCTCGACACGATCGCCAATGCGCCGCGCCTGCGGCATCCCGAAAAGGCGCACAAGCCCGACCAGGATGTGCTGCGCAAGCCCGACTGGATCCGCGTCAAGGCGCCGATGTCGAAAGGCTATGCCGAGACGCGCGAGATCGTGAAGTCGCATAAGCTGGTGACGGTGTGCGAAGAGGCCGGTTGCCCCAACATCGGCGAGTGCTGGGAAAAGAAGCACGCCACCTTCATGATCATGGGCGAGATCTGCACGCGCGCCTGCGCGTTCTGCAACGTGGCTACCGGTATACCGACCGCACTCGATCCCGACGAGCCGGCGCGCGTCGCACACGCCGTCAAGCAAATGGGCCTAAGCCATGTCGTCATCACCTCAGTCGACCGCGACGATCTCGCCGATGGCGGAGCTCAGCACTTTGCCGAGGTCATCCGCGCCATCCGGGCGGCAACGCCTCTGACGACGATCGAAATCCTGACGCCCGACTTCCTGCGCAAGGACGGCGCACTGGAGATCGTCGTGGCGGCCAAGCCCGACGTTTTCAACCATAATCTCGAGACCGTGCCGTCGAACTATCTGACGGTTCGGCCGGGTGCGCGCTATTTCCACTCGATCAGGCTCTTGCAGCGAGTCAAGGAACTCGACCCCTCGATCTTCACCAAGTCCGGCATCATGGTTGGCCTTGGCGAGGAGCGGAACGAAATCCTGCAACTGATGGACGATCTGCGTTCGGCCAATGTCGACTTCATGACCATCGGCCAATATCTTCAGCCGTCGAAGAAGCACCATCCGGTGATCCGCTTTGTCACACCGGAGGAGTTCAAGTCTTTCGAGACGATCGGCCGGACCAAGGGCTTCCTGCTGGTGGCGTCGAGCCCGCTGACGCGCTCGTCGCACCATGCCGGCGACGATTTCGCCAGGTTGCGCGCGGCGCGCGAAGCGTTTCTCAGGAAGTCCGCCTAACAAACTGGTTTCATGCCACAATTCGAAGCCCATCGCCGCGTCGCGCATACGCCTGAACAGATGTTCGCTCTGGTCGCGGATATCGAATCCTATCCGCAATTCCTGCCGCTTTGCGAGGCACTTACGGTTCGTTCGCGCAAGGAACGCGACGGACGCACGCTGCTCATCGCCGACATGAGCATTGGCTACAAGGCGATCCGCGAGACTTTCACCACGCAGGTGCTGCTGAAGCCTGACGAGAACGCCATCGACGTCAAATATATCGACGGCCCGTTCAAATATCTGAGCAATGTCTGGCGCTTCGACCCGGCGGACGGCGGTGGTTGCAACGTCTGCTTCTTTATCGACTATGAGTTCAAGAGCCGCATTTTGGGTGCGCTCATGGGAACCATGTTCGACCGCGCCTTCCGCATGTTCTCCGAGGCGTTCGAGAAACGCGCCGAAATCATCTACGGCACGCCATCGGCGGCCTGATCCGCAGCGAGCGCGCGCAGACCCAGTTCAAGCGCATGCCGGACCGTTTCCCGGCGGATGAAATCACGGCCCTTGTCGGCGAACAGCTGGCATTCGCTGACCACCGGCCGGCCAGCCACGGCAACGCCGAACCAGACCAGGCCGACAGGTTTTTCCGCTGAGCCACCGCCCGGACCGGCGATGCCGGTCACCGCGAGCGCAAGCCCGGCGGGCGAACGGGCCAAGGCGCCGGCCGCCATCTCCACCGCAGTCTCGCGCGAGACCGCCCCGTTCGCCTCGAGTGTAACGGCCGAGACGCCGAGCATCTCGGTCTTGGCGTGGTTGGAATAGGTGATGAAGCCGCGATCGACCACAGTGGAAGAGCCGGCAATGTCGGTCAGCGTGGCGATGATCATGCCGCCGGTGCAGCTCTCCGCCGTCGCCAGCATGATGCCGCGCTGCTGGCAGGCCTGAAGCAGGGCATCTGCGAGATCGCTATTGCTCATTCGGGGACATCCCCTGGAAACACAACGCTGGCGGTCGCGATGGCCGCTATGCCTTCCTCACGGCCGACGAAGCCGAGCTTCTCATTGGTTGTCGCCTTGATCGAGATGCGGTCGCGCGAAATTCGCAACATTGCGGAAAGCGTTTCGGTCATGGCCTCGCGATGCGGGCCGACGCGCGGCGCCTCGCAAACCAATGTGATGTCGGCGTTGGCGATGCGCCCGCCGCGCTCGCGCACCAGCTTCGCTGCGTGTTCGACGAAGATGCGTGAAGCGGCCCCTTTCCACTGCGGGTCGGAGGGCGGGAAATGCGTGCCGATGTCACCGGCGCCGCAGGTGGCGAGCAGCGCGTCGGTCAACGCATGCAGGCCGACATCGGCATCCGAATGGCCGGACAATTTCCTGTCGTGCGGAATAGCGACACCGCACAGGGTGACATGGTCGCCGGGCTCGAAGGCATGGACGTCGTAGCCGTTGCCGGTTCGGATGTCCGGAAAACGTGAGGCGCTGGAAAGCCGCTGATCCGCCATCGCAATATCCCGTGCCCAGGTCAGTTTGACATTGTCCGGCGAGCCGGGAACGATCTTCACCGGAATATGCGCCCATTCGGCGATTGCCGCATCGTCGGTGAAATCCGCCTTGCCCAATTGATGAGCCTTTTCGTGCGCGGCCAGGATCGGCCAGAACGGAAAGCCTTGTGGTGTCTGTGCGGCATGGAGCCCGGCCCTGGACACTGTTTCGCCGCTCATGCCTTCGGCCGTTTCGCGCTTCAGCGTATCGGCAACGGGCAAAGCAGGCAGCGCTCCCTGGCGCTCTTCAATGGCGGCGATCGTGCGATCTATCAGTTCCGCATCGACAAACGGCCGAGCCGCATCATGGATCAGGACCCGGCCCGGCGCATGGCTTCTCAACGCCAGCAGTCCAAGCCGGACGGACTCCTGCCGTGACGTACCGCCGATCACAGCGACGACACGGTCGGCGTTCGCGCCGGCGGCGCGGCGGAAAAGCGCGCCGTCTTCGGCATGGATAGCAACGACGACAGGTCCAATTTTCGGATGCGTCAGAAAGGCGTCGAGCGTGCGTGCGATAACGGCGCCGCCGCCAATCTGCTGGTACTGCTTCGGCCCATTGGCCTGCCCCGCGCGCGCGCCGCGCCCGGCAGCAACGATGACCACGGCGACCTTGTCGTCGGCAGCTGGCTTTTCGCTGACATGTCTCATGCCGAGACGCTTAGCGCATGATCCTGAAAAGTGGTATCGCTTTCACAAGACCTAGGATTGATGCCGTCCGGCGATCCATATTTTTCCCAAATGCGCCTTAATGTCACGACATTGCGCGTTGCACATTGCCGTCGTTCTGGCTAGAGAATGTGCAGCAATCGAAGGTGCTTGGTTTTTGTGCATGCCTGATGTGACCAAATTGGCTTCGCCGCTGGAGGTGGGTGGCGTGAGAATCCGCAACCGCGTGTTTCTCGCGCCGATGTCGGGCATTACCGACGAACCGTTCCGGCAGCGCGCCCATGCGCATGGCGCCGGGCTGGTTGTATCGGAAATGGTGGCGAGCGGCGAGCTTGCAAAGGGCAGGGCTGGCTCGGGCCTGCGCATCCGTCATTCCGGGCTGCCTGTCCACATGGTCCAGCTTGCCGGCCGCGACGCGGTGCACATGGCCGAGGGCGCACGAATCGCAGCCGGCGAAGGCGCCGACATCATCGACATCAACATGGGCTGTCCGGCCAAGAAGGTGACGGGCGGCTATGCCGGTTCGGCACTGATGCGAGACCTCGACCACGCGCTGTCGCTGATCGAAGCGGTAGTCGGCGCGGTCGACGTGCCGGTCACGGTCAAGATGCGGCTTGGCTGGGACGAGAGCGCGCTCAACGCGCCGATGCTGGCGCGACGCGCCGAGCAGGCCGGCGTCAGGATGGTGACGGTGCACGGCCGCACACGTTGCCAGTTCTATCAGGGCACGGCCGACTGGCGTGCCATCGCACGCGTCAAGCAGGCCGTCTCCATCCCTGTGGTTGCCAATGGCGATGTCGGCTCGCCGGCAGAGGCAGCCTTGATCCTCGACCAGTCCGGCGCCGACGCGGTGATGATCGGCCGTGCGCACTATGGCGCGCCGTGGACTGCCGGCAGCATTGTAGCGGCCGCGCTGGCCGAGCCAGTATCCGGCATGCCGGACAGCCCGCAAGCGCTGACCGACTACGTCATTGCCCATTACGAAGACATGCTGACGCTCTATGGCGCCGAAAGCGGATTGCGCCAGGCGCGCAAGCATCTCGGCTGGTATCTCGACCGCCATGCCGTCACAAGCGATGACTGGCGCAAGGCCATCCTCACGTCTTTCGAGCCTGGGCGGGTCATTGCCTTGCTGCGCGACATGTTTTCAAGCGCTCCCGAAGCGCCGAATCTGCGGAGTGCGGCATGAACGCCACCGTCACACAGAGCACGGACATGGCGGACGCCGCGCATATTGTGCTCAACACAATTCGTCGGCCGGTGATCATGGTCGATCCGCAAGGCTTCATCACCTTCGCCAATGCCGATGCCGAGGATTTTTTCCGCTCGAGCGCCACGATGCTCGCCCGCAACACGCTGCACAAGCTCATTCCTTTCGGCAGTCCGCTGCTGACGCTTGTCGACCAGGTGCGCGAGCGCCGTGCGCCGGTGAACGAATACCGGGTGGACGTGTCGTCGCCGCGTCTCGGCATCGAGAAGGTGGTCGATCTCTACGTCGCGCCGGTGACGGAATTTCCAGGCTCCGTCGTGGTGATGTTCCAGGAACGCTCAATGGCCGACAAGATCGACCGGCAGATGACGCATCGCGGTGCGGCGCGCTCGGTCACCGGCCTTGCCGCGATGCTTGCCCATGAGATCAAGAACCCGCTGTCCGGCATTCGTGGCGCCGCGCAGCTGCTAGAACTGTCGGCGTCCGATGAGGATCGCGCGCTGACGCGTTTGATCACCGACGAGACCGACCGCATTGTCTCGCTGGTCGACCGCATGGAGGTGTTTTCGGACGAGCGGCCGATCGACCGCTACCCCGTCAACATCCATGTCGTGCTCGACCATGTCAAAGCAATCGCCAAGAACGGTTTTGCCAAGCGGATCAAGATATTAGAGGACTATGATCCATCATTGCCTCCGGTTTTTGCCAATCGCGACCAGCTCATCCAGGTGTTCCTCAATCTGGTAAAAAATGCCGCCGAGGCGATCGGCAGCGATCCGCAGGGCGAGATCATGCTGTCGACCGCCTTCCGCCCGGGCATCCGTGTTTCCGTGCCCGGAACGCAGGACCGGGTGTCGCTGCCATTGGAATTCTGCGTGCGCGACAACGGTTCGGGTGTCTCCGAGGATATCCTGCCGATCCTGTTCGATCCCTTCATCACCACCAAGCCGAACGGCTCCGGTCTCGGTCTGGCGCTGGTCGCAAAGATCGTCGGCGAGCATGGCGGCATCATTGAATGCGAATCGACGCCGCGCGGGACCACCTTCCGCATCCTGATGCCGGCGTGGAAAGAAACCCAGTTTGCCGACGACGACGGTGAAGGAGACCGCAAATGACCATTCGCGGCAATATTCTCGTCGCCGACGACGATGCGGCCATCCGCACTGTCCTCAACCAGGCGCTTTCGCGCGTCGGTCACGACGTGCGCGTCACCTCCAATGCCTCGACGCTGTGGCGCTGGGTGGCCGCGGGCGAGGGGGATCTGGTCATCACCGACGTTGTCATGCCTGACGAGAACGCCTTCGACATGCTACCGCGCATCAAGAAGGCGCGACCGGAACTGCCGGTCATCGTCATGAGTGCGCAGAACACGTTCATGACGGCGATCCGGGCCTCCGAAACCGGAGCCTATGAATATCTGCCAAAACCGTTCGACCTGACGGAGCTGCTCAACATCGTCAATCGGGCGCTTTCCGAGCCGCGGCGGCCCAAGATCGATACGCGTGCCGACGAGCCGCCTGAAACGATGCCGCTGGTCGGCCGCTCGGCGGCCATGCAGGACATCTACCGCATGCTGGCGCGAATGATGCAGACCGACCTGACGGTGATGATCTCAGGCGAATCGGGTACCGGCAAGGAACTGGTGGCGCGCGCGCTGCATGAATATGGCCGTCGTCGTGGTGGCCCCTTCGTCGCGATCAACATGGCGGCGATCCCGCGCGACCTGATCGAATCGGAACTATTCGGGCACGAGAAGGGCGCCTTTACCGGCGCACAGAGCCGCTCCACTGGCCGTTTCGAGCAGGCCGAAGGCGGCACGCTGTTCCTCGACGAGATCGGCGATATGCCGATGGAAGCGCAGACGCGGCTTCTGCGTGTGTTGCAGCAGGGCGAATACACCACGGTCGGCGGCCGCACGCCGATCAAGACCGACGTGCGCATCGTCGCTGCCACCAACAAGGACCTGCGCACGCTGATCAATCAGGGGCTTTTCCGCGAGGACCTGTTCTACCGCTTGAACGTTGTGCCGCTCAGGCTGCCGGCGCTGCGCGAGCGATCGGAGGACATTCCGGACCTCGTCCGGCACTTCTTCAAGCTCGGCGCCAGTGAAGGCCTGCAGACCAAGCGCATTTCCACCGGCGGCATCGAGCTGATGAAGCGCTACCCATGGCCTGGCAACGTGCGCGAACTCGAAAACCTCATCCGCAGGCTGGCTGCACTGTATTCGCAGGACGAGATATCCGCCGAGATCATCGAGGCGGAGTTGAAGACTGGCGAAAGGCCTGTCGTTCCAGGTGGCGGCAACCTCATTCCCGACGACCTTTCCATCGGCCAGGCGGTGGAGCATTTCCTGCAACGCTATTTTGCCTCGTTTGCCGGCGACTTGCCGCCGGCCGGCCTCTATCAGCGAATCCTCTCCGAGGTCGAGTATCCACTGGTCCTCGCCTCTATGACTGCAACGCGCGGCAACCAGATCAAGGCCGCCGAACTGCTAGGACTCAACCGCAACACGCTGCGCAAGAAGATTCGCGAACTCGGCGTCAACGTCTACAAGTCCTCCAGGCAGGTCTAGACGAACCCCTTACGAGCGCTTTCCAGGGGATCGATCGCCGAAAGATTTCCGTCTCGGCCACACTTGTTGCATAATCGCCACAATGCGTTGCATACATCCGACGCAATCACTGGCTCTAGACGGCGACATGGCTCTGCACGCACCGACACTGAGCAAACCGCTTTTCAGCACTTCCGGCGCGCGAGACGGTCGCCGGCTGCTTGCGCTGCCCGGCGTGGTCGCCATTGCCGGTGCGCTGGTGACGGCGGCGATCTCCTTCGCCATTCTGGTTGGCGCCACGCCGATCACGCCCGACGCGCGGACGACGCTGGCGCTGATCGCGCTTAACGCCGCGTTCGTGCTGTTTCTGATCTTGCTGGTCGGCCGCGAAGTGCATCGCATCCTGATGGCACGCCGGCACGGCAAGGCTGCGTCGCGCCTGCATGTGCGCATCGTGGCGATGTTTGCGCTGGTCGCCGCCATCCCCGCGATCATGGTGGCGATCATCGCGTCGATCACGCTCGACATCGGCCTCGACCGCTGGTTCGAGATCCGCACCAAGACGATCGTCAATTCGTCGTTGTCGATCGCCGACGCCTATGTGCAGGAAAACGCACGAAATCTTCAGGGCACGACGTTGTCGATGGCTTACGACCTCGACGCTTCGCGCACGCTTTACGGCCTCGATCGGACCGGCTTCCTTGACCTCATGAACAAGGAGGCGGTTGGACGCTCCCTGGCACACGCAGCACTCATCAAGCCCGATGGTTCCTTCGTCATGAGCGCCAAGACCGACGCGGACTTTGCCATGCCGGAGCCGCCGGAGGGCGCTGTGGCAAGCGCTGCCAACGGCAAGCCGGTGCTGATCGAGCCGCGCACCCGTAACATCATGGGGGCCATCGTCAAGCTGCGCGAGATCGACGGGCTCTATCTCTACACCATTCGCCTCGTCGATCCCGAGGTGATCAAGGCACGACAGATCGTCAAATCCAACACCGCAGAATATCGCGGTCTCGAAGACAATCGCCGCACCTCGCAAGTGGCTTTCGCGCTTCCCTATCTGTCGCTGACGCTGATCATCATCCTGTCCGCCATCTGGACCGGCATTGCGGTGGCCGACCGCCTGGTGCGGCCGATTCGTCAGCTCATCGGCGCGGCCGACGAGGTCGCTACCGGCAATCTCGATGTGGCCGTGCCAGTCCGCCCCTCCGATGGCGACGTCGCCTCGCTCGGCGACACCTTCAACAAGATGCTGATGGAGCTGAAATCGCAGCGCAACGAGATCCTGTCGGCCAAGGATCTGATCGACGAGCGGCGGCGCTTTTCGGAGGCTGTGCTTGCCGGCGTCACCGCCGGGGTCATCGGCGTCGATCCATATGGCATCGTCACCATCGTCAATCGTTCCGCCGAAACGATGCTGGCCATATCCGCCACCGCGGCGCTTGGGCAGAACCTTTCCGCCGTGCTACCGCATGTCGGCCGCGTCTTCGAGATCGGCCGCAAGTCGGGCAAGCCGGTCTATCGCGAACAGGTCACCTTCTATCGTGCCGGCACCGAACGGACCTTCAACGTGCAGATCACGATTGAAGCCGGCGACGACGGTTCGGAGGATAAATCCTACGTCGTGACAGTCGACGACATTACCGATCTGGTCCAGGCACAGCGTTCCTCTGCATGGGCCGACGTGGCGCGGCGCATCGCCCACGAGATCAAGAACCCGCTGACGCCGATCCAGCTTTCGGCCGAGCGTATCAAGCGCCGTTACGGCAAGGTCATCACCGAGGACCGTGAGGTTTTCGATCAATGCACCGACACCATCATCCGGCAAGTGGAGGACATCGGCCGCATGGTCGACGAGTTCTCGGCGTTCGCCCGCATGCCGAAACCAGAAATGAAGGCCATCGATCTGCGCGATTCGTTGCGGGAGGCCTCGTTCCTGGTCGAAGTGAGCCGCGCCGACATCATCTTCGAGCGCGTCTTCGGCAATGAGCCGCTCAAAGGCACGTTCGACAGCCGCCTGATGGCGCAGGCTTTCGGCAACGTCATCAAGAATGCTGCCGAAGCTATCGACGGACTTGATGCAGAGGATCGTCCGCACGGCATAATCCGGATTCAAGCCGGGCGTCAGAATGGCGCGATTCGAATCGACGTCATTGACAACGGCAGGGGCTTGCCGCGCGAAAACCGGCAGCGCTTGCTCGAGCCTTACATGACGACACGCGAGAAAGGCACCGGGCTTGGCCTCGCTATCGTCAAGAAGATCGTGGAGGACCATGGCGGGCGACTCGAATTGCACGATGCACCAGCGGAATTCCACGATGGGCGGGGTGCGATGATCAGCATCATCCTGCCGGTTGCCGCCACCGTTCCGATACGCGGCGAAAGCAAGACGGAACACGAAAAAGAAACTGAAAAGGTCGGTAATGGCGTCTGATATTCTCATCGTCGACGACGAGGAAGACATCCGCGAACTCGTCGCCGGTATCCTGAGCGACGAAGGTCACGAAACCCGCACGGCGTTTGACGCCGACAGCGCGCTGGCGGTGGTTGCCGACCGGGCACCCAGGCTGATCTTCCTCGACATCTGGCTGCAGGGTTCGCGGCTCGATGGCCTCGCTTTGCTGGACGAGATCAAGACGATGCACCCGAACCTGCCGGTGGTGATGATCTCGGGCCACGGCAATATCGAAACGGCAGTCTCGGCCATCCGCCGCGGCGCCTATGATTTTATCGAAAAGCCGTTCAAGGCCGACAGGCTGATCCTTATTGCCGAACGGGCGCTTGAAACGTCCAAATTGAGACGCGAGGTTTCGGATCTCAAGCTGCGCAGCGGCGAGACTTTTGACCTCATCGGCATGTCGTCGGCAATGAGCCAATTGCGCCAGACCATCGAGCGCGTCGCGCCGACCAACAGCCGCGTCATGATTATCGGCCCCTCCGGCTCGGGCAAGGAACTGGCGGCGCGCGCCATCCACGCACTGTCGGCGCGCAAGAGTGCACCGTTTGTGACGCTGAGTGCCGCCAACATCACGCCTGAGCGTATGGAGATCGAGTTGTTCGGCACCGAATCGAACGGCGTCGAACGCAAGGTCGGTGCGCTGGAGGAGGCCCATCGCGGCATTCTCTACATCGATGAAGTGGCCGACATGCCGCGTGAGACGCAAAACAAGATCCTGCGCGTGCTGGTCGAACAGCAGTTCGAGCGGGTAGGGGGCACCAAGCGGGTCAAGGTCGACGTACGCATCATCTCGTCGACCTCGCAGAACCTGGAAGCCATGATCGCCGACGGCCGTTTCCGTGAGGACCTTTATCATCGCCTGGCCGTGGTTCCGGTCATGGTGCCGGGACTGGCCGAGCGTCGCGAGGACATTCCTTATCTGGTCGACAATTTCATGAAGCAGATCGCGCGCCAGGCCGGCATCAAGCCGCGCCGCATCGGCGACGACGCGCTGGCGGTGCTGCAGGCGCACAACTGGCCGGGCAACGTTCGGCAGTTGCGCAACAATGTCGAGCGCCTGATGATCCTGGCACGCGGCGACGATGTCGATGCGCCGATCACCGCCGACCTCCTGCCAGCCGAGATCGGCGACGTCATGCCGCGCACTCCAACCAAGTCCGATCAGCACATAATGGCACTGCCGCTGCGTGAAGCACGCGAACAATTCGAGAAGGACTATCTGATCGCCCAGATCAACCGTTTTGGCGGCAACATCTCGAAGACGGCAGAGTTTATCGGCATGGAACGCTCTGCACTGCACCGCAAGCTGAAGTCGCTGGGCGTCTGAGAGCCAAACCAGCCGTGGCCCACGCAATTACCGGTTACGGCGGTCGTGGAATCGCATAAGAGCACTGCAGCGCCGCGCGTCTTTGGGACGCACAAAGGAGGCTGTAGCATTTTGATTTTTGCGCATGATCCTTTCCGAAATCGATTCCGATTTTCGGGCTCATGCGCTGACTTCTCCAAGGGTTATCCATGCCGCGCATTGCCTATGTGAACGGACGCTATGTCGCTCACGCCGAAGCTTCCGTGCACATCGAGGACCGTGGCTATCAATTCGCCGACGGCGTCTACGAGGTCTGCGAGGTGGCGCGGGGCTTCATCGTCGACATGCCGCGCCATCTCGCCCGATTGAACCGCTCGCTCACCGAACTCTCGATCGACTGGCCGATCACGCGCGGCGTGCTGCCGCTCGTCATGGGTGAGGTGGTGCGCCGCAACCATGTCGTCGACGGCCTGGTCTATGTCCAGGTGACACGCGGTGTCGCCAGCCGTGAGTTTTTCTTCCCGCCGGCGGGCACGAAGCCGTCGCTGGTGGTGACCGCCAAAAAAGCCGATCCTGCAGCTGCCGCGAAGCGGGCCGAGAGCGGGATCCGGGTTATCACGGTGCCGGAGAACCGGTGGGATCGGGTCGATATCAAGTCGGTCGGCCTGTTGCCGAACGTGCTGGCCAAACAGAAAGCCAAGGAAGCAGGCGCCCAGGAGGCGTGGTTCGTCGATGTTGACGGCACCGTCAAGGAAGGTGGATCGTCGAACGCCTGGATCATCACCAGGGACGGCGTGCTGGTGACGCGGCCGGCCGAGCATGGCATCCTGCGCGGTATCACCCGCACGACACTGTTCGATGTCGCCGCCAAGCTCGGCCTGAAGATCGAGGAGCGCGGCTTTTCGGTTGCCGAGGCCAAGGCCGCGCGCGAGGTTTTCATCAGCTCCGCGACCACGATCGCCATGCCGGTGGTGGCAATCGATGGCGCTCCCGTCGCCAACGGCCACCCGGGCTCGATAACAGTTTCACTACGGCGGGCCTTTTTTGACGTTGCGGAAAAAAGTCCAGCCTGATAACCGCACAGATGGAATGAACATCAATATATCTCGTTCTGCTTGTCGTTACTGACGGCAAGATGGTGTTTGCGTGCTTGACATGTGCCAGCTAATTTGGCGCATTGGCTTGCAAACCGAAGGGGATCGGCGAAAGACAAGAACAATGGCGGAACGATCGCAAAATCTTCAGGACCTGTTCCTGAATTCAGTTCGCAAGAGCAAAAACCCACTCACCATCTTTCTCATCAACGGCGTGAAGCTGACCGGCGTGGTCACTTCGTTCGACAATTTCTGCGTTCTGCTGCGTCGCGACGGCCATTCCCAGCTCGTCTACAAGCACGCCATTTCCACGATCATGCCGAGCCAGCCGGTTCAGATGTTCGATGGTGAGGAAAGCCAGGGCGCCTGATTGGCACGTGAGAAAGACGCGGACCGCAGCGTTCGCGGAAAACCAGCACATCAGACCGGGACAGAGGCCAACGGTCCGACCCGGGCGGTGGTCATCGTGCCGGTGCTTACCCGGCAGCCGCGTGGCAACGACGACACCAATCGCCCGCGCCTGACCCGTTCCGCCGAGGCCCGTCGCGACGAGGCGGTCGGCCTCGCCAGCGCCATCGACCTTGACCTGGTCCACACGGCAGTGGTGACCGTCAACGATCCACGCCCGGCGACCTTGCTCGGCAGCGGCAAGGTCGCGGAGTTCGCCGAGATCGTCAAAGAGGGGCACGCGGAAGTGGTCATTGTCGATCATCCGCTGACACCGGTACAGCAGCGCAATCTCGAAAAAGAGTTGAACGCCAAGGTGCTCGACCGGACCGGGCTGATCCTGGAGATTTTCGGCGAGCGCGCCCGCACCAAGGAAGGCACGCTGCAGGTCGACCTTGCCCATCTCAACTACCAGAAGGGCCGCCTTGTGCGGAGCTGGACCCACCTTGAGCGCCAGCGCGGCGGCGCCGGCTTTCTCGGCGGCCCTGGCGAGACGCAGATCGAGTCGGATCGGCGTGTGTTGCAGGACAAGATCACCAAGCTGAAGCATGAGCTCGAAACGGTGCGCCGCACCCGCGACCTGCACCGCGCCAAGCGCAAGAAGGTGCCGTTTCCGGTGGTGGCGATCGTCGGCTACACCAATGCCGGCAAGTCGACGCTGTTCAACCGGCTGACCGGAGCAGGGGTGCTGGCGGAAGACATGCTGTTTGCCACGCTCGACCCGACGCTGCGCCGCGTGCGCCTGCGGCACGGAACGCCGGTCATCCTTTCCGATACGGTCGGCTTCATTTCCGACCTGCCAACGCATCTGGTCGCGGCCTTCAGGGCGACACTGGAGGAAGTGGTCGAGGCAGACCTCGTCATTCATCTGCGCGATATCTCCGACCCCGATACGGCCGCACAGGCCGAAGATGTCGAGCGCATCCTTGCCGATCTCGGCGTTGATGCCCGCGATAGCAAGCGCGTCATCGAAGTGTGGAACAAGATCGACCGGCTCGACGAGGGCAACCGC
This sequence comes from Mesorhizobium sp. M0815, assembly GCF_040319995.1. Lineage (NCBI taxonomy): Bacteria > Pseudomonadati > Pseudomonadota > Alphaproteobacteria > Hyphomicrobiales > Phyllobacteriaceae > Mesorhizobium > Mesorhizobium sp. M0815. The sequence continues at coordinate 141,845 of NZ_JAMYOU010000005.1, read as the reverse complement.
GCGCGGCTGCTTGCCGATGGTGCTGACGGCAGGAAGGCGCCGCCTATCGCAATATCGGCGGTTACCGGCGAAGGCATCGATGCGCTGAAGGCGATCATCGAGACGATGATGTCGGGCGAACTGGAGACGTTCACGGTCACGCTCAAGGCCGACCAACTCGGCGTCGTCGACTGGCTTTACCGCAACGGCGACATCGTCTCGCGTGATGACAATGAGGATGGCAGCGTGACCATCGCGCTCAAGGCCACACACAGTGCTCGACAAGAGATAGAAAGCCGATTGCGACGTCAAAACAATGGGTAGGGCGTTTATTTCGCGCTTTTTGCCTGCTGCCAGAGCGCTTCCATCTCGTCCAGCGTCGCCTCTTCGAGGTTGTTTCCCGACGCTTGCAGCGCCTGCTCGACATGGTGGAAGCGCGACCGGAATTTTTCGTTGGTGCCGCTGAGTGCCGCTTCGGAATCGATTTTGAGGTGCCGGCCGAGATTGACGATCGCAAACAGCATGTCGCCGAACTCGTCCTTGATCGGTGCGCTGTCGCCTTTGGCCAGCGCTTCGCGTAATTCGCCGATCTCCTCCTCGATCTTTTCGAGGATCGGTGCCGCCTCGCTCCAGTCGAAGCCGACGCGGGCGGCCTTTTCCTGCAGTTTGAGGGCCCGGGTCAGCGCGGGCAGGGCGACCGGCACGCTGTCGAGAAAGCCCTTGCCATGGTCCTCGGGGTCGAGCCCTCGGACGAGGCGGGCGCTGCGCTTCTCCGCTTTTTCCTCCGCTTTGATCTTTTCCCACATGCCCTTCGCCATGCCGGCGCTGCGCGCCTTTTCGTCGCCGAAAACATGCGGGTGGCGGCGGATCATTTTTGTGGTGATGGCCTCGACCACATCGCCGAATGAGAATTCGCCGGCCTCCTCGGCCATTTGCGCGTGGTAGACCACTTGCAACAGGAGATCGCCGAGTTCATCGCGCAGATCGTCCAGGTCGCCCCGCGCGATGGCGTCCGCCACTTCGTAGGCTTCCTCTACCGTGTATGGCGCGATTGTCGAAAAGTCCTGCTCGATATCCCACGGGCAGCCGGTTTCCGGCGCCCGCAGCGCTGCCATGATCTCGATCAGCCGGGAAATGTCTTTCGAGGGTTTCATCTGGGAAACGCTATCCTGTACACGGCTGTGCGGCCAACGGCTTCAGCCGGTGAGGGCGCCTTGTCCACAGATCGGCGGCCAGACCATGATCGTGGAAGCCGGTTTTCGGAAAAGATCATGGTCAAGCAAAAAGTATCAGTCGAGCACGGAGACAATCGCCTTGGCGAGCGCGTCCATGCCGTCCTCGGGCAGGCCGGCAACGTTGATGCGGCTGTCGCCGACCATGTAGATGCCATGCTCGGCGCGCAGCCGCTCGACTTGCGCTTCCGACAGGCCAAGCCGGGAAAACATGCCGCGATGGCTGGCGACGAAATCGAAACGGTCGGAGTTGGACTGCCGCCGCAGCGCTTCGGCGAACTGGACGCGCAGCCGCAGCATGCGCAGGCGCATCTCTTCAAGCTCTGCTTCCCAGTCGGCCCGCAACGTAGCGTCCTCGAGCACCATGCGCACCGCAGCCGCGCCATGGTCCGGCGGCATCGAATACATGGCGCGCGCCGCCGACAGCATCTGGCCCATCGCCATATCCGCCTGCGCACCGTCTTTCGCCATGATCAGCGCTGCACCAACGCGGTCGCGATAGACGGCAAAGTTCTTCGAGCAGCTCGAGGCAACGACCATTTCCGGAACTTTCGCCGCCAGCAGGCGCAAGCCGGCGGCATCCGCATCAAGCCCCTCGCCAAAGCCTTGATAGGCGATGTCGACAAAGGGCAGCAGACCACGCTCAACGACGAGATCGGCAACGGCAGCCCATTGCGAGATGTCTAGATTGGCGCCCGTCGGGTTATGGCAACAGCCATGCAACAGCACGACGTCGCCGGGATTCGCGGTTCTCAACGCATCCAGCATGTCGTCGAAGCGAACCGCACCAGAAGCAACGTCGAAATAGGGGTACTCGCGTATCTGCAGGCCAGCGGCGCGCATCACCGGCATGTGGTTCGGCCATGTCGGATCCGATAGCCAGACCGTCGCGTCGGCGCGGGTCCTTTTCAGCAGCTCTGCCACCAGCCGCAGCGCGCCGGAGCCGCCGGGCGCCTGTGCCGCACGAATGCGCGTCATGTCGGCGGTTGGGCCGAACACCAACCTAGCCATTGCCGCGTTGAAGGCGGTATCGCCGGCAAGGCCGAGATAGGTCTTGGTGTCCTGGCCTCGCAGCAGCCGCTTTTCGGCTTCGCGCACCGCGCGCATCACCGGCGTCTTGCCGTCGCGATCCTTATAGACGCCGACCCCAAGATCGACCTTGTCGGGACGCGGGTCGGCGCGATAGAGCCCGATCAAGGCAAGGATCTTGTCGGCGGGCGCGGGCTGGAGATTTTCGAACATCGACAAGGTTCCGTTGGCGGCGGAGTGATACGCAAACCGGCCGTGCTTTGCCAGCGGTTTCATATGCGCCAACTCGGCGCCGGTTTGCCTCGAGGGCGGCCGATACTATCTGCCGGTCGAGGGCAGGCCCGAGATCTCCCAGGACGAGAGCGCGGCGAGCCGAAAAAATTCGGGGAGAGCGGGATTAAAACCCCGACCTGCTCCGTAAACAGGACATGAAACGGCCGATGCCACGCTTCGATATTCTGGGACAGCTCGGTTCGCTGCGCCGCTACGCACGCTCGCTGACGCGCGACAGCGCCGATGCAGAGGATCTGGTGCATGATGCGCTGGTGCGTGCCTATGAGCGACGCGGCAGCTTCCGCTCAGGCGGAAATCTTCGCGTATGGCTGCTGTCAATCGTCCACAATGCGTTCATCGACGGCTTGCGATCCCGCAAATCCGAAGCGGTGCGCATCGAACAGGCCGGCCATCTCACCGAGGCCAGCGTCCAGGCTCCGCAGGAACATTCCGTCCGGCTGGCACAGGTGCGCGACGCTTTTTTCACATTGCCGGAAGAGCAACGTTGCGCGCTGCATCTCGTCGCCATCGAGGGGCTTAGCTACAGCGAGGCGGCCGAGGTTAGCGGCGTGCCGCTTGGCACGCTGATGTCGCGCATCGGCAGGGCGCGTGCGGCACTCCGCGAGATGGAGGACGCGGCACCGGCACGCACGAAAAGCCATCTGAAGATCGTCGGAGGTGGATCATGAACCAACTGCGCGATCCCGTCACCGACACCGATCTCGACGCCTATGTCGACGATCAGCTGGACGTTGCTCGTCGCATCGAGGTCGAGGCGTTTCTTTCGGCTCGCCCGGAAGCGGCCGCGCGGGTGATGACTGATCTGAGGACGCGTGACGAGCTGCGCGTGGCGCTTGCCGGATCGAAAGGCATGGCGCGGCCGGCGACGGCTGATGCGGCACGGCGGCTGGAGCGGGGGTTAGCGCGCGGCCGTGTCCTTGGTGCTTTGCAGCGCGCGGCGGCTGTCGCTGTTTTCGTCGCCGCCGGCTGGCTTGCGAACGGGCTCATCGGACCGATATCGGTGACGGAAGTCGTCGCTTCGACCCATCCGCCCGCCTATGTGGAGGACGCAGTCCGGGCGCATCGGACGACGCTCGTGCGCGAGGCGATGTCGTCACAACTCGAGGCGCCCGGCTACAATGCCGACGAAATCCGCGCCGCCACGGCGATCGTCATGCCATCGCTGCCAACGGACTGGACGGTCCGTGACGTGCAGATCTACCCATCGCAGTTCGGCCCGAGCGTCGAGATGGCTGTCGAGACAAAAGAGATGGGGCTGCTCTCGCTGTTCGCCATCCGGCCCGGAACATTCGACGTCGTCAAGCCGACTGTCGTTCCGTCGGGCGAGGTTTCCTCGGCCTATTTCCAGATCGGCGAGGTCGCCTACGCAGTCGTCGCACGTAGCGATGTCCGCGGCCTCGATCGCACGGCCGAAGCGCTCGCCAAAACACTCTACTGATCGACTACCTCTAAGAAGGAGAACCAAATGAACAATCTGGGATACATTGGGACCAGAGCCCGAGCCGGAGCCGTCTACGACGAAGGCCTGCGCCGGCACATGCTGCGCGTCTATAACTACATGGGCCTTGGCCTCGTCGTTACGGGCGTGATCGCCCTCGTGGTGGCCTCCACGCCCGCCCTTTACGTGCCGATCTTCTCCACCCCGCTGAAATGGGTGGTGATGCTGGCGCCGCTGGCCTTTGTGCTGCTGTTCTCGTTCCGTATGCAGACGATGTCGGCGGCCGGGGCCCAGGCAATGTTCTGGGCGTTCTGCGCGGTCATGGGTCTGTCGCTGGCTTCCGTGTTCCTGGTCTTTACCGGCACCAGCATCGCCCGCACCTTCTTCATCGCCGCCACCATGTTCGGCGCCACCAGCCTTTATGGCTATACGACCAGTCGCGACCTGACGCAGTTCTCGTCCTTCCTGATCATGGGCCTGATCGGCGTGGTGATCGCCAGCATTGTCAATATCTTCCTGGGTTCGACAGCGCTGCAGTTTGCGATCTCGGTGATCGGCATCGCCGTCTTCGTCGGGCTCACGGCCTGGGACACGCAGACGATCAAGGAGCAGTACGCCGAAAACTTCGGCGCCGAAACACAGCAAAAGCTCGCCGTTTTTGGTGCATTCTCGCTCTATCTGAACTTCGTCAACATCTTCCAGCTGTTGCTGAACTTCACCGGCGAGCGCGAATAGCCGCGTCGGACCGAGACCGGAATAGTACATCATGGACAGAAACGACCAGCAGGCGATCGGACAGCTCTTCGAGAAGCTCGCAAATGTCGAGCGCCAGGCGCCGCCGCGCGATGCCGAAGCGGAACGCTTGATCCAGGACCAGATCACCCAGCAGCCTGGGGCGCCATACTACATGGCACAGACGATCGTGGTGCAGGAGCGGGCCCTGAACGCAGCGCAGGCGCGCATCGAAGAGCTGGAGGAGCAGGCGTGGCAGCCTGCCGGCGGTGGACCGCTCAGTGGCTTCTTCGGCCGCAGCGGCGGCAGGCGCTCAGGCTCGGTTCCGCGGGTAGGGCGCACCGCCTCTGCTGCCGCGGAGGAGCCACAAGACCAGTCACAGCGGGCCGGCGGCGGGTTCCTTGCCGGCGCCGCGCAGACCGCGATGGGGGTGGCAGGCGGCGTGCTGCTCGGCAATGCGATCGCCGGCATGTTTGGCGGCAGCGAAGCGCAGGCAGCCGAACGGCCGGCACCGCAGCCGGACGAAGCCGACCAGGCAGACGATGCCAGCTCCGATAACGGCGGTGACTTCGGGGATATGGAATTCTGACGAGCGACCCAGCCTGTGCCGGCGCTCGTGACGATTGCCGGTCACCGGGTAGGCGGGGGCAGCATCCGGCAAGCGAGCTCTCGCCGGCGGCTAATAGCCAAGCGCTTCAATTCAGCCTTGACCGCCCTGATCGTCTTGAAACGGAAACGCTTCGTCGTGCCTTCGCGCCATCCGCAGTCGCAGGTGGCGTCGAACTTTTGGCTGTCTCGCTGCCAACGGACGCTACAGGCTTCAGTGGACGCTACAGGCTTCAGTCGCATAAGATAGATTATGGAACTGACATGGCCGATAGGACGTGGCGAAGATAGCATAAGCGAGCCGCTGGGCGGTTTGGAGCGAACTCTGTAACCAGCTATGAAAACCTTGGTCCTTTACGCTGATTTGTAAGGGATTTCGATCGTCATGCCGTCATAGGCAGGCTCGACGTTGGCCGGCGTCTCGGCCATTACCGTGGCGTAGTCGAGCGGCACATGCATATGCGTCAGCACCGCGTTCTTCGGCGCCAGTCTTTCGATCCAGCCGAGCGCCTGGCCAAGCGACAGATGGCTCGGATGGAAGGTGTATTGCAGCGCATCGATAACCAGCATGTCCAGCCCGCGCATACGCTCGGCTGTCGCTCCCGGAAAGTCGCTGATGTCAGGGCAATAAGCGAGATTGCCGATACGAAAACCCAGCGAGATGATGTCGCCGTGGATTTGCGGCAGCGGTTCGAGGGTGAGGGCGCCGCCCTCGCCTTCGATCACCACCGGCCTGTTGTGGTCGATGATATGGGCGTTGACGATCGGCGGATACGAACTGCCTTTCGGTGTTTCGAAACAGTAGCGGAACGCTTCCCTCAGCCGCAGCATGGTAACCTGATCGGCATGGATGTCGATCAGGTGGCGCTGCTCGAGCACGAAGCCGCGCAAATCGTCGATGCCGTGGATGTGGTCGGCATGCGGATGCGTATAGACGACCGCATCGATGCGCCTGACCGATGCCAGCAGCATCTGCTCGCGAAAATCCGGGCCGGTGTCGATGACGACCGTGGTCCTGGCGCCATTCGCCGCGATCCGCTCGACGAGCGCTGCGGTGCGCATGCGCCGGTTCTTTGGGTTGGTCGGATCACAATTGCCCCAGTCGCCGGTGATGCGTGGCGTGCCCGGCGATGAGCCGCAGCCGAGGACGGTAAGACGCAACCGATCGCTCATGCGTCAGGCGCCCGGCGCGCTCGGGCGCGGCATTTTCCTGAACAACCGGAAGAAATTGTCGGTGGTGATAGCAGCGATCTCGGCCTCGCTGACGCCGATCGTGTCGGCCAGCACCTTGGCTGTATGCGCGACATAGGCAGGCTCGTTGCGCTTGCCGCGAAACGGGATCGGCGCAAGGTATGGCGCGTCGGTTTCGACCAGCAGACGGTCGCGCGGCACATCGGCGGCGACGGCGCGCAGCTCGGCGGAGTTCTTGAAAGTCAGGATGCCGGAAAACGAAACGTAGCCGCCGAGCGCCACGCCGATCTCGGCCAGCCGGCGCCCCGATGAAAAACAGTGCAAGATGAAGGGGAAGGCGCCCTTCCCTGTTTCTTCTTCGAGGATATCAGCCATGTTGTCGTCGGCGTCGCGTGAATGGATGACCAGCGGCAGACCGGTCTCACGAGCCGCGGCGATGTGGGTGCGAAAGCCCTGCCCCTGTGCATCGCGCGGCGCATGATCGTAGAAATAATCGAGCCCGGCCTCGCCGATCGCCACCACCTTGTGATGATCGGACAGCCGCACCAGATCCTCGACAGTCACATCAAGCTCTTCGGCCGCATTGTGCGGATGGGTACCGACCGAGCAATAGACCTCATCGAAAGTCTCCGCAATCTCAAGCACTTGTTGAAACCGCTTCACCCGCGTCGAGATCGTCACCATGCGGCCGATGCCGGCCGCGAGGGCGCGGGCGACGATGGCCGCCCGCTCCTCGGCGAAATCCGGAAAGTCGAGATGGCAGTGACTGTCGACCAGCATCAGGCGCTTGTTTCCGTTTGCTCGACATAGCGTGGAAATACCGGTTCCGGCGCCGGCAACGCCGTACCGGATACCAGTGCGTGATCCTCGGCGACATTCGCGAAATCGCGGCTGTCCGCCGGCACCGCCAAAAGGTCGAGCAGCTTTGCCGCCGACTCCGGAATGAAGGGCTGGCACAGCAGCCCGACACGCCGGATCACTTCAGCCGTCGTCCACAGCACCGTTTCCATGCGTGCCGGATCGGTCTTCTTCAGCGCCCATGGCTCCTGGCCGGCGAAATAGCGGTTGGCTTCCGCCACCACGCCAAAGATCGCCGCCAGCGCCAGATGGATGCCCTGGTCGGCCATCGTCCTGCGCGCCGTGACAAGGGCGGCATTGGCCTGATCGAGGATCGCCTTGTCGGCATTGCTCAATTCGCCGCGCTTAGGCACCACGCCGCCGCAGTTCTTGGCGATCATCGACAGCGAGCGCTGCGCCAGATTGCCGAGATCGTTGGCAAGATCGGCATTGGTGCGGTTGACGATGGCATCGTGACTGTAGCTGCCGTCCTGGCCAAACGGCACTTCGCGCATGAAGAAATAGCGCACCTGGTCAAGGCCGTAGCGCTCGATCATCGCGAACGGATCGACGACATTGCCGACCGACTTCGACATTTTCTCGCCACGGTTGAACAGAAAACCATGCGCGAACACGCGCTTCGGCAATTCGATGCCAGCCGACATCAGGAATGCCGGCCAGTAGACCGCGTGGAAGCGGATGATGTCCTTGCCGATGACGTGTACGTTTGCCGGCCAGAAAGACCATCTCTCATTGGCCGGATCCGGATAACCGGCGGCGGTGATGTAGTTGGTTAGTGCATCGACCCAGACATACATCACATGCTTCTCATCGCCGGGCACCGGCACGCCCCATTTGAATGTGGTGCGCGAGATCGACAGATCCTTCAGGCCGGATTTGACAAAGCTGATGATTTCGTTGCGCCGCTCCGCCGGTCCAACGAATTCGGGGCTGTTCTCGTAGAGCGCGAGCAGTCTGTCCTGATAGGCGGAAAGGCGGAAGAAATAGCTCTCTTCCTCGGTCCATTCGACGGGCGAGCCGAGTGGTTCGCGGCGCACGCCGTCGTCACCGACCTTGGTTTCGGCCTCGTCGAAATAGGCTTCCTGCCGCACCGAATACCAGCCGCTGTAGCGGTCGAGGTAGATGTCGCCATTCTCAGCCATTCGCGTCCAGATCGCCTGGCAGGCCTTGTAATGACGCTCCTCGGTGGTGCGGATGAAAACGTCGTTCGAGCAACCGGTCGCTTCGAGCATCGAGCGGAAGATCGCCGAGTTGCGATCGGCAAGCGCTTTCGGCGTTAGGCCTTCGGCGTCCGCCGTCTGCTGCATCTTCAAACCGTGCTCGTCGGTTCCCGAGACGAAGAAGACGTCCTTGCCGTCGAGCCGCTGGAATCGGGCCAGCGTGTCGCTGGCGATGACATTGTAGGCATGGCCGATATGCGGCTTGCCGTTCGGATAGAAAATCGGCGTCGTGACGTAGTATTTTTCGCGTGCCATGGATGAGCCGTCATGAATGTCTGAATGAAAGATGTCGCGGTGAGATATCGCATCGAAACGGCAATTGCCATCCGACGCCAATGTGGTGGCTTCGAAGTTCCTGCGATTGATTGGGATCAATGCTCAGGGGCTTCAAAGCCATGCCAGCGGCCGTCACATTCGCATTGCAGAATTCAGGCGGTCGATCATGGTCAGGGCGTGCTGCTTCTTGTCGAGATTGTAGGTCTCGGTTTCAGATATAGCGTTCAAAGCCTCGTGCCAAGTATCCGACAGCGTTTTGGCCCGCGCCAAATCGCCGGCCAGCGCGGCCTGGCTGGCGCCGGCCGACAGAAGATCAAGTGCGCGGCGATTGAATATCTCGAACGGGATCGCCTGGTCGCGGCCGGCGACCGCCTCGGCAAGACGGTAGGCGCCGGCGACATCTGTCTTTTTGGCCATCACCAGGGCGTCGAGGGTGGCGGCGATTTCCAGCCCGCCATATTGCGTCAGCAGGATCGCATTGCGGGCGCTGCCCCCTGCCCGTTCCGCCAGCGCCGCGCGCGCCGCAGGATCCTCCGGTGGCGGTGGCTCGATGCCCTCCAGAACCGTCATCAAGCTCTCGGCATCGAGCGGCGCCACCCGCACCATCTGGCAGCGCGACCGGATCGTCGGCAGCAGGCTGCCCGGCGCATGGACGATGAGGATGAACAATGTGCGCGCCGGTGGTTCTTCAAGATTCTTCAGCAAGGCATTGGCAGCATTGGTGTTCATGTCGTCGGCGGGATCGACGATAACCACCCGGTAGCTGCCGTCATGCGAGGTCAGCGACAGAAAGCGGCTGACCTTGCGGATCTCGTCGACGGTGACCACGGTCTTGAAGCTCTTGGTCTTGTCGTTTGCGGGGCGCGTAAGATGCAGCACCGAAGGATGCGCGCCGGTGGCGATCTGACGAAACAGCGACGATGCCGGATCGGGAACGGCAAGGCTTTCCGGCGCCTGCCCGAAGGCCGGGTGCTTCAACAGGTGATGCGCCAGGTGAAAGGCCAGCGTCGCCTTGCCGATGCCGACCGGCCCGGCAAAGATCAGCGCGTGCGGCAGCTTTCCCGAGCGATAGGCGGCGGCAAGCATATCGGCGGCCTGAAGATGTCCGACGAGACGCGGCGTCTCGGATGGCTCCGGCACCCCGTCCAGCGTATCGTGCTGTTCGGGTGCGATGCGTTCGAAAATCATGCCGGCGCCGCCTGTCTGCTTTGCGCCGGCATCATCTTCTCGAGAGCCGCGAAGACGGTGGCGGTAACGACATCCTCCACCGTGTCCGGGTCTGCTGATGCATCGACGACGACGCAGCGTTCGGGTTCAGCCGCGGCGATGGTCAGAAACGCCTCGCGGCGGCGCTGGTGGATGGCCAATGTTTCCTTCTCGAAGCGGTCCGGGCCGTCACTGCTGCCCCGTCGGGCGGTAGCGCGCCTCAGTCCCTCGGCGGGGTCGATGTCGAAGATCAGCGTCATGTCCGGCACCATGCCGTTGATGGCGACCTTCTCCAACGCGTCCATGAATGCCGGGTCGAGGCCTCCGGTGACGCCCTGGTAGACGCGAGAGGAATCCATAAAACGGTCGCAAAGCACGACCGAGCCGCGCTCGACTGCCGGCCGGATGACCTGTTCGACATGGTCGGAACGCGCGGCGGCGAAAAGCAGCGCTTCCATCTTGGGGCCGAACGGCTCGGCTGCGCCTGAAAGCAGGACATGCCTAACCGCCTCCGCGCCCGGCGAGCCACCCGGCTCACGCGTCACCAGTACATCGTATTTCTTGGCGCGCATCTTCTTTGCCAGCCGCCCGATCTGCGTCGACTTGCCTGCTCCTTCGCCGCCTTCAAAAGTGATGAAAAATCCGCGCGCCAAAGCCTTTGTCCATACTTCGGGGACCGTATAGTCCCGGCGGGAAAAAAGGTCCACCGCGACGGTGCTAACGCAGCCAGCCGACGGCCAGTTCCTTGGCGGCATCGAGCGCGCGTTGCGGCAACGAACCGACACCGATCGACTCGGCGGCAAAAAGCGGCGTCTCCTGGCTCAGCGTATCGCCGATCCAGACGCGCAGCGTACCCACCGGCTGCCCCTCCTCCACCGGCGCTGCCACCGGTCCGTCATAGACAATCCTGGCGGTGAGCTTGTCGCGGTTGGCGATCGGTAGGAAGATCTCCACGGGTCCATTAGCCTTTAACGCGACGCCGGATTTGGAGCCGCCAAAGACCTGGGCTTCGCCAACCACTTCGTCCTTGGCGAATATCTCCGTCTTCTCGAACGAGCGAACGCCCCAGTCGAGCAGCTTTCGCGCTTCCTCGGCGCGCTCGCGGTCGTTTGCCAGTCCGCTCATTGCCGCAATCATCCTTGTTCCATTGTGGCTGACCGAGCCGACTATGCCGAATCCGGATTGCTCGCTGGCGCCGACTGCAAGGCCGTCGGCGCCTATATCCATGGCCAGCAACGGGTTGCGATTCCTCTGGGAAATCTTGTTCCAGCTAAAATCCTTCTGGCCATAATAGCGGTAGAGATCCGGGTAGTTGCGCCAGATATGCAGGGCCAGAAGCGCAAGCTCGCGAACGCTCGTTTGCTGCCCGTCGGCCGGCAGACCGGTGGAATTGACGAAGGTCGATTTCTGCAAGCCGATCTGGCGGGCGCGCTCGGTCATCTGCGCCGCGAAATTCGCTTCGGACCCGGCCATTCCTTCAGCGATGACGATACAGCCGTCATTGGCCGCCTGCACGGTCACGCCCTGGATCAGGTCCTCCAGCCGGATCGTCGACTTGAGTTTCGCGAACATGGTCGATGTCCCCGAAGGAGCGCCGCCCTTGCGCCAGGCGTTCTCGCTGACCACGAAAGTGTCGTCGAGCGTCATGCGCCCTGATTTGATGGCGTCGAAGACCACTTCCATCGTCATCAGCTTGGCCAGCGAGGCCGGCGGGATCAACCTGTCCGCATCCTTGGAAAACAGCACGGTGCCGGTTTCGGCGTCGATCATGAAGGCCTGCGCGGCCTTGGTCTCGAAAAGCTGTGCTGAGACCGGCACAAGCGAGAGCAGCAGCAGGCCGAGCGTCATGAGCCCGGTGGAAGGACGGAAAAATTTCATCGGGTTCGACCAGTCAGCCGGCGCTCTTTTGCAAGTTGGCCGAAGCTAGCAGGCTTTTCCACGGCGGATCAATCGCGCACGAGAAAGCCAGGCGACCCGCCATCAGTTGCGTACGGCAAGCGCATCCGGCGCACCATGCGACCACGCGGCCTGCAGCATCTCGTCCAGGCTGCCATGGCCGTCGGCATAGAGGTTGACCGAGTACCAGCCTTTGCCGTCGAGTTCGGAGCGCTGGATCTCGGTCTTGCCGAAGCTGGAAAGTTTGGCCGCCACCCGCTCGGCTTCGGCGGCATCCTCGAACGAACCCGCCGCGACATAGTCCGTGGGCGACCCGGCTGGAGGAGCTTGCCGTTTCCAGGATTGAAGAATCTCGGCGGGCGACATGCCGACGCCATCCAGCGCGGCGAAGGCGTTGGAGGCGCGCTGCACGCGCTCATTGGCATAGGACAGCGACGCCACAGTGAATGGCGATTGCGCCGGCAGGTTGATTTCCGGACGCTCCGGCACGATCGGTCCAAATTCGGGCAGCGTCACATCGCCGGAGGCCGGTGCCTGCGTCGCAACGACAGCTTCCGATGCCTGCCCGGAATTCGTCAGCTGACCGGGGAACGGCACCACCGCGGCGCTTACCGGCAGGCTCGGCGACGGCCCATTCATGGCGACCATGACACCGCTGGGCAGACCGTCCGATGGATCCGGTGCCTTGTTGCCGGGATGGTACGAGGCCATCAGATATTGACCGTCATTGCCTTCGAGCGGCGCACGGCCGACATATTCGACCTTCACCTCGGCCGTACCGATATTGGCATAATCGAGCATTTCAGCAGCGCGCTTAGACACATCGATGATGCGTCCATCATGATAGGGTCCGCGATCGTTGACGCGCACGATCACCGAGCTGCCGGTCTTCATGTTGGTGACACGCGCATAGCTCGGCAGCGGCATGGTCGGATGCGCCGCCGTCAGATCTGCCATGTCGTAGACTTCGCCGTTGGCGGTCAACCGGCCGTGGAAGGCCTCACCATACCAGGATGCGAGGCCAACCTTGGCGTAACGCTTGTCTTCCTTTGGATAGTACCACTTGCCGCGCACCTGATAGGGTCTGCCGAGCTGATCGCGTCCGCGAGACGTCTTGAACATCACGCGCGGGCTGGCTTTCACACCGTATTCGGCTTCGGAAAAATATTCCTTGGAGCGTGGTTTCTTGTTGACCATCGCCTTTTGCTGCGGCCCGGCACATGCCGCAAGAAAGGCTGCCGACAAGGCAAACAGCGCGAAAGCGGAAGCGCGACGAAGACGCGGGCGCGCCGTAGTCTGCATTTTCGATTGTCCCCTACAGTCTCGACGAAGGCACCGCAGCTTTAACGTTGGCGGTGCCAAAGCACCCACTCCAGAAACGCCGGCGACTCCCAACCCCAATCCTTTTGTGCGCAGGAATTGTTTATCACCGTATTAACCGATTGTGGTCGGAACCGGGCGAGATTGTGGCACGACCGTCTCGCCGATCGGCATGAAAATCATCGCGTATCGATCACCAGCGCCATTCGTGCCCGCACGCTTTGCTGCCCGGCGTTGGCATGTCTCCGAGCGCAGATTCAGGGACCGAATATCACAAGCTCGGTGAACGTCAGATCTCCAAGTGCGGGTGGTCTGGGGCCCTTGAAGTATTTCAGCCCCTTGTTGGCGCGGTACCACCCCAACAAACCTGGAATCGGCTCCTTGGCGTCGACAAAGCAAACCAGGATTCCCCTTCGCAAGAGAAAGCGCCCCACGGCACCGGCGCACCGGCTTAAATCCGCGAGCGAGCGGCAATAGATGATCTGATGGCATCGGATAAGACCGTGCAACATTCGGCGCGGCATCAACACCAAGGGAAACGCTGCTCCGTCGCAAATGCAGATCAACGACAGGCAGCCCAGCGTGGAGTGTTCAGAGAGTATGTATCTCTCACTCTCGGACAGCATCGCCAATTCCGGAAGATCGGGACGCGCTTCGAGCACGCGACATGACCGCTGCGCCGAACTTAAAGCCGGCACGAAGGTAAATTGTCCGCTGGAGAAGAGCCGAAAGCCGAGCGCCCGGTTGGCTTTCAATGTCGCTTGTGCCGGCGAAATGTTCGTGTAGGTCACATCCCTTCGCTTGAGAACCGCCGCAACCAACATGGCGCCGTAGGGACGGAATTCTGCGTCGACTGACCAGCTTGAAAGATTGCAGCGGATTTCGTCGCCCTCCGACCCCTGGTAGCGAGCATAAAGGGTGAGCACAACGCCGACGATCCGACCGGCATGCTCCAAAACAAAGCCATATTGTGGGAACTCGGCAACTGCGGGCCGCTGCGACAAACGGGTCAGAGCCTGTATCCAGTAACTCCGGTTACGCGCCGGAAAGCCCCTGCACAGACAGTCGACCACTCCCTCCCAGTCGGTTTCTCGAATTGGTCTACAGCGAAGACCGGGCGGGAGAGCGCCAAGTACGGCCAAAATCAACTCCGGAATACGATTTACTTACATGTGTTTAATGCGCCCAACATATCGGCGCACAACGATTAATAGTCTGTGCGGGTTTTAAAAACGATTTTCCACACTCAGCACAAAACACAGGTCGCCATGCCGGGCTGCTCACCGTCCTGAATCGCGCCCAAAGGTGCGGTCGCCATGGTTGACTTGGTGTTGAATGCGGCTTTACAGGAATGAAGCGCGAACCGGTCGGGGAACGTCCTGGTGCCAATCCGGTACCGACTGCTCGAACCCGCCCTCTCGCGATATCCTAAGTGATTGAAAAATCACCTTGGAGGGATGGCCGAGCGGTTTAAGGCACCGGTCTTGAAAACCGGCGTGGGTGCAAGCCCACCGTGGGTTCGAATCCCACTCCCTCCGCCATTTGAAGCCTTGTCCCGAAAGCAATCTCCTGGGCTTGCGTCGAGATGACCGGGAAGTGACCCCCGATCGGGTTGATTTCTCCGTCCGAATATGATGCTTCTCCCGCCTATGAATAAACTATTTTCTGCGGTTTTCGCATGGACGATAGTGGCTTGGCCGGCCACCGCGATGGACAGCGCATTGCGCGCCGGCCTGCTTAAACTCGACCCGCAAACCCGGCTGGAGCAGCGATGCGACGCCGAAATTCTCGACCGGATTACCCGCGACGACCACAATACAGAGCCGATCGCGTCGTCGCTTACGCCTTTGCGACGCCCGAAATGGGCGCCGATGCGATCAGGAGCCTGGGCGCTGCGTTTCGCAGCAAGGGACAATGGTACCGGCTGAAATTTAAATGCGAGACAGCGCCGGACCATATGGAGGTCCTGCAGCTCCGCTACCGGATTGGCGACGAAATTCCCGAAAGCGAATGGCCCAAATACAATCTCTACAACTAGGCATTCGCGACCTCTGGCCGCATTTTCGCCGGTGTTTCGGGCCGATCGTCGCAAACTCTGTATGTTGCCGCCGTGACGAGCGGTTTGCCGACCTTGTTCCAACCAGTCCCTTGACGCGCGGGAACCATACACGTTAGGGCCTCCAGGCATTCGACGCGAACGGCCGGCCAACCAGCAAGGGAACTCCCAGTCGATGGAAATTTTCACCGCCGCGGGCTTCTCTGCCCTGCTCCAGGTCATCGCCATCGATCTCGTGCTTGCAGGCGATAACGCCATTGTCATCGGCCTTGCCGCTGCCGGCCTGCCGGTCGAGCAGCGCAAGAGAGCGATCCTTATCGGCGTGGTGGCGGCGACGGTGCTGCGCATCGGTTTTGCAGCTATCACTGTCACTCTGCTCCAGATTGTCGGCCTGCTGCTGGCCGGCGGCATCCTGCTGCTGTGGGTGTGCTGGAAGATGTATCGCGAACTGCGCACCTCCCATGCCGACGAAGTGGAGGCGACCGAGGCGTTGTCCAATTCCGATATCAACAGCGATAATATGGTGGCCGGGAAGGCGCGTAAGAAGACCCTGGGTCAGGCTGCATTGCAGATCGTCATCGCCGACGTCTCTATGTCGCTCGACAACGTGCTGGCAGTCGCCGGCGCAGCGCGCGATCACTTCCAGGTGCTGGTGATCGGCCTGGTCCTGTCGATCGCGCTGATGGGCCTTGCCGCGAGCTTCATCGCCAAGCTGCTGCACCGCCATCGCTGGATCGCCTATATCGGCCTTTTGATCATCTTCTATGTCGCACTCGATATGATCTATCGAGGCGCGGTGGAAGTCTTGCCGCATGTCAGCAGTGCGGTGAGCTGACGCATCGACTCGAATTCGCATCGGCCGGCACTTCGACTTCGGCCAGCCTTCGGGGGCGCTTGCGTTTCGCTGCAGCCGCTGCCCATACCAATGCGGCAACAACTGTGGTACTGCGCCGCCAATCCTGAAAATCCGGAAAAGCTTTGATGTCCGCCCCTCGTGTCAGCTTCGTCAGTCTTGGATGCCCGAAAGCCCTTGTGGATTCGGAACGCATCATCACGCGCCTGCGCGCCGAAGGCTACGAGATCGCCCGCAAGCACGACGGCGCCGACCTGGTCGTCGTCAACACCTGTGGCTTCCTCGATTCGGCCCGCGACGAATCGCTCAACGCCATCGGCTCGGCACTTTCGGAGAATGGCAAGGTCATCGTCACCGGCTGCCTCGGCGCCGAACCGGACGTCATCCGTGAAAGACATCCCAACGTCCTCGCCATCACCGGCCCGCAAGCTTATGAAAGCGTGATGGCGGCAGTGCATGAGGCCGCTCCCCCGAGCCACGATCCCTATATCGACCTTTTGCCGCCGCAGGGCGTCAAGCTCACGCCGCGCCACTATGCCTATCTCAAGATTTCGGAAGGCTGCAACAACCGCTGCACCTTCTGCATCATCCCGGCGCTGCGCGGCGATCTCGTATCGCGGCCGGCCGCCGACGTGTTGCGCGAGGCCGAGAAGCTGGCCAAGGCCGGGGTCAAGGAGATCCTCGTCATCTCGCAGGACACCAGCGCCTACGGCATCGACATCAAATACCAGACCAGCATGTTCGGCGATCGCGAAGTGCGGGCGAAATTCCTCGATCTGTCGGAAGAGCTGGGTAAGCTCGGTGTCTGGGTGCGCATGCACTATGTCTATCCCTATCCGCATGTCGCCGACGTCATCCCACTGATGGCCGAAGGCACTATCCTTCCTTATCTCGATATCCCGTTCCAGCACGCCTCGCCGCAGGTGCTGAAGAACATGCGCCGGCCCGCCCATGGCGAGAAGACGCTCGAGCGCATTCGCGGCTGGCGCGAGATCTGTCCGGATCTCGCCATTCGCTCCACCTTCATCGTCGGTTTCCCCGGCGAGACGGACGACGATTTCGAGATGCTGCTCGACTGGCTGGACGAGGCCAGGATCGATCGTGCCGGCTGCTTCAAATACGAGCCGGTCAGAGGCGCCCGTTCCAACGAGCTCGGCCTCAAGCAAGTGCCGCAGGAGGTCAAGGAAGCCCGCTGGCACCGCTTTATGCAGCGCCAGCAGAAGATTTCGGCAACGCAGCTCGCCAAGAAAATCGGCAAGCGCCTGCCGGTACTGATCGACGAAGCACATGGCAATTCGGCCAAGGGCCGGACCAAATACGATGCGCCCGAAATCGACGGTGCGGTGCATATCCAATCGCGGCGGCCGTTGCGCGCCGGCGACATCGTCACGGTCAAGATCGATCGTGCCGACGCTTACGACCTCTACGGCTCGGCGGTCTGATATCACTCAATCCAAAACAAAAAGGGCGCCGCGTGGCGCCCTTTCGTTCGATGTGTTTCCGGTTGCTTACTGTGGCAGCTTGTCGTCGACGCCCTTCACGTAGAAATTCATCCCAAGCAGCGTGCCGTCGTCAGCGACCTCGCCGTCCTTCAGCCATGGTGTGCCGTCCTGCTTGGCGATCGGCCCGGTGAAGGGATTCCAGCCGTCGGCTATCTTCTTGGTGGTGGCCTCGGCCATCGCCTTGACGTCGTCGGGCATATTGGTGAACGGCGCCAGCTTGACGGCGCCGTCCTTGATGCCGAGCCAGACATTGTCGGGCTTCCAGGTGCCGTCGAGCGCCGCCTGGACCCGGCTGATGTAGTACGGGCCCCACTCGTCGGTCAGCGAGGTCAGCTGCGCGTGCGGCGCGAACTTGATCATGTCGGAGGACTGGCCGAAGCCGTGCAGCTTGCGCTCCTCCGCCACCTGCAAAGCAGCGGTCGAGTCGGTGTGCTGGACGATGATGTCGGCGCCTTGGTCGAACAATGCCTTGGCTGCGTCGGCTTCCTTGCCCGGATCGAACCAGGAGTTCACCCAGACGATCTTCGCCTTGAAGTTCGGGTTGATCGACTGCGCGCCGAGCATGAAGGAATTTATGCCCATCACCACTTCCGGGATCGGGAAGGAAACGATGTAGCCGGCGACGCCCGACTTCGATTGCTTGGCGGCGATCTGGCCAAGCACGTAGCGGCCTTCATAGAAACGCGCATTGTAGATGCCGAGATTTTCGGCCGTCTTGTAGCCGGTGGCGTGCTCGAACATCACCTTGGGGAATTTCTTGGCGATCTTCACTTCCGGGTCCATGAAACCGAAGGACGTGCCGAAAATGATCTTGCAACCTTCGCGTGCCAGGCGTTCGAAGGCGCGATCGGCGTCGGGGCCTTCGGAGACGTTCTCGAGATAGGCGGTCTCGACCTTGTCGCCGAGTGCCTTTTCCACCTCGAGGCGGCCTTGGTCGTGCTGGTAGGAGTAACCGAAATCGCCTATCGGGCCGGTATAGACCCAGCAGGCCTTCAACTTGTCCGCCGCCTCGGCTGACGCCGCCAGTGACAATGCGGCCGTCGTCGCCATCAGGGCAATAAGCAGTTTTTTCATTGTGTTACCTCTCTGAGTTAAGCCTTGGAGCTTCCGTCTTTTTGTTGTCAACGATCCGGAACGAATGGCTGCCCCAGGGAAGCCGGCGTGTTCATCATCGTCAGACGCTTGTTGCGGGAGATTAGAACGAGAACCACGACGGTTGCCAGATAGGGCAGCGAAGAAAGCAGTTGCGAGGGGACCGGAATGCCAAATGCCTGTGCATGAAGCTGGCCGATCCAGACCGCGCCGAAGATATAGGCGCCGGCCAACACCCGCCATGGCCGCCAGGAGGCGAAGACGACCAGAGCCAGCGCGATCCAGCCGCGGCCGGCGGTCATGTTCTCCACCCATTGCGGTGTGTAGACCAGCGATAGATGACCGCCGGCGAGGCCGGCACAAGCGCCGCCGAAAATCACTGAGAGATAGCGGTAACGGATGACGTGGATGCCAAGCGCATGGGCGGATGCATGGCTGTCGCCGATCGAACGCAGAGTGAGCCCGGTGCGGGTCTTGAACAGGAACCACATGACGGCGGCGGTCAGCGCGATCGAGATGTAGAAGATCGGATCCTGACCGAACAGCAGCCTGCCGACGATGGGGATTGCGGTCAGGCCGGGAATATCGAGGTTGGGCAATCTCTCACCGGGCTGGCCGACAAAATTCGTCCCCATCATGCCGGAAAGGCCGAGGCCAAGCAGCGTCAGCGACAGGCCGGTGGCCACCTGATTGGTGGCCAGCGACAGGGTCATGAGGGCGAACAGAAGCGAGAACACTGCCCCCATGGCAATTGCCGCCAACAGCCCTATCCACGGCGAGCCGGTCAGATAGCCGGCGCCGAAGCCGCCGACCGCACCCATGATCATCATTCCTTCGACGCCGAGATTGAGCACGCCGGAACGTTCGACCACCAGTTCGCCGATCGCCGCTATCAGCAGCGGCGTCGCCGCCGTCGCGATGGTCAAGAGGATGTTGACGGTGATGTCCATCAGCGGGCTTCCTCCAGCTTCGGTGCTGCCTCGAGTTTCGGCGCGGCAAAGCCGATTAGGCGGATGCGATAATGAATGAGCGTGTCGCAGCCGAGCACGAAGAACAAAAGCATGCCTTGGAACACGCGCGCCACCTTGTCGGAGATGCCGAGCGCGCTTTGCACCGCCTCGCCGCCGAGATAGGTCAGCGCCAGCACAAGGCCGGCGGCAACGATGCCGAGCGGATTGAGCCGGCCGAGGAATGCCACGATGATGGCGGTAAATCCGTAGCCGGGCGAGATCACCGGCTGCAGCTGGCCGATGGCGCCAGAGACCTCCGAAATGCCGGCAAGTCCGGCCAGCGCGCCCGACAGCAGAAAGGCAAAGAAAACCATGCGGCTCAGGCCGAAACCGGCGAAGCGCCCTGCCCTCGGGCTCGAGCCGAGCACGCGGACCTCAAAGCCTTTCAGCATCCGGCTCATCAGGATCCAGATCAGTACTGCCGCGATCAGCGCGAAGACAAATCCCCAGTTCGCCCTGCCGGATTCCGGGAGGAGTTCCGGCAGTATGGCCGAGTCGTTGAACTGGATGGTCTGCGGGAAACCGTGGCCTTGCGGATCGCGCCACGGCCCGCGCACCAGCCAATCGAGGAAGAGCTGGGCGACATAGACCAGCATCAGGCTGGTCAGGATCTCGTTGGTGTTGAAGCGCGTCTTCAGCAGTGCCGGAATTGCGGCATAGGCGGCCCCGCCGACCATGCCGAGCAGAAGCATCAGCGGCAGCACCAATGGACCTTCGAACTGCGGAAACAGCACGGGAATGATCGAGCCGACAATGCCGCCCAGGATGAACTGGCCTTCGGCGCCGATGTTCCAGATGTTTGCCTTGTAGCAGACCGACAGCCCGACCGCGATCAGGATCAGGGGGGCGGCCTTGATCGCCAGCTCATGCAACTGCCAGACTTGGCTGATCGGTTCAATGAAGTAGATGCGGAACGCCGTCAACGGGTTGACGCCGAGCAGCGCGAACATGATAGCACCAGCAATGATCGTCAAAACGAAAGCGATGAACGGCGAGAGTGCCGAAAACAGCATCGAGCGCTGCGGGCGTTTTACAAGTTCGAGGCGCATCAAGCCGTCTCCAACGTATGTTCGGCATGCCCGGGTTCTGAGCCGCCCATCAGCAGCCCGATCTTCTCGAATGTCGCTTCAGTTATCGGCAGCGGCCTCGACAGTTCGCCATTGTGCATGACCGTGATCGCATCGGAAATCTCGAACAGCTCGTCGAGGTCCTGGCTGATCACCAGCACCGCCGAGCCGCTGCGCGCTAGCTCGATCAGCGCCTGCCGGATGTGGGCCGCCGCACCCGCGTCGACCCCCCAGGTCGGCTGATTGACCACCAGGACGCTTGGCCGGCGGTCGAGTTCGCGGCCGACGATGAATTTCTGCAGATTGCCGCCCGAAAGAGCCGCAGCCTCCGGATCCGGCGCGCTCTTGCGCACGTCCATCGCCTTTATGATGCGCTGGGCAGCGGAATAGATTGCATCGCTCTTGACCATTCCACCAGCGCCGACAAGCATCTTGCCGTCGGTGGCGTGGCGCGACAGGAGCAGGTTCTCCGAAAGCTTCATGCGGGGTGCTGCGCCATGGCCGAGCCGCTCTTCCGGGACGAAGGCAGCGCCCATCAGGCGCCTGCCGGTGATGGTGAGGCCTCCGGCATCCTTGCCGCGGATGCGGACCGAGCCGGCATCCTGCTGCAGCACCTCGCCGGAAACGGATTCGAAGAATTCGCCCTGGCCGTTGCCGGCCACACCGGCAATGCCGATCACCTCGCCGGCGCGGACCTCGAGATTGATGTTCCTGAGCGGGATCGAGAACGGGGTCGCCGGCTTGCGGGTGAGTTCGCGGATTTGAAGCAGCACCGGCGCGGTCTCGATATCTTCGGCCGGCGCCCGCACCACAGCCTGAACCTCGTTGCCCACCATCATCCGCGCCAACGAAGACGCGGTTTCCTGGCGCGGATTGCAATGGCCGACCACCTTGCCGTGACGCAGCACGGTGGCGCGGTCGCAAATGCGTTTGACCTCTTCCAGCCGGTGCGAAATGTAGAGGATGGATTTTCCTTCCGAACGCAGCCGCTCGAGCGTCTCGAACAGCTTATCGGCTTCCTGCGGCGTCAGCACCGAAGTCGGCTCGTCCAGGATGATGAGTTGCGGCGTCTGCAGCAGGCAGCGGATGGTTTCGATACGCTGACGCTCGCCGACCGACAGATCACCGACCAGCGATAGCGGATCGAGAGGCAGGCCATAACTGTAGGAGAGCGCCCTCGCCTTGGCCGCGATCGTGCTGATCGGCGAGCCGTCATCCAGCGACAGCGCGATGTTCTCCGCCGCCGTCAGCGCCTCGAACAGCGAAAAATGCTGGAAAACCATGCCGATGCCGAGCTTTTTTGCGGTGCCGGGGCTGGTGATCCGGACTGCCTGGCCATTCCAGAAAATCTCGCCGGAATTCGGTTCCAGCGATCCGAACAACATTTTCACCAGCGTCGACTTGCCGGCGCCGTTCTCGCCAAGCAACGCATGGATCTCGCCCTTGGCGATGTTGAGATCGACATGGTCGCACGCCGTCAGCGTGCCGAATATCTTGGTGAGGCCGCGAACCTCCAGCAGGTTTGCGCCGTCTTGATCTGCACTCACGGTGCCTCCATCCGGTTTGCCAGATATGTTCTGTGTTCCCGCAAGCATCGTATGCGCGCCCTGCTCTCGACGGTAAGCGCCTCACGACTTGAAAGAGCTTCAAGAATTTCAGCGGAAACTCAAGCGGTAAAGCGCAGTTCGCAAGAACCGCGGCGTCGGCGGGCCGAAACTGCGGGCGCTCAAGGGATAAGTATCGTTGTCCCGGTCGTCCTGCGCCCTTCGAGATCGGAATGCGCCTTGCCGGCATCGCTGAGCGCG
The DNA here is from genome assembly GCF_040319995.1 of Mesorhizobium sp. M0815. Lineage (NCBI taxonomy): Bacteria > Pseudomonadati > Pseudomonadota > Alphaproteobacteria > Hyphomicrobiales > Phyllobacteriaceae > Mesorhizobium > Mesorhizobium sp. M0815. The sequence goes on along the minus strand of NZ_JAMYOU010000005.1, from coordinate 119,183 downwards.
TAACGCTGATTGATCTTGATCTTGACTGCACCGCTGAGCACGACATCGAACAAGGCGGCGGCGGAAGCCTCGAGGTCCTCGCGCTTGGCATTATAGACGAACAGCGTCGGCCGCGTTGCGAACAACGAGCCCTTCTGCGCCAGCAATGAGATGCTGAAGGGCGGGATCGGCCCAGATGATTGACCGAAGCTGACGAACGTGCCGAGCGGCCGCAGGCAATCGAGCGAGGCCGGGAATGTATCGTTGCCGACGGAATCGTAGACCACGTCGCATTTCTTGCCACCGGTGATGGCGGCAACACCGGCGACGAAATCCTGCTCGCGATAGTTGATCACGTGGTCGAAGCCGTGGGCCTTGGCGAGCTCGATCTTGTCGGTGGAACTCGCGGTGCCGATCACCGTCGCGCCGAGATGCTTGGCCCATTGGCCGAGGATCAGCCCGACACCGCCTGCCGCCGCATGAAACAGAATCGTGTCGCCGGCCTTCACTTTGAAGGTACGGCGCAACAGGTACTCGGCGGTCATGCCCTTCAGCATCATAGCCGCGGCCTGTTCGTCGCTGATGCCGCCGGGCACCGTCACCACGCGGTCGGCGGCGATCACGCGCTGCCCGGCATAGGCGCCGGTGGTCACCGCATAGGCGACGCGATCCCCGGGCATCAGCCAGTCGACATCTGTGCCGACCTCCAAAACCACGCCGGCCGCCTCACCGCCGGGGATCAGCGGAAATCCGCCCTGCGGCGGATAAAGGCCCGAGCGATAATAGACGTCGATGAAATTGAGACCGATCGCGGTGTGCCTGACCAGAATCTGCCCCGAGCCCGGCTGCCCGGGATCGGTATCCTCATACGTCAGGACCTCCGGACCGCCATTGGCGTGGATGCGGATCGCTTTGGACATTTTCCAGCTCTCTTGGGATCAGGCTTTCTTGTCCGGCTTGGCGCCGAGATTTGGAAAGAACTGCATGATAGCGCCGATGCAAGCTAGGTAAAGCCCGGTGACCGTAATTCCGATCTTGATGAAATCGCTGACCTGCTCGCCCAGCACGCCGATCTTGTCATAGAAGGAGGCAAGCGCGGCCTGCGCCAGCGCCAGCGCGCCGAAAGCACACCAAAGCAGCGTCATGCCGAGATTGATGGGCCGCAGCCGTTTCACCCGCACCGGATGGATGAAATTGATCGGCACGAAGGTGAGAATGCCGGCCACCACGACCACGGCGAACGAAACCCATTGTCCGGGTTCGATGACGAACAGCGTGAACACCACCATGTTCCAGACGACTGGAAAGCCCTTGAAGAAATTCTCCTTCGTCTTCATGCCGGTATCGGCATAGTAGATTGCGCTCGACACCACGATGATCGCCGCCGACAGGAACGACAGGCGCTCGCCCATGAAGCCGCGCTGATAGAGCGCGAAGGCTGGAATCAGCACGTAGGTCACGTAGTCGATGATGTTGTCGAGGAGTTCGCCCGACCATGTCGGCAGGATTTCCTTGACGTCGAGCTTCCTGGCGATCGGCCCGTCGATGCCGTCGACGAACAGCGCCAGCCCTAGCCACCAGAACATCGCCGTCCAGCGCTGCTCGCTTGCTGCGACCAGCGACAGAAACGCCAGGAATGAGCCCGACGCGGTCAAGAGATGGACCGAGAACGCCCGCGCCTGCGGCCATGTGACTTTCTTCTTCGGCCGCGGAATCCGGTCGGCGATTTTCCTGGCCGTCGTCTTCTTGCTCACGGTCCCCGCCAGTCCAGCTTGCAGATTTCGGCCGAGCGGCCGGCAAAGTTCCAGTTGCGGCCAAAGGCCCGCATTTTGCTCCTGTCGGATTTGGCGACGATGATCTCCGGCGCGATCCAGTATTCCGAATTGGTGATGACCGTATCCTTGTCGCGATCCTTGCCGGTGATCGGCGTCACCGCGCCATCGATGATCTTCGGTATCTGAAAGATGCGCGTTTTCTCACGCGTCTCGTAGGTGATCGGCACCTGCTCGGCGCCGAGGAACTGTCCGACCAGGATCGAGAGCAGCGATGTGGTTCCGCCGGCCTTGCCGGTGAATATCTTCGTCAGTGCCTTCACAGCGTAGACCGAGGCGCGCTTGTCGATGAACAGGCCGGCAGTCCAATTGCCGCGGCTCATATAGCCGGGGATTTCCATGACCAGCCCAAGATTGAGACCAGACAGGTCGACCTCGCCGAAATGGCCGGCATCGATGCGGAATCCGGCCCAGGTCTGGCAATAGCCTTCTGTCGGCGGATGATTGCCGAGCGACAGCACGCAAGGGCAAAAAACCGTGCAATTGCAGGAGAGGACGAGCTCTCCCTTCATTGCCCAGTTTTGGTCTGTCATCGAATTCTCCCCCTCATGTCGAGACTACTAGCAGCGTGGCTGCCCAGACAAGCAGTATCGCGCCGGCCAGCCGCGTCGGCAGATTGCCTGCCGTCTGTTTTTCGACCAGGCTAAACAGGCCGATGAGCGCCATCCAGAACACGTTCATCACGCCGACGGCAAACATTACCAGCATCAGCGCCCAGCAGCATCCAAGGCACCACAGGCCCTGCTCCATGCCGAGCCGGAAAATGCGAATGGGCCTGGCGCTCCAGTTGGCGAACAGGACCGAGAACGGATTTCTGCACTTCTCCAGACAGGCTTCCTTCAGCCAGCTGAACTGATAGAGACCAGCGATCGACAGCGCGGCTGCTCCGGCAATTCCAACCGCCGGATCGAGCATCTGCCCGGGTGACGCGAATGCATCGACTGCTAGCGTCAGGGCTGCGAACATTGCCGAGGCGGCAAGCCAGACGCTTAAATATCCAGCGACGAGGACCAACGGATGGGCGACCGGCTCCCTCTTGATCCTGGCGGTATCTGCGATCTCGCAATAGGTCCGGATCATCGGCGCCGCGGAGGGCAGCATGGTCGCGATGGCCATCAACAGCCACATCGCGGTGAGTGCCCCGCCTTGCGCGCCTAGGCTTGCGTGAAGCGGCGCCGGCGCAAGGCAGAGGGCGAAGAAACGCGCAAGGAAATCCGGCAGCGGCAGTTGCGGCAGATATCTCAGCATAGTGTCACCGGGTGCATCGGTGCCCGGGAGCCGGCTTACGGCACCACGAACTGCAATTGCGCCGAGAAGGAGCCATGCAAGGGCGATGCCCATGCCAGCAACAACGCTCACCGTCAGTCGAGGGCTGCGCGCAACGCTCGCCATCGCACGGCCGATACCGTCCAGGTGGCTGAAATCGTCTTGTTGGCCGGTCATGGCAACCGAATGGGCCGAATCGCCGCGTTGATCAAGCGACATCACCTGACCTATATGGACCGGCAGGTCGGATAGGCCTCACCTCGCAATCGGGAAGCCGAATTTGGATCATCGGGAAACAGCACGGATACTCGTTGCCGGCAGCGGCCCCGCAGGGCTGATCGCGGCGTTTGGCTTTGCCGAGACCGGCTTTCCGGTGACGCTCGTCGGACCCGAGGCAGCCGGCCCCGATGCCCGGACGACAGCCTTGATGAACCCTGCCCTGAAGATGTTAGAACGGCTCGGGATCCTGGATAGAATCAGGCCGCACGCAGCGCCGCTCAAGGTGATGCGCATCGTCGATGCAACAAGCCGGCTGATCCGCGGCCCGACAGTGACCTTTCGCGCCAGCGAGATCGACGAAGAGCAATTCGGACTGAACGTGCCCAACAGCGTTCTCAACCGCGCGCTAGCCGAGGCTGTCGGCGCGCATGCGGGCATCGAGTGGCGAAAGTCGATGGTGGAGGCATGGCGCCTCGATGCCGACCATGCCCATGCCGTTCTCGCCGACGGCAGCGAGATTGAGGCGTCGTTGGCGGTTGCCGCCGATGGCCGTCAGTCGCCGGCCCGCGAGGCAGCCGGCATCCGGACATCGGTCCGATCCTATCCGCAGGCGGCGCTGGTGCTCAATTTCGGTCACCGCAGCGACCATGCCTTTACTTCGACCGAATTCCACACCGAGACCGGTCCGTTCACACAGGTTCCCCTGCCCGGCAACCGGTCCAGCCTTGTCTGGGTGCTCAAGCCCGATACCGCCAGGGACCTTGCAGCACTTGACGACGCCGAGCTTTCGACGCGGGTCGAACAGCGGATGCAATCGATGCTGGGCCGCGTGTCGGTTGAGCCCGGCCGACAGGTCTACCCCCTTTCAGCCGTGAGCCCGTGGCGGTTTGCGCAGCACCGCGTGGCGCTTGTCGGCGAAGCCGCCCATGTGTTTCCCCCAATCGGCGCGCAAGGCCTTAATCTCGGCATCAGGGACATCGACGACCTGATTGGTACCGCAAGCAGAAATCGCTCGGACCCGGGCGCCGCCAAGGCGCTTGCGACCTATGATTTCAAGCGGCGGCCGGACATCCTGGCACGCAGCAGCGCGGTCAACCTGCTCAACATGTCGTTGCTTTCCGACATGCTGCCGGCCCAGTTGGCGCGCAGCGCTGGTCTTGGCGTGCTTGAAGGGTTTGCGCCGTTGCGGGCGTTTTTTATGCGCGAGGGTCTGCGACCCGGCAGCGGTTTTGCGGCATTTTTTGGTGGATTGCGAAAACCGGCTGAGCGCTAGCGATCTTGGGTACCGCCCTTGCTCCGCATCTTGCGAACTCAACCCGGCGTCACGCGCTTCGGGATTGAATTGACGCAGAGTCTGCGCCAAATAACGAACATGTCGACGGCAAGGTCTGGACCAATCTTTGCCGGACCGATGCGTTAGAGTCTAAAGTCTTGGAGCGTTCCTTGCGTGTTCCAGGATGCGTGGCGTCCAAGAAGTTCAAGTGGTGAGTGCGATGAAGACAGCCAAATTCTCGATCGGACAGGTGGTTCGCCACCGGCTGTTTCCGTTCCGCGGCGTCATTTTCGATGTCGACCCGCAATTCGCCAACACCGACGAATGGTACGAGGCGATCCCCGCTGACGTGCGGCCGCGCAAGGACCAGCCCTTTTATCATCTGCTCGCCGAGAATTCGGAAACGGAATACATCGCCTACGTGTCCGAGCAGAATTTGCTCGAGGACCGGTCGGGCGAACCGGTCCGGCATCCACAGATAGGTGAGATGTTCGAGAAGAGGCCGGACGGGCGCTACGAACCGAAGCACCAATCGAGACATTGATGACTTAGCTAGGGCTTGGCCGGCTTGAGACATGGCTGGACCCGACAATCACCCGGTTCAGCAAAAAAAGCGGGGCATGAACCCCGCTTTTTGTTTGTTCGAAAACCCGTCGATCAGTTGGCGGCAGTCGATCAGTTGGCGGCCTTCGCCTTTTCCTGCTCTTCCTTGAGCTTCTTGGCAAAATCCTGGTTGTTCTTGGCGACGAACTCCTGGAGCTTCTTCTGCCGGTCCTCGATGTCCGACTGCTGCAGCGGCGGGCCGTCGAAGGCGCCGCTGAAGCCGGTCAGCGCAATCTTGATCGGATTCGGCTGGTTCTGGAAATTGATCGAGGTCAGTGTCAGCGCCGATCCCTTCTTGAAGGATGCGACGAGCTGATCGGTCAGCGGCACTTCCGCCACGCAGCGGTCCGGGAAGCAGATCACATAGTCGAGCTTCTGCGCCTTGCCGCCGTCGATCTGGAGGCCGATGCCGGGAGGAACCAGCCGGCCGGTCGGAACCGTCACCTGGAACACCTTGCGGTTCACCTTGCCCTTCAATTCGATCAGGCTGACGCCGGTGATGAGCTGGCCGTTGCCGGCGGTGGTGATGTTCTGGACATTGCAGATGTCGACGTCTTCCTGCTTGGTGCAGGCCTTGAACCAGCCTTGCGGAATCTGCTGTTGCTGCTGCGCGGAAGCAGCGGGAATCCCGGCGCCGAGAATGCCGACCACGCCAGCGGCCATGACCGACGGGCGGTACGCGTTGCTGTTCAGGCTGGTCATGTCGTGCATTCCTCTCAAATGATCCCGGAACCGGCTTTTTCGCGCCGTGTGGTCCAGCTACCTGTTGCCGAAATGAGGCAACAGAATGACTTCGGACGGCGTGTTACACTGCAAGCGATGCCGAATCCAGCCCGAGCCTCGCGAATCTTGGCCGAAGGATTGGCTCAGGGGGTTGGCCGGTGCACGACCGGCTCATGTATGCTGCGCATCGAATCGGGAAGGAGACGGTCATGGGCCGCGTTGTCATTTGGCTGATCGCCACAATGTTGTTTGTCGGCCTTTCCCTGCAACCGACCCTGTCGGAACCGAAGCACGCGCTTGCCATGCAGGGCGAGCCGGCGCTGCCGGCCGACTACAAGCATTTCAACTACGTCAACCCCGACGCGCCGAAGGGCGGCAGCATTACCTAAAGCGTCGTCGGAAGCTTCGCCAATCTGAATCCAGTCATAATGAAAAGCCTGCGCACCACGGCGCGCGGCATGATGGATCAAGCCTTTGGCAATCTCGTCTTCGAGCCGTTGATGCAGCGCAACTACGACGAGGCCTTCAGTCTCTACGGCCTGCTAGCCGATACCGCCGACATGGATCCCGAGCGCAAGGGCATCGAATTCCACCTCGATCCCAGGGCCAAATGGTCGGACGGCGAACCGGTGACGCCGGAAGACGTGTTGTTCACCTATGACGTCTTCACCGAGAAGGGCCGGCCACCTTACAGCCAGCGGATGAAAGCGATTGCCAAGCTCGAAAAGACCGGCGACCGCAGCGTGCGCTTCACCTTCAACGACAAGGCCGACCGCGAATTTCCGCTGATCATTGCGCTGACGCCGATCATCCCGAAACACGCTTTCAACAAGGACACATTCGACAGGACCACGCTGAAGCCGGTGGTCGGCAGCGGCCCTTACACGGTGGCGCAAGTCGTGCCTGGCCAGCGCATCGTGTTCAAGCGCAATCCGGACTATTGGGGCAAGGACGTTTCGTCCAAGCGCGGCTTCGACAATTACGACCAGATCACCATCGAATATTTCCTCAACGCCAACGCCAAGCAGGAAGCGTTCAAGAAAGGCATCTGCGCCATCGACGACGACAGCGACCCGGTCAAACGCGAGCGCGATCTCGACTTTCCGGCCTTCCACCGGGGCGAGGTCATCGCCGAAACTTTCGACACCGGCATTCCGCCGGTGGTCAACGGTTTTCTGTTCAACACGCGGCTGCCGAAATTTTCCAATCCGGTCGTGCGGCGTGCGCTCGGCATGCTCTACGATTTCGAATGGGCCAACAAGAATCTATTCGGCGGCAAATACACGCGAACGATGAGCTTTTGGCAGAATTCCGAACTCTCCGCGCTCGGCCACCCGGCCAGCGAAAAGGAAAAGGCCCTGCTGGCCCCCTACCCCGGCCGCGTGCCTGCAGATGTCATGGACGGCACCTACAGGCCGTCTGTCACCGACGGCTCTGGCCAGGACCGCAAGGTGCTGAAGGCCGCATTCGAGCTGCTGAAGAGCGCAGGCTATACGGTGCAGGACGGCGCGATGCTCGATCCCGAGGGAAAGCCGTTCGGTTTCGAGATCCTGACCGCCTCGCAGGACGAAGAGCGACTTGCCGCTATCTATCAGCGCACGCTTGAGAAGCTCGGCATCGATGTCGGTATCCGCAGCCTCGACGGTGATCAGATCCAGTCGCGCAAGCAGCGTTTCGATTTCGAGGTGCTGGTCGGCTCGACCGGTTTCAACAACTCGCTGTCGCCCGGTATCGAGCAAACCGGGCGCTGGGGATCCGCTGCCGCCAAGGCCGAAGGCTCGTTCAACCTCGCCGGCGTCGCCGATCCGGCGGTGGACGCGGCGATCGAGGCGATGTTGAGAGCTCGCTCGAAGGAGGACTATGTCGCCGCCGTCCGCGTCCTCGACCGGCTGTTGATCTCCGGTAACTACATGGTGCCGACGCAGCACAACAACCGGCAATGGCTCGCTTATTGGAACTATCTGGAACATCCGCAAAAGACGCCCATATACGGTTATCAGTTGCCGACCTGGTGGCGCAAACCGAAGTGACCTCTTCAGAACAGGAGATCAAGATGAACGACGAGAACTCGATTACCGTCGATGTGGTCTCCGACGTCGTCTGCCCCTGGTGCTTTATCGGCCAGAAACGGCTCGACAAGGCGATTGCCGCCGTCGATATCGACGTTCACATCCGCTGGCGGCCCTTCCAGCTCGACCCGACGATTCCGCCCGAAGGCAAGAACCGCCGCGACTACATGGTGGCGAAATTCGGCAGCGAGCAACGCATCCGCGAAATCCATGCCCGGATCGAGCCGTTGGGCGAGGCTGAAGGGATTTCCTTTGCCTTCGACGCCATCAAGGTCGCGCCCAATACGCTGGATGCGCACCGGCTCATTCGCTGGGCCGGGACTGCCGGCGAGGCCGTTCAGAACCGGCTGGTGCGCCGGCTGTTCCAGCTGAATTTCGAGGAAGGCGCCAATCTCGGCGATCATGCCGTGCTGATCGAAGCCGCCCGCGAGGCCGGCATGGATGCCTCCGTGGTCGAAACGCTGCTGCCGACCGACGCTGATGTCGAGGCGGTGCGCACCGAAATCGCCACCGCTTCGCGCATGGGCATATCGGGCGTGCCGTGCTTTCTGCTTGAGGGCAAATATGCCGTAATGGGAGCCCAGGACGCCGATACGCTTGCCGATGCGATCCGCCAGGTTGCAGCGGCCAAGGCACGCGGCGAGCTGGAAACGGCCAACTGAGCCGGACTATTTCACCGTCACCTTGGCCTTGCTGACGAAAAAGCCATGGCCATGCTTGCCGGTGCAGGTCAATCCCTTGGTGGATGACTGGCAGGAAAACGGCCCCTTGCTCCAGCTATTGCCGTAGGCCAGCTTGGTGACGTCGCCGCAGCAGCCTTGCTCGCCCGGATACTTGATCAGCGTCGCCGGGCGTTTCGGCCCGAGGATGATGGTGATGTAGCTGGGCTCGACACGCGAACAGCTCAGCTCCGGTCCGCCATCCTGCGGCTCGTAGGTGCTGGTGCCGCCCTTCGGCGTATAGATGCAGCCGATATTGCCGGACGGAGTGTTGAACTCGACCTGCCCCTCGGCGTTTGCAGGAACGGTCTGGCTGCCGGCATATGTTTGCGGCAGCCAGGCAAATGTTGCGAGCATCGCGGCAAAAAAAGTCCGTGCAAGCATGAAGAACTCCCCCCGGTTCAAACGTGGATGCGCCCCGGCAGGTTCGATCCGTAGCGCATCATTGTCAAACGCAGTTTTGTTCGCGCTCTAAAAAAGCATGGTCTAATGGATGTTGGTCCGCATCCTAGACTGTGCCGGAGAAGTCATTGCTTGGCTGATTACGGGTTCGTGACAAGGCGGCTTCAACCACGAATCATACGGTCACGTTCTGGCCACCGACGAGGTCGGACCTGACCGTAAAGGCGGGCTGAAGATCGGTTCAGCTTGTGAAAATCGACTGCTGGACGGCGCTTCTATGTTCACAAAGCTGTGTGAAGACCTTCCCTAGGGGAAGGTGTCTACCTGCTCTGGGGCGGGCAAGTAACTGTTTGAAATTGCGTTGATATTCCGCCCCTCGAAACGTGACAGCTTAGCGCCGTGAGCATTCATTCTGTTGCTCCACTGCAACGGCCGGCCAGCCAATCCACCTGCGGCTGGAGAAAAGCTAATGGAAAATGATCAATTGGTGTTACTGTCCGTAACAAAAGAAAAACCGTTTGGGCGGGATAGTGATTCGGGTCGATAGACCAACGCGACATTCAATATCGGAAAAATGGCTCCGCGGTGCCGCAAGGCAGTCGCCCCTGACGCCCGTATCGTCGATGCGCAGCTTCTGGGGCCTGATGCGGGCCTACTGGTTCTCAGACAAGTGGGTGGAAGCCTGGACGCTGACACTGGTGATCGCGTTGCTCACCGCGCTCTCCAGCAAAGCCGACGTCTGGTTTACCGTGGCTGGGGCAGAGCTGGCGACTTCGATCGCTTTTTTCCACGATGCCGCGAATACCACGCCGCTCAAGACAGTACTGACCAATGCCGGTTTGCTCGTGCTGTTGGTCGTGCTCAAGGACATGGGCATCACAGGTACCTGCAAGTTTGTATCGGCGACATTGCATCGCAAATGGCGTGGCTGGCTGAACGGCCGCTTCAATGAGGCGCTACTCGACCCCAACCATTCACACTACCACGCCCAGCATGGCTCGTCCGGCACGGCAGCGCCCGATAACTTCGACCAGCGCGTGCAGGAATCGATCAAGGATATGACGGGCGGCGCTATCGGGCTTGCCATGGGCGTATTCAGTGTCTTCACCTCGCTCTACTTTGTCGGTGGAGCTTTGTTGGCAAATTCTGTGGAGGTAAAAGGACTCGAGTTCCTCGGCACCAACGGGAGCGTCGTGCATGATCTGCTGGCGGTAGCTATCTACGTGCCGTTCAACACCTGGATCGCAGTCAAACTCGGCGGAATGCTGGAGTCGCTCAACATCAGGATGCAGAAGGCCGAAGGCAGCTATCGCGGCGAACTGATCACGTTATTGCGCCGCAGCTTCCATATCGCGGCCTCGCAAGGCGAAAACGTGCAGAAGACGATACATGGCCGGCTCTATCTCGACATCGATAGCACGTGGTCGAGGTTCAACATCGTCAACACCATCTATTCCGGATTCGAATCGGTCTACAACTTTGTCGGTGCCAAAATTGTCGCTTACGGGCCTGGCCTGGTGCCGTTCATCCACAACGGCCTCGACCTCAAGGGTTACATAACATGTTCCGAACAAGTCAACGCGCTGATCAGTAAGTGTTCGTGGTTCATCCATGTCATGCCAAGTCTTGCCACGTTGCGGGCCAACAGCCAGCGCGTGACCGAACTCGCAAACGCGATCGAAAACGTCCAGCAGCCGCAGGAATTCTACCAGCAGACCGGCCGGTCCGACTTCCGCTACGATCGTCAGAACCCGGTCTTCGGCCTAACCATCCAGAAGCTCGAACTGGCGCATCAGGGTGAGGATGCAACGCCGTTCCTGAGTGCCGCGAACTTGCGCTTCCGGCGTGGCGAGTGGACGTTCCTCAAGGGCGAATCCGGTTGCGGCAAGACCTCGCTGATCAAGGCGATCAACGGGCTGTGGCCTTATGGCCGCGGCACCATCGTCTTCCCGGAAGGGGTCAGGAGTTTCTACGCCGCTCAGGAGGTGAAGTTGCAGCAGGTTTCGCTGAAGCAACTGGTCTGCCTGCCCGGTTCCGAACATGATTACGCCGACGTGCAGGTCGCATCCGCCCTGCACAAGGCCGGCCTCGGCGACTTCATCGAGCATCTGGCCGATGAGAGCCGTGAAGGAAAGATCTGGGATCAGATCCTTTCGGGTGGGCAAAAACAGAAGCTGGTCGTCGCCCGCATCGTGCTGCAGCAACCGGGACTGCTGTTCCTCGATGAAGCCACCGGCGCGCTCGACCCCGATGGAAAGATCGCCTTCCACCAAGCGATCAAGGACAATTGCCCCGACGCAACCGTGATCTCGATCATGCATGAGGCGACGCCGCCGAGATCGGTCGCGGGAACCGAATTCTACCACAGCGTGGTTGCGATCGCCGACGGCGTCGCCACCAAGAAGCCGCTGGTTCCGAGCTTGCCGGTCGAGCTCACCACCATCCTCACGCAGCCGACGCGGCCGGCCGAGGACAAATGGCTGCGCTTTCCCCGCCGGCTGAAGCAGAGATAGCCGCGGCACCACTGCCGGCATCCAGCCAGCCTGCCACGTAGCCCGATCACAGTCTCGCGATCCAGTCGGTTTGCCGCCGTTTTAACCCGCTCTCGTGATTGACTCGGCAAGGCGCGCTCCTATGTTGCGCCGGCTCGCAGAGATCCCAACCCGAACCCGCGAGCAGAAAGGTCACCGCGCCATGCCTGGCGACAGTCACAGTCGAACGCAACCGCCGTCCGCTTGACGTGACCTGACCGGCTCACGTCCTGCCGGACGGCAAGGAGTGAGCCATGAACGAGTTTTCCCCCGTTGCGGGCGGCGATGCCATCGCCATCGCTCGCGTACTTGCCAACGAACACGTCGCCGACATCGTCGAGGCCTTGAATCAGGAGCCCCGCGAGACAGCATCGGATCTGCTCTGCGAAGTGCCGTTCGAGCGGCTGGTCGAGATCTTCGACCAGCCTGAACTCGACGGCGCGTCCGAACTGGTCGAGGCGCTGCCCCGCAGCAGGGCAGGCAGGCTGCTTGCCGCCATGTCGGTCGACCGCGCCGCCGACATACTGCGCGCTCTGAACGAACCGGCTCGTTCCGAACTGCTTGGGTGCCTGGCGCCGCCGCTGCGCGCGACGCTGCTTGCCATTCTAGGCTACCCCGAGGGCAGCGCCGCCTCGCTCATGACGACCGAATATGTCAGCGTGCCGCCGGACTGGAGCGTGGCCCGCACACTGGATTACATCCGTAAGGTGGGTCGGACACGCGAAACCGTCTATGCGATCTACATCGTCGATCCCAAAACGCATGTCCTGTTGCGCTCGACCAGCTTGCGCCGGCTGATTGCCGGTGAGCCGGATGAGCTGATCATGGCGGTTGCGCCGGATCGCGCGCCTATTACCGTGTCGCCGCTGACCGATAGCGAGAAGGTCGCACAGCTGATCTCGAAATACGATCTGCTCGCCGTCCCGGTCGTGGACAACGGCAAACTCCTCGGCATTGTCACCATCGACGACATCATCGACACGATGATCGAGGAAACGACCGAGGACGTGCATCGCTTCGGCGGCATGGAAGCTCTGGATGAGCCCTACATGAAGATGAGCTTTCTGGCGATGATCCAGAAGCGCGCCGGTTGGCTATGCGCGCTGTTCGTCAGTGAGATGCTGACAGCCAACGCGATGCAGAGCTACGAGGGCGAGCTGGAAAAGGCGATCGTGCTGACGCTATTCATTCCATTGATCATGAGCTCCGGCGGCAATTCCGGCTCGCAGGCGACCTCGCTGGTCATCCGGGCGCTGGCGCTGCGCGAAATCGGCCTTGGCGACTGGTGGCGGGTGGCCCTGCGCGAGCTGCCGACTGGTCTGGTGCTTGGCTCGATCCTTGGCGTAGTCGGCGTTTGCCGCATCGCGCTCTGGCAGTATCTCGGCTTCTACGACTACGGCCCCCACTGGCCGCTGATCGCAATGACGATCGGCGCCACGCTGGTTGGCATCGTCACCTTCGGCTCGCTGTCTGGATCGATGCTGCCGTTCGCCCTGAAGCGCATCGGCTTCGATCCGGCCAGCGCATCGGCTCCGTTCGTCGCCACGCTGGTCGACGTCACCGGGTTGGTGATTTATTTTTCTGTGGCGCTGGTGATCCTGCGCGGAACGCTGCTGTAAAAAAACTCACGCACTTCCATCGCGGCAATCCCGTTGCCGCGATGGGTTCTTGTCGCGTCAGACGCGCTCACCATCTCTCACCCGGTAAGTCGGCTTGTACATGGTGACGAGTTCTTCCGCCGCGGTCGGATGCACCGCCATGGTACGATCGAAATCATCCTTGGTCAGCCCGGCCTTCAGCGGTATGCCGAGAAGCTGCGCCATTTCGCCGGCATCCGGCCCGAGGATGTGGGCGCCGAGGACTCTTTTCGAGGCGCCGTCGACGACCAGCTTCATCAGCATCTTTTCATCGCGGCCGGAAAGCGTGTGCCGCATTGGCCGGAAGGTGGCGCGGTAGATTTCGAGATCCGAAAAGCGTTTTGCCGCCTCATCCTCCGACAGGCCGACCGTGCCGATCTCGGGCTGGGAAAAGACCGCGGTCGCGATCGTGTCGTGGTCGGGCGCCGTCGGCTTGTCCTTGAAGGCGGTCTCGACGAAGCACATCGCCTCGTGGATCGCCACCGGCGTCAATTGCACGCGGTGGGTGACGTCACCGATCGCCCAGATGTTGTCGATATTGGTGCGGGAGTATCCGTCGACCTGGATTGCCCCGGTCTTGGTCATCTCGATGCCGACGCCTTCCAGGCCCATGTTCTCGGTATTGGGAATGCGGCCGATGGCGAGCATGACCTGATCGACCGTCAGCACCGTGCCGCCGGTGACAAGCGCGTCGAGCCGGCCGTCAGGCCGCTTCCTGACCCACTCTGACACGGCGTGGCAGAGGATTCTTATCCCCTTCTTTTCCATCGTCTCGTGCAGCATGCGTCTGAGGTCCATGTCGAAACGGCTGAGGATTTCCTTGCCGCGGTAGACAAGCGTCGTGTCGACGCCAAGCCCGTGAAAGATGTTGGCGAATTCGACGGCGATATAGCCGCCGCCCTCGATCATGATTGCCTTCGGCAGCTCCTTGAGGTCGAAGGCCTCGTTGGAGAAGATGCAGTGCTCATGGCCGGGCAATGCCGGGTGCGGTGCCGGACGCCCGCCGGTAGCGATCAGGATCTGGTCGGCGGTAACGGTGCGATCCTCACCGAGAAGATGCACCACATGCGGATCGACCAGCACGGCGCGTGAGTGAAAGACTTCGCCGCCGGCGCCCTGCACGTTGTTCTGGTAGATGGCCTCCAGCCGGCTGATTTCGCGATCCTTGTTGGCGACCAGCGTCTGCCAGTCGAAACGCGCCTCAGGCACCGTCCAGCCATAGCCGGCGGCGTCGGCGAAATGCTCGGGGAATTGCGAGGCATAGACATAGAGCTTTTTCGGCACACAGCCGCGGATCACACAGGTGCCGCCATAGCGGTATTCCTCGGCGATGCCGACGCGCTTGCCGAGTGCTGCCGCGACGCGCGCCGCCCTCACCCCGCCGGAGCCGCCGCCGATGACGAAAAGATCGTAGTCGTAACCGGCCATGGCTGAACTCCTTGCCCCTCAAACACCGAGACAGGTAGGCTGCCGACCATCAAAAGAAAAGCCCGGACTTGCCGGGCTTTCTGGTCCAGTGGCGGTCAGGCCGCTCGGAAGTTCGCGATCAATTCGGTGTCGCGTCCGCAGGAGCAGCGCCATCGGCCGGGGCGGCACCGTCGGCAGGTGCGGCCGGCGCCTTGGCATTCGCCGCTGCACCCAGGGTCTCGCCTACCTGTTGGGCGAGATCGCGAGCCAGGCCGTTCTGCCAGATGTCGGCAGCCTTCACCAGCTCGCGCGTCACGATCGAGCCGTTGTCGAGCAGCTTCTTGCCGGTATCGGAGTTGTAGAAGGCGGCGATTTCAGTGAGCTCCTTTTCCGAGAACACTTTTGCATAGGCAAGCGCTGCTTCCTTTTCCAGGTCGGCGCGGCGCGATGCCAGGGCCATCGCCTTCTCGTTGATCGTCTTGGCGATCAGTTCCTGCATGTCCGGGTTCTTCTGGATCAGCTGCTGCTCGAGCGCCGCGGCAGCTTGCGGCAGGATGTTGTCGAACGTATCCGTCGCATGGATCGCCGCGACCGCGGCGCGCGCCGCCTTCAAATGCGCATCAGTGACATCCTGCGAAAACGCCGGCGACGAAAACGCGAAAACGGCCGAGGCCGCCAGAATGGCAAAAAAGCGGCCAACCCGGTTATGCAACATCATGATCGGTAAAACTCCCTGGTTTTCGGGCGGCATGGACGGTTTGGATGCCGTCGCCGCCGGCTATGATGGCCGTTGATGCCAGCCCGATGAAAAGACCATGCTCGACCACGCCCGGAATGGCGTGGAGAGCATTCGAAAGCGCTCTTGTATCCGGAATGCGGCCAAAAGATGCATCGAGGATAAAATGGCCGCCGTCTGTAACAAATGGCTGGCTCCCCGTCATCCTCAGTGTAACAGGGCCGGAAAGGCCAAGGTTTGCAGCCACTGCGCCAACTGCAATTTCGGTGGCGCGCAGGCCAAATCGGTTGACTTCGATGGGCAGCGGAAAACGGCCGATCATCTCGACCATCTTGGAGCTGTCGGCGATGACGATCATGCGGGCGGAGGCCGCCGCGACGATCTTTTCGCGCAGCAGCGCGCCGCCGCCGCCCTTGACCAGTGTCAGCGCCGGATCGATCTCGTCGGCGCCGTCGATGGTGAGGTCGAGCTCGGGCGTTTCCTCGAGGGTCGACAGCGGCACACCAAGCTCGGTGCAAAGGACGGCGGTGCGCTCCGAGGTCGGCACGCCGATGACAGTCAGGCCGGTGGCGACCTTGTCGGCGAGCAGCCGCACGAACTCATCCGCTGTCGTGCCGGTGCCGATGCCGAGCCGCATGCCGTCCGTGACATGGGCAAGCGCTGCCCGCGCAGCCTCAACCTTCAATTGCCTCGCATCCATGCCGGGTCCCGAGATTCGTTTCGGCGCTCGTAGCATTTTTGCCGGGCTGGTCAAAGGACCTTGCCCGCGATGCATAAGCCGGCTTGCCTGAACGGGCCGCAGCGGTTATCGCCTGCCGGCAATCAAATCGTCACAGGACAGGCCATGACCCGACCGATCATCGTGTTCGACCTCGACGGGACGCTGATCGACACGGCGCCGGATCTGCTCGACAGCCTCAACCACAGCCTTGCCGCCAGCCAGCTCACGGCCGTCGACGAAGCCGGCTTCAAGCGCTTCGTCGGCCATGGCGGCCGGGTGATGATAGAGCGCGCCCATGCAGCGCAGCACAGGTCGCTGGCAGTGGAGGAGCACGACCGCCTGCTAAAGCTGTTTCTGGACCATTACACCGTTAACATTCCCGGCAAATCGCGCCCCTACCCGGGCGTACCGGAGGCGATCGCGCGGTTCGAGGCGGCCGGGTACCTGCTGGCCATCTGCACCAACAAATACGAGGCCAATTCGGTGGCACTGATCGAGGCGCTCGGCATGACCAGGCATTTCGCGGCGATCTGCGGCCAGGACAGTTTTCCGTTCCGCAAGCCAGACCCGCGCCATCTCACGCAGACCATCGCGCGTGCCGGCGGCGACCCGCACCGTGCACTGATGGTCGGTGATTCGCAGACCGACATCGACACGGCAAAGGCGGCCGGCATTCCGGTGGTGGCAGTCGATTTCGGCTACACCGACCGTCATGTGCGGGAGTTTGAACCGTCGGCGGTGATCTCGCATTTCGATTCGCTGACGCTCGATATGGTACAAGGGCTGATGGCCGCGGCAGAGGGCTGAAGCCGGCCATAGTCCGGACCGCCAGATGCCGACCGACAAGTGGTTGACTTCGCGGGCCGGCCTCCCTTATATCGCGGCGCGCTTGGCCTTCGGGCAACGAGCGGGCGATTAGCTCAGCGGGAGAGCACACCCTTCACACGGGTGGGGTCGCAGGTTCAATCCCTGCATCGCCCACCATTTGCATTGCTTAGCCGTCCTCTCCTTTCCAGCCTCTATGGGCGACTTCTCATATTTCAAAGCAGAATATAGCGGCCGGCGCGCGGACCAAAACGGGGCGTTTGATGAAGAGGCTACTGTCGAAAGGCGTGTTGCTCGGGGTTCTTGTCGCCAGTGTTGCGGCGCAGACGAAATCGCCGATCTCCATCACGGTCGACAAGGAAACCGGGTGCTGGACATCGATTTCGAAAGATCACGAGTTCAGAATCAAGATCGCAAAGCCCGGAACCTTCGTGTTTCTGGCAATGCGCGGCGCCACTAACGCAAGCACCGAAGAAGACAGCAAGAATTGGGAATACCGGGAGCCTGTCTTCTGGCGCGTGGCTGATCTACCAGACGATGAAAAGCACGACTTCACCGAGTACGACCAGAAGTGGCAGGTCACACAGGTTTCGCAGGCAGGAAGACACGGACTGACCTTCTCACCAATGTCGATGTACGGCTGGAAAGGCGAGGTCTCTCTATGCTTGCGCCTGTCTGGGAAGCTCTAGCCTGAGAAACCTACGCTTGCGGATCTGCGTGGGGATGTGAAGTGAGCGCAGAAGGCTTCGTCCTAACGCAACACCTTCAAGCCAGAGCGGCTAGCAGCTGCAGGTCGCCCCCTCGCCGCCAAAATTCTTTTGGGCGAAATTCAAGGCGCTGCTGTAGCTCGTATAGCTCTGGAACTGGCAAACGTTGGAGCCGGCCCGCACCTTCATCTGCTCGATATCCCAGAACGAAACCCCGATACGGTCGTCGGCACAATAGACTGTATAGCGTTCAGGTTCCAGCGCCTCGGCTTTCTGCACAGGCATCGAAACGTCCGGGATGGAGGATATGAAAAGTACAATTATGATGGCATGACGCATTTGCATGTAGACCCCCGAGTGACCGTCGGCACTGTTATGGCCGCGATGTTGAGGCGACGCATCATGATTTTAAGCAGTCGCCTTTTTTCGGCGGCCATAAATCAGGTACGGACGGTGCCTCCTTGTAGCGCAACGCTCCGCGATCCCGGAACAAACCTGCATGGAAACGAGTTTCTGCTGATCGAGATGTGAGGGAAAGCCATGTCCAGACTTGTTTTGGCGGCCGCCGTGCTGCTTGTCGGCGGATCGGCCTTTGCCGCGGACGACAATCCGGTGCCGGCGCAGAATGCCAAGAAGCTGTCGGAAATCATTGCCAAAGTCGAGCAGCGCGACGACTTCCGCTACATCAAGGAAATCGATTGGGACAGCGGCGCCTACACCGTCATTTATTACACGAACGACAAGGCCAAAGTCGAAATCACCTATGATCCGGTGACAGCCGCGCCGAAATGAAGCTGTCCCGCCAACGGTCCAGATTCCAAAAAATAGCGCGCCTCGAAGGCCCCCGGCCTTCGACAGACCCTTGCGCAGATATGACTTTGATGGCTGACTGAGTGCTATCATTGCGCGCGGGGGTGGGCATGGCGACGGTAAAGCACGTATTGAAACGCTTTCTGATGATGCTCGCGGGTTATTTCATAGCGGTACTGGTTGGGCTGATCGCGGTGGCGGCGATCTATGGCGGGCTGAGCTCGCTGCCAAATGCGCCGAATTATTTCGACGTCATGGGTGTCACCCCCGTCGCGGTGCTGCTGTTGCCGCCGCTCGGCATGTTCATCTATTTTCTGACGATCGTGCTGACCGGCCTGCAGACGCTGATCTTCGCACTGATTGCCGAGTTTTTCTCGCTGCGCAGTTTTTGGCTGCATATGATCTTCGGCGCCGCGGCTGCGGTTGGCGGCTTCGCCCTGATCTGGCCCAGTGTACCAGACGATACGAACCCGGAGCGCTGGGCCGATGTCGGTATCATTGCCGCGGCAGGCGTTGTACCCGGCCTGGTTTATTGGCTGATCGCCGGGCGCGAGGCCGGCTTCCGGCGTCCGCTCTTTCAGCGCTAGACCCGCATTCCTCAGCTTGCCGGCGAACGCACCGCTTCCGTGCTGTCGAGCGCCTGCTGCAGCCTTGTGTCGCGGCCGTATACGTCGTTGAAATATTCGACATTGCCGGACAGGTCCGGCCATGCGGTGAAATAGGCGACATAGACCGGGATCTTGCGTGTCACGTCTTCGGTCGAATGTCCGAGCTTCAGTCTGTCCTCGATGTAGTCGACCGAGGTGCCGAGCACGGCAGCCGCCATACCGCGCGGATCCTGCAAGCGCACGCAGCCATGGCTGAGCGCGCGCATGTCGCGCTGGAAAAACGACTTCTGCGGCGTGTCATGCATGTAGATGGCGTGCTTGTTGGGGAACAATATCTTCAACTCGCCCAGCGCATTGGCCTCGCTCGGCAGCTGGCGCACGCCGTAGGGTATCTTCGCGCCATAGGCGCCCCAATTGACCGAGGAGGAGGGAATGCGCTTACCGCGCGCATTGACCACCTCATAGCCGGCGCGGTCGAGATAGCCCGGATCCCGGCGCAGCCGCGGCAGCATCTCATTGACCAGGATCGACTGCGGCACGCCCCAATAGGGATGGAAGTCGACCTGCTCGATCTGGTCATAGAAGAAAGCAGTCTGGTTGGTGGGCCTGCCGACGACGGCGCGGGTCTTCAGCTTCTCCTCGCCATCGTCGATATAGCTCGCGGTGAAAGCCGGCTGGTTGATGAAGACACGCGGGCTGCCGAGGTCGGAAGGCAGCCAGCGCAACTCTTCGAGCGCGACCCGAACCTTCTGAACCCTGTCGGCCTTGGACGTTCCGGCCAACGATGCAACGGTACGTGGGCCGATGACGCCGTCGCCTTTCATGCCGGCCCGTTTCTGCACCGCCTTGATCACCGGCACCAGCTCCGGATCGTAGACCTCGCTGGTGGCGAGCCTCGCCAGGACCTCGCCATAGGCGCCGCCCATCTCGTCATCGAGATTGCGCGCGATCTTTGTCAAAAGCTTCGGCAGCTCGGGGCTGGTCTGCCCCGGCTTCAGCAGCAGATTGGGATCGATGGTGATTTCGTCTTCGGCGCTGGCCTGGAGCGCTTCCAGTTCGACGCGCAGCGCCTGATACTCGGCGTTCTGTGGATGCCGCGATTCGAGGTAGGTGCGAGCTTGCTGGGTATGGGCCAGCGTCTTCAGCACCCCTTCCATGTCGAGCGGCTTCGGCGGAAAATCGTAGTAGCCGGTCATGCGGTTGGGATCGACGCGGCCGCTTTGTGCGTCACGGGCGTAGCGCAGGACGCGTGCCGACAGCGCCATCTCGAAGCGGACCAGCTCTTTCAGGCGTTCATCGGCATCGCCCGCCGATGTGCCTGCTGCCGGAATTTCGACGGTGTAGTCGGCGGGCGTCAGGCCGTAGCTCGCGGCTTCGCCCAGCACCCGCACCGCATCCTGCGCACGGCTGCTGGGACTGGTTCCCGTCACCCAGATGAAATCCGGATTGGCTGAGTAGTAGGCGATCAGCGCCTTGGCGATGTCCTTCTCGGCATAGAGGTCATAGCCGTCGAGCCCGGCAATGGCTTCGCGGAATGCAGCCCCGGTGGCCGCCGGCTCGAACGCAGCATCCTGCGGCGTTGCCGGTTCAGGCGCTGCCGACAGTGCCGAAAAATCGACGCGCACCAGCGGATCGCTCTTGTAGGTGTAATAGGACGGGCTGCTGATTTGCGCACCACCACCGCCACCACCGGAAGCGGCCGGCGCCTTGGGCCTCGGCTTGTATTTTGACGGTGGCGGGGGAAAGTTACCTTTCGGCGGTGCGTGCTTGACGCCGCCGCCGAAAAGCATGTCGAAGAACCCTTGTGCTTCAGCCTGCGGCGCGCCGAAGGCCAGCATTGCCACGGCCACCGCAAACGGCAGCACGGTGGCTTTGTTTCCAAGGAGTTTCATGGATCACCCGCTCCGGTTGAACCCGGATCCCGTTCCGCACCGCTTTCACGGTCTCGCCCACCGCATGGCGGATGTAAGGCGTGACTATACTGATTCATACTGATTTCGTTAAGCTTCCATAAATTTCGGAACGTCTGTTGCAGAACGGTTTCACAACATCGTGACGGGTCAAGCCAATCCGCCTTCGCCCCCGACCAATGGTAGTGCCCGCGAGCCAAGCCTCAAGCGTTGGCGCCGCCGTCGATGGTCAATGCCGCGCCTGTCACGAAGCGCCCTTCGGGGCCGGCAAGCCAGGCGACCATGCCGGCGATCTCGTCGGCCGTGCCGAAGCGAGGCGTCGCCATCTTCTGGCGCTGATGCTCGGCGTGCGGGCCGCCTGCTGGATTCATGTCGGTATCCGTCGACCCCGGATGGACGACATTGGCGGTGATGCCGCGCGGACCGAGATCGCGTGCAAAGGCCTTGGTCAGGCCAACCAAGGCAGCCTTGCTGGCCGAATAGGCGCTCAGGCCGGCATCGGTGGCACGCTCGGCCAGGTTGCTGCCGATCGAGATGATTCGGCCACCCTCGCCCATATGCGCCGCTGCTGCCTTGGCGGCGACGAACGGGGCTCTGAGGTTGACCTCCATTGTCTCATCGAAGTCGGCAAGCGACAGGGCATCGATCGGCGCAGCGCGCCAGATGCCGGCGCTGTTGACGAGGATATCGAGCCGTCCGAAGGCTTTTACCGCCTCATTGACTGCCGCCTCGATCGCGGCAGCATCGCGATTGTCGGCCTTGATGGCGAAGGCCCGGCCGCCGGCCGCCTCGATTGCCCCGACCACCGAACGCGCCCGTTCCTCGCCATTCACATAGGTGATCGCCACGCCCGCGCCGTCGGCCGCGAGCCTTCGTGCGATCGCCGCACCAATGCCGCGGCTGCCGCCGGTGACGAGGGCGGCCTTGCCGTTCAAGCTCCTGGATGACATTTGCTTCTCCATTTTGTAGTGATTGATACATAAATATCTGCCAGCCTTGCTGAACCACGTCAACTGAATTATGTATCGATCAACACAGAAAGCACACCATGCCGGAACGAGGCCGCCCCCGCACCTTCGATCGAACCGCCGCCTTGCGGCGGGCAATGGAAGTGTTTTGGGCCAAGGGTTATGAGGGCGCGTCGATAAGCGACCTGACCGCTGCAATGGGCATCAACTCACCCAGCCTCTACGCAGCCTTTGGCAGCAAGGAAGCGCTGTTCCTCGAGGCGACCGAGCTTTACACGCAGGTGGAAGGCACCGATATCTGGTCTGCGCTGGAAAAGGCGCCGACCGCACGCCAGGCGGTCGAGCGATTCCTGCGCCAGACGGCCAGGGCCTATTCGCAGACCGGCCGTCCGCAAGGCTGCCTTATCGCGCTCGGCGCATTGCACCAGGACTCGAGCCGCGGCGCCATCTGCGATGATCTGCGCCGTCGCCGTGCCGAAAACCGCGAAGCCTTGCTGAGACGCCTCGAGCGTGGCGTGGCCGAGGGGGAGTTGCCGGCCGATTTCGACTGCGGTACGGCCGCGACCTTCTATGCGACCGTACAGCACGGCATGTCGATCCAGGCGCGCGACGGCGCGTCGCGCTCGGCTCTTCTGGAGACGGTGGCCGGGGCAATGGCGGCTTGGATAGCGATGGCCAGCACCGGGGCGGCGTGACGGTCGAACCCGGCAGACAAGAACAGACATTCAGGTCACTGCAGAGACGGCTCCAGCCTGCCGGCAACGAAGCCAACGGCGCGCTCCACCACACCCTTGTCCGCGAGAATGCGGCGGTGGCCGAGCCCGTCGGCCCAGTACAGCCGCACATGGTCGCCGGCACGCGCGTAGAGCCTTGCATGATCGGCGGACACTTCGCGGTCGTCCGGCGCGTGGATCACCAGCGTCGGCAGCGGCGCGCTTGCCAGTTGGCGGTCACCGGTGAATTCGTGCAGCGGCCGGCCGGCGATGCGCTCGACCCGGTCGGCCATGGCGACCTGCGAGCGCGAGCCGACATTCAGCATGCGGCTGAAATCGGCAAAGATCGCAGGAAGCGAGCTCGGCGCAGCGATTAGCACCAGCCGCCCGGCCGTCAACGGCGGGATATTTCTGATTGAACCGGCGACGGCATTGGCGGCGACGGCACCACCAAAGGAATGGCCGGCGATGGCGGCAAATGGGCCGAACCATTCGCCGGCAACCCGTGCTGCATCGACCGCACTGACAAGGGTCAGCCGGCGGCCCTGCGACTGGCCGTGGCCCGGCAAATCGAGCGAGACCACCTTGTAGCCGGCATCGCGATAGGCTTCGATCAATGTGCGCATGTATTCGGTACGCGAACGCCAGCCATGGATGACGAGCACGGTGCCTGCAGCCGCCCTGCCCGGCTCGGGCCGGAATTCATGCACCATGACGCAGCCGGTTCTGGTCTTTAGCCGGTGATGGCGCGCTTCGGTCATGAAATCGGCGGCGCGATCGATTGCGCGGCGCTCACCATGGCTCAAGCTCTTTTCGTGCGGCGTGCGGCAGAACAGCTCGAATGCAGCGCGCCCGGTGAGTCGCGGCGCCACATGCTCGGCCACGCCGAACGTGCCGCGGATGACCTTCAGTCCAAATGATGCCATAGTGGCGATCCATCCATTGGTTCAAGCATGAACATAATAGTTCAAACATGAACATTAAGCAAGACCTGCCCTGGGACAACCCGCGTTTTCGCAACTGGGTTGCGGTGGCGCGCGCCTGCCACGTGGTGGAACGCACCTTGGCGGTGAAGCTGGCGCCGCTCGACCTGAAGCCGGCGCAGCTGGACGTGCTGATGAACCTCTACCGCCATCCCGGCATGTCGCAGCACGACCTCGCTCGCCGCCTGCTGGTCGGCCGCTCCAACATCACCATGCTTTTGCCGCAGTTGGAGACCCGCGGCCTACTGCGCCGCGAGAGCGACGAGAAGGACAAGCGCGTGCTGCGGCTGACGTTGACTGAGGCAGGCGAAGCACTGCTGATGCAGGCCCTGAAGGTCCACATGACGCTGATCGAAAAGGCGATGAGCCAGTCGACGCCGGAACAATGCGACATGATCGGCGAACAGATGCGCAAGATTGCCGAGGTGTTGAAGACCGCCTGACGGCCCAGTGCTTCACCACCAAATTCCCTCACCACCAAATTTCTTCACCACATCGATTTTTTCGCGCGCTCCGGCCATTCCCTGTCGTAGACCTCGCCGTCGATGTTCTTGCGGCTGGTGATTTCCAGGATTTGGCCGGCGGTCGGCAGCGATCTTGGGTCGACATGCCTTGCCGGATTCCACAGTTCCGATCGGTGGATGGCGCGGGCGCACTGGAAATAAACCGCATCGATCTCGATGATCGTCACCGAGCGCGCCGGCTTGCCCTCGACGGCGAACGAGGCGCAGAGCCCGGGATCGGTGGTGATGTGGGCGCGGCCATTGACGCGCAGCGTCGTGCCGGAACCCGGCACCAGGAACAGGAGCGCGACGCGCGGATCGCGAAGGATGTTCCTTAGCGAATCGGCACGGTTGTTGCCGCGCCGGTCCGGCATCATCAGCGTTTTCGGATCATGGATGCGGACGAACCCGGCGAGATCGCCGCGCGGCGAGCAGTCCAGCCCTTCTGGCCCGCAGGTTGCGAGCGCGGCAAACGGCGAAGCCTCGATGATAGCTGCGTATTCGCGAATCAGCTGGTCGAGTTCCTTGACCACCGACGCCTCGCCGGGCAGGCCATAGAGCGCTTCAAGCTGTTCGATGCTGGTGATCATGGACATGTTTTCGTCTCCAAAGCTTTGCCGGCGCTACTCCAGACGCATGACATTTTCACGACACGATGCCCGTTTGTCGGTCATCAGGAAACGGGTGTCGAGGGACCGCGAACAAGCGCAAACCGCTTTCGTGCTGACAGAAACGGAGGTCAAAAATGGAGAAACCGCTCGGCCGGCGACGCACCGCCATGGAACTTATTGAAAACATGTTCAATGTTGAAATGCGTTTCCTGCAATCAGGGTCGGAGAGCCTCGATATGCTTGCAAGCGCATTTCATGTCGAGATTGTCGTGCATGAGCCTCGCTCCCTGCCCTATGCCGGTGACTGGAACGGCCTCGACGGCGTTGGCGCCCTTTTCCGCAAGATGCGGGAAATCTGGAGCGACGTGGCGGTGGAGGACCTCCAGGTCGCCCAAAACGATGACATGGTGTTCATGAGCTGCACGCTTTCGCTGACATCGCGGGCCAATGGTGCAACCATCAAGCAGCCGTTTGCCGAAGTCTTGCGCTTCAAGGATGACCGGCTGATCGAAGGCACGCCGTTTTATCACGACACCAGCGAGATACTGGCGATGCTGCGTTGACCGGAGCGTCCCGCGAAATCAGTCAGCGGTCGCGGCTCAGCCCCTTCTCTTCCAGCTCGGCGAGATAGGCGGCCCAGCGTGCATCCTTCTCATGACCCAGCGTATGCAGGTAATTCCAGGTGAAGATGCCGGTGTCGTGGAAATCGTCGAAGGTGATGCGCACGGCATAGTTGCCGACCGGCTCGATCTTAAGGATCGCTACATTGCGCTTGCCGGGAACGGTGACGCGCTGTTCGGGCGAATGGCCCTGCACCTCGGCCGACGGCGAGGCAACACGCAGCAGCTCGGCTGGCAATTCGAACGGCTGATGGCCCGGAAAGGTGACGGAAAGCAGCTTGCGGTCCTTCGAGACCCTGAGTTCCTTTGGCGCTGTCATGCTGGTGGATCCTGCGGAAGACAGCCTTCCCTACGCCGCTTCGCGTTGAGGGAAAAGGCCGCATGGAAAGTTCCGACATGATCTGTCGGCGTCGGGGTGTTACCGCAGATCGCGAGCTTCTATCTTGAATGGCAAGTTGGCTCGCATCACATAGCCATATATAACGAAGCCGTTCACGGCCACGGGAAGCGCATAAGCATGGATATGATCGATCCTTTCGGTCGCACGATCACCTACCTGCGCGTGTCGGTCACCGACCGCTGCGATTTCCGCTGCACCTATTGCATGGCCGAGGACATGACGTTCCTGCCCAAGAAGGACCTGCTGTCGCTGGAAGAGCTCGACCGGCTTTGCACGGTCTTCATCGAAAAGGGCGTGCGCAAGCTCCGCCTCACCGGCGGTGAGCCGCTGGTGCGCAAGAACATCATGCATCTGGTGCGCCAGCTTTCGCGGCATCTCGAGAGCGGTGCGCTGGAAGAGCTGACGCTGACCACCAACGGATCGCAGCTTTCACGCTTTGCCGCCGAGCTCGCCGACTGCGGCGTCAAACGCATCAACGTCTCGCTCGACACCCTCGATGCCGACAAATTCCGCCAGATCACCCGCTGGGGCAATCTGGATAAGGTCATGGACGGCATCGACGCGGCGCAGGCGGCGGGGCTGAAGGTAAAACTCAATGCGGTGGCCTTGAAGGACTTCAATGACGCCGAATTGCCGGAAATGCTGCGCTGGGCGCATGGCCGCGGCATGGATCTGACGGTCATCGAAACAATGCCGATGGGCGAGATCGACGCCGACCGCACCGACCAGTATTTGCCGCTGTCGCTGCTGCGCGCAGCACTCGAGCGCCAGTTCTCGCTGAGCGATATTCCCTATAAGACCGGTGGCCCGGCCCGCTATGTCCACGTCGCCGAGACCGGCGGGCGGCTCGGCTTCATCACGCCGATGACGCATAATTTCTGCGAAAGCTGCAACCGGGTCCGGCTGACCTGCACCGGCACGCTTTACATGTGCCTCGGCCAGGAAGATGCAGCCGACCTGCGCGTACCACTGCGTGCGTCCGAAGGCAACGAGCTGGTCGCCGACGCCATCGACGAAGCAATCGGCCGCAAGCCGAAAGGCCACGACTTCATCATTGATCGCCGCACCAACCGCCCATCGGTGTCGCGGCATATGAGCGTCACCGGCGGCTGATTTGTCACCGATTTCGTGCAAGAATAATCGCCTTGGCATCGGCTTCGAGGCAAGGCTCATGCAGCGGCTTTTTGCAATCCCGACGTTTTTCGGAGTGATGGCGGGGACCATGGCAGTTGCCGCGCCACTCACCTATACGAACGAGCGCTTCGGTACCGTCTGCACCTTTCCGGATGAGATCTTCACTCTTCGCCAGCCTGAGCCGGACAATGGCGATGGACAACAATGGCTCACGGCTGATGGCGCCAGCCTGATCTGTTCAGGCATCCTCAATATCGATGATGAAACTCCGACAGCCTTCGTCTCCGCCCAGAGGGGCAGCAAGGAACCTGGCTACAAGATTACCTACAGCAAGACCGGCAAGGACTGGGCGGTGCTGTCGGGCATCAAAGGCGAGAACATCTTCTACGAACGCCGCCTGTTCGGAAAAGACGGTGTCATCCGTACGGTCTGGATCGACTATCCGCCAGCCTTGAAATCGAAATACGACCCGCTTATCGGAGCGATCGCCGGCAGCCTCAGGGGACCGTGAGCATCCGGCGACCTCGGAACATATTCGCAACCCGTTGTTTTTGCTAACGAGTCACGGTTGACGCGTGTAGTCGTATCGTACGGCAAGCCATTTCTTGCCGCTGCCATTGGCCTGAAGGAAATGCTGCTCGGCCACTTCGTGATTGTCGCCGTCCCTGGAAATGACGAAATCGGAGGCAGTGAACCGCCCTTCGACCTCGGGCCCGAAGCCGACGAAACCAAGCGGCTCGAAAAGCAGCGAAATCTTGCCGTCCTCCTCGCCACCAAAACTCCAGGCGGGCATGATCCCTGCCGGGAAACGGGTATCCATCGAGACATACTTCCAGCGGCCCTCCACGCGGTCATAGCTCAAATAGGCTATCCGCTGGAAGTCTGGGATTTTCGACCCGGGCGCCGGTCGCATCACCTCCTGCATGAAGGGGCCGATCATCGTACGCTCGGCCACCAGCCCGGTCATCACAATCGGCTGGGCGCCGGGCGTTGGCCAGATCGTGTTGACGACGGACCATTTCCCGACGCGGCGAGCGAGTTCATCCGCTTCGTGACCCGGCGTGGACATCCGTTCGACTGCCGACGCCGAAGCGCCGTTCTCGGCGAAGGCAGGCGCCATCGCCATGAGGATAACCGCCAGTGCAGAAGAGAACCGGGAAGCCGACGAAACGTGCCGCCTGCTGCCTGTGCCAAGCATGTCCGCATTGCCTCGTGCATTCATCATGGACCACCTCCCCAGACAAGATCAGAAGCCTACAATGACCAATTTGGTGAATCTTGCCGAGCAAATTTGATCTCGTCGAAAAATTTTCCTCGAGCCGCAGTGTGATCGATTTGCCCTCCGAACCCATCCTTTGGAACGGCACATTTCGGGATCACACCCAGAAAAGGTCTTGTCCGCAAACGGTTACCGGATTTACCGCAAGCCCGTTCGGGCCTAGCCTCTGCTCTGGAGCGGTTCTTCGCCCAGTGGGGGAATACGATATGCACAAACTCATTCTTTCTGTTGCATTGCTCAGCTTCGCGGCCCTACCCGCGGCGGCCCAGTCGATCGGCGGCACCTATGCCGTGGCCGGCACCAACTTCGATGGATCGTCCTATGGTGGCGACGCGACGATCACGCTGACCAGCGAGACTACCTGCACGATCCATTGGGAGACAGGCGGCTCGTCCTCGGACGGCATCTGCATGCGCAACGACGATGCCTTCTCCGCCGGCTATGTCATGGGCAAGGCGGTTGGCCTTGTCGTCTACAAGGTGCAGGAAGACGGCTCGCTGCATGGCCTGTGGACGATTGCCGGCAAGGAAGGCAACGGCACCGAGGTGCTGACGCGCAAATAAGCCTGCCGCTCTTGCGAGGTAGATGTCACGGGCCACAGAAAGGCTGTGGCCCAGCCCTTTGACGTTGCTGTTTTGCGGGTGCCTGCTAGACGCTTGCTGCAGGACTCACCCGGTAATCGCCTTGCCTCTTTCGCCAAATCTGCGCGGCGCGTTGTTCATGATGGTGGCCATGATTGGCTTCACCCTCAACGATGCAATCACCAAATTCTCGTCGGAATCGATGAACATGGCGCAGGTCATGCTGATCCGCGGCGCCTTCGCTTCGCTTTTCGTTGCCCTGCTTGCGTGGCAACGCGGCGCGCTTGCCCGGCCTGGCTCGATGCTGCAGCCGACAGTTGCGCTGCGCGTCGCCAGCGAGGCCGGCGCCACGGTGTCGTTCCTGGTTGCTCTGGCACATCTTCCGATCGCCAATGTGTCCGCCGTGCTGCAGGCGCTGCCGCTGGCTGTGACGATGGGCGCCGCGCTTGTGTTCAACGAGGGCGTCGGCTGGCGGCGCTGGCTGGCCATTGCCGTCGGTTTTGCCGGCGTGCTGATCATTGTGCGGCCGGGCTTCGAAGGGTTCAGCATGTTTTCTCTGCTGGCACTGGCTAGCGTGGCATGCTGCGCGGTGCGCGACCTCGCCACCAAGCGGATTCCGCAGGCAATTCCGACATTGCTGGTGTCGACCGCCACCGCTCTTGCCATGACCGTTCTGGGCGCAGCATTGCTTTCGCCGATGGGCGGTTGGACGCCGATGACGGGAAAAAGCACGGCATTCCTGGCGCTGGCGGCGGTGCTCGTGCTCATTGGCTACCAGTTCATCATCATGGCGATGCGGGTGGGCGATATCTCCTTCATCGCGCCGTTCCGCTACACCGCCCTGCTCTGGTCGATCCTGCTTGGCTTCACGATCTTCGGCGATGTCCCCGATCTGCCGATGATCGTCGGTGCCACGATCATCATCGCCTCAGGCCTCTATGCGCTCTACCGCGAACGGATCGTCGGCCGGCGAAAGACAGCTGCCGAAAGCGCTGGACCGGACATGGCGCCGGACGGCATATAGGCGCGACCGTTGACGACCGTCTGATTTGAAAACTTGATTTTGGTCATAGGGTCTAGCAGCAAACGATGGGCCGAGATATCGCAGGGATCATTCTGGCCGGCGGCCGGTCGAGCCGGATGGGCGGCGGCGACAAGACGCTGCTTGCGCTTGGCGATGGGACCCTGCTCGACCGTGTCGTTTCGCGCCTTGGCCCGCAGGTCGGC
Organism: Mesorhizobium sp. M0815; assembly: GCF_040319995.1. Taxonomy (NCBI): domain Bacteria; kingdom Pseudomonadati; phylum Pseudomonadota; class Alphaproteobacteria; order Hyphomicrobiales; family Phyllobacteriaceae; genus Mesorhizobium; species Mesorhizobium sp. M0815. The sequence goes on along the minus strand of NZ_JAMYOU010000005.1, from coordinate 89,187 downwards.
CCGCTGGCGCTCAACGCCAATGGCGATCCGGCACGGTTTGCCGCGACGGGGCTTCCCGTGCTTGCCGACACCGTCAAGGGTTATGCCGGGCCGCTTGCCGGGATCCTGACCGGCCTCGAATGGGCTTCCGACACCACTTGCCAGGCGCTGGTCACGGCTGCAGGCGATACGCCTTTCCTGCCCAAGGATATGGTCGAGCGGCTGCTCGCGGCAGCCTATGCACGCCCGGGCTCGATCGCCGTTGCCTGTTCCGGCGGCAAACGGCATCCGACGTTTGCGCTCTGGCCGCTGGGGCTCGACCAGGCCTTGCGCCAATTTCTCGTCGAGGAAGACAACCGGCGCGTTTCGGCGTTCATCGACCGGCACGGTTTTGTCGAAGTGGATTTTCCCATCCTGAAATCCAGAGGGGCCGAGATCGATCCCTTCTTCAACATCAACACTCCCGACGACCTTGCCCGGGCCGCGCATCTGTTGCAGAGCATCGAGCCATGAACAGACGTATCTTCGGCATCACTGGCTGGAAGAACTCCGGCAAGACGACATTGACCGAAAAGCTGGTAGCCGAACTCGTCCGGCGCAGCTGGAAAGTGTCGACTGTAAAACACGCCCATCATGATTTCGACATCGACAAACCTGGAGCGGATAGCTTTCGCCACCGCCAGGCGGGAGCGATGGAGGTGGCGATCGTGTCGGGCAGGCGCTGGGCGCTGATGCACGAATTGCGTGGCGAGGACGAGCCGACGCTGGAGGCGATCCTGTCACGGCTGGCACCCTCCGACATCGTGCTGGTCGAGGGCTACAAGCGCGAGGCGCACAAGAAAATCGAGACGCGACGGCTCGAGGCCAAGGACCGGACACCGCTCTCGGCAGGCGATCCACACATTATCGCCGTCGCCTCCGACTTTCCCATTGTCGGCGAAGACTTGCCGGTCTTCGATCTCGACGACACGAATTCGATAGCCGACTTCATCGAACGCGCCACCGGCCTGACGCGCTGAGACTGCGGCCGCGGGGAGCTTCCCGCCACTTTCTCTCCATTTAGGCGTTTGACCCAGCGTCACCGTTTTCTGAACATGACCTTCCCTCAAGCGGCGGTTTTGCAGTTGCTTTTTCTTGGGAAAGAATGGGAGTATCGCGCCAGCGGGCGGTCAAAAGCACCGCCCACAGAGCCGTTCGGGAACGACGGCCGGGACCAACAGAGAGGACCATTATGCGTATTGCACTGCGTATCGCGCTCGCCGCATCGGCTGCGCTGCTGACGCTTGGCGTTGCCCAGGCCCAGGAAAAAACCTTGAGGATCGGCACCGAAGGAGCGTATCCGCCATTCAACAACCTCACCGCCGACGGCCAGCTCGTGGGCTTCGATATCGATATCGCCAAGGCACTGTGCGACGAGATGAAGGTGAAGTGCACTTTTGTCGCGCAGGACTGGGACGGCATCATTCCAGCCCTTCAGGCAGGCAAGTTCGACGCCATTGTCGCGTCTATGTCGATCACCCCGGAACGCGCCGAGAAGGTCGACTTCACCCACAAATATTACAATACGCCGCCGGCAATCGCCGCGCCTAAGGACACTGATATCAAGGGTGTCACCAAGGAAGATTTGGCCGGCAAGACGATCGGCGTGCAGGCATCCACCACCCATTTCAACTATTCGACCAAGACTTACACCGACAGCACCGTCAAGCCGTATCCGACCGCGCAGGAATACCAGCTCGATCTGGCCAATGGCCGGCTCGATGCCGCCAATGACGACATCGTCGTGCTGCAGCAATGGCTGGATTCGCCGGACGGCGCCTGCTGCAAGCTGGTCGGCACAATCAAGCCCGTCATCGAAATCCACGGTCCGGGCGCCGGCATTGCCGTGCGCAAAGGCGAGACCGACCTGGTCAACCAGTTCAATGCGGCGATCGACGCGATCCGCGCAAACGGAAAGTACAAGGAAATCAACGACAAATACTTCAAATATGACGTTTACGGCGGCGAGTCCTGATCGACCGACATAGGACAACGTGAACGGCGGGAGATTCCCGCCGTTCTTATAAGGATGCCGCGCACGAGGGGTGATGCGGTACGGGTCTCAACGAGCCTTAAGGAGAACAGGCAGGCGGATGCAGAGCGCACTGACGCTTCTCAGTTGGGGACCCGAAGGCTGGCTCGACGACATCGCCGCGGGTGTGTTTGTCACAGTATGTCTTGCGCTGGCCACGCTGCCCTTCGGGCTGACGCTCGGCTTTTTCGTGGCGCTGGCCAAACAGTCGGAAGAGCCGTCGCTGAGACTGGCCGGGAACATCTACACCACGATCTTTCGCGGAATACCCGAGCTGCTCACGCTGTTTCTGATCTTCTTCGGCATCCCATTAATCCTGCAATACATTGTCCGGCTGGTGAGCCCCGGGACATCGGCCGACGTCAACAGCTTCGTCGCCGGGATGATCGCGCTGTGCTTCATCTTCTCCTCTTATTCCAGCGAGGTGTTTTTATCCGCCTTCCGCGCGATTCCAAAAGGGCAATATGAGGGAGGCTATTCGGTTGGCCTGTCCAGCGGCCAGACGATGCGGCTGATCGTACTGCCGCAGTTAATCCGCATCGCATTGCCCGGACTTGCCAATCTTTGGCTGATCCTGCTCAAGGACACCGCGCTCGTCTCGGCCGTCGGCCTCAACGAGATCCTCCGGCAGAGCGGGGTTGCCGCTCGCGTCACCAAGCACGCCTTCCTGTTTTACGGTTTTGCCGGCCTGATCTATCTCCTGCTAGCGATCGTCTCCTCCTTCGGCATCAATGCGATCGAACGAGCGGTTGGCGGCAGCGAGGTCAAGAGATGAGCCTGGCCACCGACACGCTGAAGGTTGACCGGCCGCCGCCGCCCGCACGCGGCTGGTCGCGCCAACGCATCCTCGGCCATGTCCTGGTCGGCCTGTGGATCGCTCTCGGCATTGGCGTGGTCGTCTACCTGGTCACTGCGTGGAACCCGGAGTTCTTCCAGAAATATGCACCCGGCTACATATCCGGCCTTGGCATCACCCTGCTGCTGGTTGCCATCTCGATTGTGCTTGGTGCGATCCTGTCGGTGCCGATCGCCTATGCACGTATGTCGAACAATCCGATCCTTTCGGGGTTCGCCTATGCCTATGTCTATTTCTTTCGCGGCACGCCGCTGTTGGCGCAGACCTTCCTGGTCTACTACGGGGTCGGCTCCTTCCGACCGGAGCTCGAGATGGTCGGCCTGTGGGGCTTCTTCCGCGAAGCGTTCAACTGCGCGATCTTCGCCTTTTCGCTGAATACGGCCGCCTACCAGGCCGAGATTTTGCGTGGCGCGATCGAGAGCGTGCCAAGGGGCCAATGGGAAGGTGCCGCCTCGCTCGGCCTGCACAAACTGCAGACGATGTGGAAAATCATCCTGCCGCAGGCGCTGATTGTGGCGCTGCGCCCTTATGGCAACGAGATCATCCTGATGATCAAGGGCTCGGCAATCGTCGCCATCATCACGGTCTACGATTTGATGGGCATCACCCGGCTCACTTATGCGCGCACCTTCGACTTTCAGTCGTATATCTGGGCGGCGATCATCTATCTGGTCATCGTCGAAACATTGCGCCACGGCGTCGAGTGGATCGAACGGCGTATCACCATCCATCTGCACCGCTGACTCCCATCCCCTTGCCTGATCCGATAAGAAGGCCGCAAAGCAGGTTTCTAAGGGATTCGAAAACATGGCTTCGGTGGCATTTCTCGGTCTTGGCGTCATGGGTTATCCGATGGCCGGGCATCTCAAGAACAAGGGCGGTCACGACGTCACCGTCTACAACCGTACCAGGGCCAAGGCCGAGCAGTGGGTTGCCCAGCATGGTGGCAGCTTCGCAGCGACGCCAGCGGAGGCGGCCGAGGGCAAGGACTTCGTTTTTTCCTGCGTCGGCAATGACGACGATCTGCGCTCCGTGACGACCGCCACCGGAGGCGCCTTCAATTCCATGAAGAAAGGCGCCATCTTCGTCGACAACACCACGGCATCGGCCGAGGTCGCGCGCGAACTGGCGCAGCAGGCGCAAGCGCTCGGGTTTTCGTCCCTCGACGCTCCGGTCTCCGGCGGTCAGGCAGGCGCTGAGAACGGCGTGCTGACCGTGATGGTCGGCGGCGAGCCAGACGCCTTCGACAGGGCCAAGCCGGTCATAGATGCTTATGCCCGCATGGTCGGGTTGATGGGACCGGCAGGGGCTGGCCAGCTCACCAAGATGATCAACCAGATCTGCATCGCCGGCCTCGTTCAGGGATTGGCCGAAGGTATCCATTTCGGCAAGCAGGCCGGGCTCGACATCGAAGAGGTCATCGAGGTGATTTCCAAGGGCGCCGCTGGTTCCTGGCAGATGGAGAACCGCCACAAGACGATGAATGCCGGCAAATATGATTTCGGCTTCGCCGTCGACTGGATGCGCAAGGATCTTGGCATCTGCCTCGCCGAGGCCGACCGCAACGGCGCCAAACTGCCGGTGACGGCACTTGTCGACCAGTTCTACAAGGACGTCCAGGTAATGGGCGGCAAGCGCTGGGACACGTCCTCGCTGCTGGCAAGACTGGAGAAGTAGGATTTCACCGTGGCCGAGCTTTCGCCTCAATCCAGCGCCGCCGAAATCGTCGCTCATTTGCGCTCGATCGCCTCGGAGGAAAATCGACTTGGCATGCTGCGCTACGGCATCAAGATCGAACGTGCGCTCGGTATCTCGCATGGCGTGCAGCGGCAGATTGCCAAGAAGATCAAGCGCAACCATGACCGTGCCTTCGAGCTTTGGCAGACAGGCATCATGGAGGCGCAGTTCATCGCCTCCGTGACCGCCGATCCAGAGCGGTTCTCCGCCGCGGATGCAAGACGATGGGCGGCGACTTTCGACTCGTGGGATATCGTCGACGGGGTCTCCGATCTCTTTGTCGATACGGATTGCTGGAGGGAACTGATCGCCGAATTCGCGGTCGACGAACGGGAATTCGTTCGGCGCACGGCGTTTGCGATGATGGCTTGGTCGGTGGTCCACCGGAAGAAGGAACCCGAGGCGACCTTCCTCGAATTCCTGTCGATCATCGAAGCGCATGCGACCGACGGCCGCAATTTTGTGAAGAAGGCGGTGAACTGGGCGCTTCGTTCGATCGGCAAACGATCGATGAATTTGCACGGCCCTGCCCTTGCCCTGGCGCAAAAACTAGCGGCCTCGACAGACAGGACTGCGCGCTGGATCGGCAAGGACGCCGTGAAGGAACTTTCCGATGCCAAGACGCTCGAACGGCTCGCCGCCAGAAAAGCTTGACCTGAGCAAAGTGCGCTTCACGGAGGTGACGCAATCGACGCGCGCTGATTTCGAAAACCTGTTCGAGCAACCCGGCGGGCCGAAATATTGCTGGTGCATGGCCTGGCGCAACCTCGACCGCCGCGAGCATGTCGAGAACGACGAGAAGAAACGCGCGATGATGGCGCTGATCGAGGCTGGCACGCCGGTCGGCATTGTCGCCCAGATCGATGGCCGGACCGTCGGCTGGTGCTCGGTCGCGCCGCGCGAGACCTACCGCAGGCTGTCGCGGCAGCAGGACGATAGCGAGATGGGCATCTGGTCGATCGTCTGCTTCTATGTACCGAGAGCGCTGCGCGGTGGCGGGCTGGCAAGCGCATTGCTCGACGCGGCCATCGATCACGCCGTTGCCAAAGGCGCCAGGATGATCGAAGCCTATCCGGTCGACGATGCTTCGCCGAGCTACAGCTTCATGGGGTTTCGCGGCATGTTCGTCGCCCGTGGCTTTCGCGAGATTGGCATAGCCGGCTCGCGCCGGCATGTGATGCGGCTTGAGCGTTGACCAGTGGACAGCGGCAGCTTTACTTGATGTCCGCAGATCAAGGCTCAACAGCGGAGCAGCGATGAGCAACCGTTTTAAATCAGGCGCGGTCTTGGCGACTGCCTTGTTGGCGTCCGCCATCGCGGCAAGCGCTTCCGCTGGGACCATGCACATTTTCTGGAAGGATCTGCGCCCAGCGACCCAGGCAGCCGCCGAAAGCGTCGGACTGCCAATGATCGCGGCCAAAATGCCGGATCATGGCGAAACGCTCTCTCACGATTTGCAGGACCAGACCGTGCAGCTCGCGGGCTACGCACTGCCGGTCGATCGCGACGGTGATCTCGTCTATCAATTCCTGCTGGTGCCCTGGACAGGGGCCTGCAGCCATATGCCGACGCCGCCGCCCAACCAGATCGTCCTCGTTACGCCTGCGCAACCCTACCGGATGTCCGAGGCCTACCAGCCGGTTTCGATAACTGGCGCACTAGAGCCAGGCATGGAGAAGAGCCAGCTTTTCATCCTTGACGGCGTCAGTGTCATCCAGTCGGGCTACACTGTGCGCAAGGCCGAGGTGGTCAACGTCGACACCGTGCCGGACACGATCACGCTGCCGGTCAACTCGCCCTGGACTTTCCTCAACAAAAAGAAGAACTAAGCAGAAGAATCTCAAGCGGCGTTGGCGCCGGACTCCTTGTCGAGCACCATGTAATCCAGCGGCATCTCGGTGGTGTATTTGATCTGCTCCATGGCGAAGGAAGACGACACGTCGCGGATCTCGATCTTGGCGATCAGCCGCTTGTAGAAGGCGTCGTAGGCGGCGATGTCGGGCACCACGACGCGCAAGAGATAGTCGACATCGCCGCTCATGCGGTAGAATTCGACCACTTCGGGAAATTCCTGGATGACCTCCGAAAAGCGCCGCAGCCATTCATGGCTGTGCGAATTGGTGCGGATCGACACAAACACCGTGACCCGCACATTGACCTTTTCATGGTCGAGGATGGCGACGCGCCGCTTGATGACGCCCTCTTCCTCGAGCTTCTGGATGCGCCGCCAGCACGGCGTCGTCGACAGGCCGACCTTCTTGGCGACGTCGGCGACCGCAAGCGTCGCATCCTCCTGCAGGAGGCGGAGGATTTTTCTATCGAGGCGGTCCATTGGGTGCTCCCCCTGATGCAAGTCGTCCAAAGTGCGCAGCGGCTTTGGCACAACGATATGCATAAAAACAAGAATTTAACGCGTCCCCTCATGCGCTACGCGCTTCGAGGAATAGATTACCATATTCCCTCTTGTCATGGCCTTTTACAAGAAAGAAATTCTGTCGGATAGCGCGAAAGCGAGTGATTTCTTGCTGAAAGCCTAGCCGATGCGATAGCGGATTTCCGATCTCAGAAAGGGCAGCAAATCCATTTCAAACCATGGATTGCGCTTCAGCCAGCCGGTGTTGCGCCAGGACGGGTGCGGCAGCGGCAGGACTTTCGGCTCAGTCGGTGCCGTCCAGATGGCGCGCCAGTCCAAGACTGTTTCTGTCAGCGAGGGACGGCGCGCCGCGCCCATATGCCAGCTTTGCGCGTAGATGCCGATCGTCAGCACCAGATCGACTTGCGGCATCAGCGCCATCAGCGATACGCGCCAGGCCGGCGCACATTCGCGGCGCGGCGGCAGGTCGGCGCCCTTGGCGTCCTGACCCGGAAAGCAAAAGCCCATCGGCACAATGGCAAACTTGTCCGTGTCATAGAATTCCTCGCTGCCGACGCCGAGCCAGCTTCGCAGCCGGTCGCCGGAGGCGTCGGTGAACGGCATGCCTGACACGTGGACCTTGGTACCCGGCGCCTGGCTGGCGATCAGGATGCGGGCGCTCGAAGATGGCCTGAGCACCGGACGCGGCTGGTGCGGCAATGGCCTGCCGGCCGGCTTATCGACGCAGATGCGGCAGGCGCGTACCCTCGCTGCCAAGGCTTCCAACTCTTCGCTCATTCGGAACTCATTGTCAGGCGGCGGCACTCGGCCGGCTTGAGATTGCCCGATACCAGCGCAGCACGTTGGTGCACTCTTCGGGTACCTTGATGCGAGCCGGCTTCATGAAGTCGATGGCGACCAGCCCGGTGATGTCGGCGATCGAATAGGTATCGCCGGCGACGAATTCCCTGCCGGCGAGCTCAGTGTCCAGAAATCTCAGGAATTCGATCGCCTTCGGCTTGTTGGCCTCGCCCCATTCGGGGATTTGCGGGATCTCCCATTCCCTCATTGCGGGATGGATATGCCGGAACGCCGCGGAGACGCAGCCGAACAGATTGAACTCCACGCGCCTTTGCCACATCTCGACGATTGCCTTGCCCAGCGCACCACGCCCGAACAAAGCCGGCTCGGGGTGCAGTTCCTCGAAGTAACGGCAGATTGCGACGGACTCGGTGATGATGGTGCCATCGTCGAGTTCGAGCACCGGCAGACGCTTCAGCGGATTGCGCGAGCTGACCGGCTGCTCTTTGTGCTCCAGCGCACCCATGTCGACCGGCACCAGCGGAACTTCAACTCCCTTTTCAGCCAGGAAAATCCGAACCCGACGTGGATTGGGCGCGCGCCCGCCGTCGAACAGCTTCATCTCTATCCTCCTCGTCCGTACGACGAATTATAGGCGCAGCTCACCAGAAGCGAAAAATCTCCCGCAGGGCGTCGCCGATCGACGCCAAGGTCCCGTGTTTTCTTTCGACCAGCTCGTGCCCGTGGCTCTCGCGCCAGTTCTTCGGCTCGTCGAAAGTTCCGGCCCAGATGCCGGCCTTGCCTGCGCGCGCAGCGGCTTCCTCGGTCTCGAAGTCGCCAAAGGCGACCGCCCAGCCGGCCTCGACCTGAGCGCGGTTGAGATCCTTGCCGCCGACCTTGCAATCGCCGAGCAGCCTGCCGTAACGGTCGCGCTGCCGGCCGCTGCAGGAAACCGCTTTGCCGGCAATCAACCGCACCAGGGACTGCCGCGCGAGCTTGCCGCAGGGATAGTCGGCACCGTCCTTGCGGCAGATCTGCGAATATTCCGGCGCGTCGATGCCGCGCATGCGGACACGCTCGCTGCCGAGGGTGATGCTATCGCCGTCATTGACGAGCGCGGCGCCCTCCGCCTTGCGCGTCTCCACCCGGTCGAGGCGCGCCGCCAGGAGGATCAGCAGGCCAAGCACGATGAGCGTCAGCCCATAGTCCATCAGCCTGCGCCACCGGCTTCGCGGGCGCGGCGCATAGTATCGCTGGCGCGGCCATCGCGACCACGAACGGCTCATATGGCAAACCGTTGGTTAATCATTCGAACGTAGCTTAACGATTTGAAATTGCTGCCCGCGTAAATTGAAGACTTCATGCCCCTGCAACGCTCGACCACGGCGGACAAGTTTATTGTGGACCGCAGGAAACGCCATCGCAACAGCGATGTCGCGCGCGCGGTCCGCAAGACGCGCGACCGTCTTTCGCAGCAAGCCGGAAATCCCGACTTCGACCGCGAGCTGTTGAAGCTCCACGCGCTGTCGATGACCGGCGGCGTGATCGTCGTCCCGCTGCTCGTTCTGGCAACTGCCGCCGCAGGCTTGCTCGCGGGCGTCGGCAAGGAGATCGGCGTCTGGGCGCTGTTCACATTCATCTGCTACACCATCGTTGCATTCATGGCGAGACGCGTCACTCAGGCGTCCGAGCTCAACCCGCTGGAAACGCATAGGGATTTCCTGATCGGCCATTTTCTTTGCGGGCTTGGCTGGGCCTGGTTCGCATGGCTCGGCTGCGAAACTTGCCAAATCGATCAGTTCCAGGTCGCCAAGGCGGTGGTGCTGCTGCTCGCCATGTCGGCAACCGCGATCCTGGCATCGTCCCTGCGCGGTGCGCTGTTGGCGACCTTCGCCCTCCCGGTCGCCATCTATGCCTATGCCAGTGCGAAACTATGGCTGCCCGTCGAGGTGATCATGGCAGGTTTGCTGATCGCTTCGCTGCCTTTCTTCGCCTATGTGGCGCGCCAGCTCAACCGTTCCTCGCTGATGCTGCTGTCGTTCCGCTCCGAAAAGGACGCGCTGATCGCCGAACTGGAGACGGCGAAATCGATGTCGGACGAGGCACGGCGGCGGGCGGAAGACGCAAATCTGGCGAAATCACGTTTCCTGGCCTCGATGAGTCACGAACTGCGCACGCCGCTCAACGCCATTCTCGGCTTTTCCGAAGTGATGGCCAACGAGGTGCTCGGCCCGATGAGCAACCCGACCTATCGCGACTATGCCCGCGACGTGCATGACTCCGGACAGCATCTGCTCGACCTGATCAACGAAATCCTCGACTTGTCGCGCATCGAAGCGGGTCGCTACCAGCTCAATGAGGAGCCGATGATGCTGCTCTCCGTCGTCGAGGATTGCTGCCACATGATGGAGCTGAAGGCGCGCAACAAGGACATCCGCATCGTCCAGGATTTCGAAAACGCCTTGCCGCGCCTGTTCGCCGACGAACGCGCGGTGCGGCAGATTGCGCTCAACCTCTTGTCCAATGCCATCAAGTTCACCGCCACCGGCGGCGAAATCCGCGTGCGCGTCGGCTGGACGGCGGGCGGCGGGCAATATCTCTCCGTCAAGGACAATGGGCCGGGCATACCGGAAGACGAGATCCCGATCGTACTCTCGGCCTTCGGCCAGGGCTCGATCGCCATCAAGAGCGCCGAACAGGGCACCGGGCTTGGCCTGCCGATCGTGCAGGGCCTGCTGGCCATGCATGGCGGCGAATTCCAGCTCCATTCCAGGCTACGCGAAGGCACCGAGGCGATCGCCATCTTCCCGCTGAGCCGGGTGATGGAGGAACTGCCGGCGCTGCCGACCAAGGCGGTTGCTTCGCGCCGGCGCTGAATGCTTAACCGCGGACCGCGGCTGCCATGCCGGAGCTGGTCAGCGCGGCCGCCTTGACCAGTCCAGCGGCAAGAGCCGCCCCTACCCCCTCGCCCTGGCTGACGCCCAGATCGAGCAGCGCGCGAAGGCCGAGGCGCTCGGCGGCCTTGGCATGGCCCGGCTCCGGCGATAGGCTTGCGAGGAGACAATGATCGAGCGCGGCGGGGTTGGCGGCATATAGGGCGGCAGCGGCCGCGGTCACCGCAAACCCATCGAGCAGCACCGGGATCTTCTGCATCCGCGCCGCCAGAATGGCGCCGCAGATCGCTGCGAATTCCCGTCCACCGACCCGGCGAAGCGCTTCCAGCGGATCCTTGAGGCTCGCGCCGTGAAACGCCATCGCGGCATCGACCACCTCCGCCTTGCGCCTCTGCATCGCTGCGTTGGCCCCCGATCCAGGGCCGACCCAGTCGGCGCCGGTGCCGCCGAACAGCGCCGCGCAAAGAGCCGCGGCGACAGTCGAATTGCCGACGCCGAGGTCGCCAAGGCAAAGCAGGTCGGTGCCGCCGGCAATCGCTTCCATGCCGAAGGCCATGGTGGCGGCGCAACCGCGCTCGTCCAGTGCCGCGTCCTCGGTGATGTCGGCTGTTGGAATGTGCAGAGCCAGATCGAACACCTTCAAGCCGAGATCGTTGGCGATGCAGATCTGGTTGATCGCTGCACCGCCGGCGGCGCAGAGCTCGACCGCATTTGCCGTGGCGGCGGCGGGGCGCGGCGAAATGCCGTGGCGGGTGACGCCATGATTGCCGGCAAAGAGCGCCACCAATGGCCGCGTCACCGCCGGTGGCGCGCGGCCGCTCCAGCCGGCGAGCCAGGCGGCGACGTCCTCGATGCGGCCGAGCGAGCCTTTGGGCTTGTCTGCCTTGGCAAACAACTGGCGCACGCGGGCGTTGGCCGCCATATCTGCCGGCGGCAGGCTCACCAGAAGGTCGCGAAAATCGTCGAAAGGCAGCGCGCTGGTCATGTCGATGGCGATCGTCCCTGTGAATTGGTGAGCGGCATAGCCGCCTTGGCCAGCCGGCACAACCTCGGCGTAACTTGGCGGTATTGACGCGAAAGCACTTGTTGGCGGCGCACCCCGGAGGGCTTGCATTGACTTTGTCGTTGCACCATGTGGAGGCTAGCCAAGGAAATCCTCATGACGGCCATTGAATCCCCGTGCATCCTGGTCTGCTCGATCGACATGAAAACCGGTTTCTGTTTCGGTTGCGGGCGCACGCGCGAGGAAATCGCCGCCTGGATCGACATGACCCCGCAAACCCGCCGCAGCGTCATGGCCGAGCTGCCGGCAAGGCTGGAAACGGTCGAGCGACGCCCCCGCCGGGAAACCCGTCGCAGCCGCATGGCACGCGAACGCGACGCCCTCTCGTGAACCGGCCGCAGAGATGAACCGACTGTTGTGGATTCTGATCGTCGCGATCGGGGCGGGTGTGCTCCTGCTCATGCTCAACGATTCCGCCGGCAGCACGTTCGGCATTGAGAATTACGATTTCAGCCAGCTGATCTGGCTTGGCGCTTTAGCGGCGCTCGTCGGCGCCGGCCTGCTCAGATCGGGCAGGCCGTTAGGCACCATGGCCCGCAGCCTCGGCGCCTGGGGTGCCATCGTGCTGGCGCTGATCGCCGGCTATCAGTACCGCTATGAGTTGCAGGATTTCGCCAGCCGCGTCACCGCCGGCTTTGTTCCCGGCAGTCCGCTGGCACTGGGCGTGGACGAAGGCCATGCCACCGTCACCCTGGACAAGGCCGGCAACGGCCATTTCGAAGCGCGTGTCACGATCAACGGAACGCCGATCCTGACGGTTGTCGATACCGGCGCGACCAGCACCGTGCTGACCGCCGAGGACGCACTGGCGGTCGGGTTCAATTCGGCGGCTCTCCGCTTCACCATACCGATCTCTACCGCCAACGGCATGACACGCGCCGCCGCCGTAAAAACCGATGAGCTGTCGATCGGCGGCATCGTGCGCAAGGACATGCCCATCATGATCGCCGCACCCGGCACGCTCGGCCAGAGCCTGCTCGGCATGAATTTCATCGGCTCGCTATCGGGCTTCGACGTCCGTGGCGATCGCATGATTTTGCGGGATTAACTTCTTTCCTCAGGCCGCCTCTGCGGTCCTGCCGAAATCGACTTCTGCGAAAGCCGCCTTGAGCACCTGCGGTCCGGCACCCGGCTTTGTCGCCTCGGTGGAAAGGATCTGCCGATAGCGGCGTGCACCGGGCAGGCCGTGAAACAGCCCGACCATGTGCCGGGTGACATGCCCGAGGCGTCCACCCTGCTCGATATGGCGTGCCGCGTAATCCGCCATGGCATCGATCAGCGCGGCAAAATCGAACGGCTCAGCCGTGCCGCCGTAAAACGCGGCATCGATGCCGGTCAGTATCCCGGGCGTGTGATAGGCGGCGCGGCCGAGCATAGCGCCATCGACATGGTCGAGATGCCTCAGCGCCTCTGCAAGAGATTGAATGCCGCCATTGATGCCGATGAATTTGTTTTGTTTTCTGGCTTTCAGCCGATATACGCGGCCATAGTCGAGCGGTGGGACGTCGCGATTTTCTTTTGGGCTCAGACCTTCCAGCCAGGCCTTGCGGGCGTGCACCCACAGCGCGTCGGCGCCGGCCGCGAAAACACCGTCGGCCAAGGCATCGAGTGCCGGTTCCGGATCCTGCTCGTCGACGCCGATGCGGCACTTGACGGTAACCGGTATTTTCACCGCCGCCTTCATCGCAGCGACGCAATCCGCGACGAGCACCGGCGTCTTCATCAGGCAGGCGCCGAACGTGCCCGACTGGACGCGGTCGGACGGACAGCCGACATTGAGGTTGATTTCATCATAGCCGAAGGCTTCGCCGATGCGCGCCGCCTCGGCCAGCTTTCCCGGATCGGCGCCGCCGAGCTGCAGCGCCACCGGATGTTCGCTGTCGTCGAAGCCGAGCAGCCGCTCGCGTGCGCCGTGGATGACCGCATCTGCCACCACCATCTCAGTGTAGAGCAGCGCCTCGCGCGTCAATTGGTGATGGAAGAACCGGCAGTGCCGGTCCGTCCAGTCCATCATGGGTGCAATAGCCAGTCTATGCTCTTGATTTTTCAGCATTTTTTCTTTAACATCAAATCGTTAGAACCTACCGAGTGCACACGAATTTACGCCAGAATACGACCCTTTTCTCCACGTTTCGATCTCTCAGTGCACACAGAGCGCACACGAAAAAATGGCCACCTACACAAAACTCTCGTCCGGTTCCTGGCGCGTCCAAGTCCGTCGCAAGGGTCGCTACGTCAGCGAGACCTTCCTGCGCCGAGACGACGCACGGCGCTGGGCAACCGAAGCCGAGCGCCAAGTCGATCGTGGTGAGACGCCGACCAAGTCCCGTATAGCGCGCCTGAAAACTTTCGGTGAACTCATCGACCTTCATATCGACGACATGTGTGATGTAGGCAAGTCCCCTCGCCGCTCCAAGGCTGCGGCTCTCGATATGATCCAAAGACATCTGGGGAAGTGCAACATCGCGGCTCTCGATCGCGAACGGCTCATTCGTTTTGGGCGCGACCGGGCCGCCCAAGGTGCCGGACCGATGACGCTCGGCATCGACATCGGCTTTGTAAAACTCATACTGGCTCATGCCGCTGCGGTGCACGGCCTGCCCGTCAAGGTCGAACCGGTTGATCTCGCGCGTATTGCCCTAAAGAGGCTTGGCCTCCTTGGTAAGGGCAATCAGCGCGATAGGAGGCCGACTCAGGATGAACTCGACAGGCTCATCGCCCACTTCGATGCAAATCCTCGTCAAATAGCGCCGGTTGGTCAGATCATACGTTTCGCCGTCGCAACGGCGATGCGCCAGGAGGAAATCTGCAAGGCGCGGTGGTCCGACATGGACGCCCGCACGCGGATGCTTCTCATCCGTGACCGGAAAGACCCGCGAAATAAAAACGGGAACAATCAACGCATGCCCTTGTTCGCGGCAACTGGGTACGACGCATGGGCCATTGTCGAGGACCGACTGGCCAAGCGAAGCAATGACGATGATCGAATTTTCCCCTTCAATCATAGGTCAGTCGGCACCGCCTTCCGTCGAGGGTGCGCGGACCTGGACATCCACGACCTTCATTTTCATGACTTGCGGCACGAAGGGACAAGCCGCCTTTTCGAGGCCGGGTTCACGATCGAACAAGTTGCGCTGGTAACTGGGCACAAGGACTGGAAAATGTTGAAGCGCTACACCCATCTGAAGCCGGAGGCTCTTCACGCGCTGTTGGCAGCGCGCGCCGCATAGATGTGAGTGTCAAAAGGTCGCCCGCAGAGTCGCGGGCATACACTGCTGCCCGCGTTCATCATTGCAGCTTCTTGTCTTGTGCAACGGGTGCGCTTTGCTGTAGCGAGGTTGCTGAGGTAGATCGGGGCTACGGCACCTGGAGAGCAAATGAAAGGTTGGCCAAATGCCTTCAGATCTTATCAAGTCCGACGCGGAATTGCTGGAGATGACCACTGACATCGTTTCCGCCTATGTCAGCAACAACCCGGTTCCAATCGCGGAACTCGCTCGCGTAATTTCCGATACCTACGGAGCAATCCGCAAGCTGCAGGGAGCAGCCCCGCCCAAAGCGGAAGAGAAGCCTACACCTGCTGTCCCGATCAAGAAATCGGTGACGCCTGACTTCATCATCTGCCTGGAAGACGGCAAGAAGTTCAAATCGCTCAAACGACACTTGGGCATCCATTACGGTCTGTCACCGGATGCGTACCGCGCGAAATGGGGCCTGCCCTCCGACTATCCGATGGTTGCGCCGAACTACGCCGCGGTGCGATCGGCGATGGCGAAGGCGATCGGCTTGGGCCGCAAGCCTGTAGCGCCTGAGCCTGAAGCGGCGCCAGCGAAGCGCCGCAAGATCGGCATCAAGACGAGCTAACATCGGGACAATTTTGCTCAAAAGCCCGCGTTCTGTTGCAGGGGTGCGGGCTGATCGTTTTCTGATAGGGATGAACCCTTACCCCTCATTCAAAGGCAGCCGCTGTTGAAGACACCATCCTCTAGGGATGATCACCCGCTCACAGATGGCATCTGCAAAAACGCGGCGATGATCGCCTCGAGCGACACATTCAGTGCATTCGAAAAGGTCCGGCCCTTCTGCCAAATCGCGACGTAGTGATAGAGCGCGGACGGTTCCACCGGTTTTGCTTCGAGGTTAAACGCCGCGTATTCACGCGCGATGATCTCATTGGTTATCGAAATGCCTAGGCCAGCCGAAACGTATCCGGCTTCGTGACCGTTGCAATCGAATTCCACGAGTATGTCCGGCTCAACGCCGGCGAAGCGCAAGGCATTGAAGTTCATTTGGTGGGCGGCGAACTGGGGATCGATATCGACGATCGTTTCGCCTGCCAGGTCGTGAGCCTCAATGCAGGTCTGTTTTGAGAAACGGTGGTCGGGATGAAAGATGCATACGTTTCGTGCCGACCCGAGCGGCGCCCATTCAAACAGACGTGGATCCAGGGGCAATCTCGAAATTCCGAGATCCGCCCGCCCTGCCAGGATGTGCTCGCCGATCTGCTCGTAGCTTCCCGAAATCGAGCGGACATTCGAAGCGGTCTTTGAGTGGATGATCGCCACAACCTTGGGCAAGGTCACGAAACCGAAAACAGAGGGCGCGGCAATCGCAATCCGTTGCTTTTCCTCGTTCTTCATAGCGAAGATCGACGCTTCCAGCCGATCCAGGGACGTTAGGGCAAGTTCTACGTTTCGTAGGAGTTCCCAGGCTTCCTGCAAGGGGACGATGCGGTTGGCTGATCTCTTGAAGAGTGTGATGCCGAGCGTGGTCTCGAGTTGCTTGACATGTTGACTGACGGCCGGCTGGCTTATCCCGAGCGCTGCCGCTGCTCGCCGTGTCGAACCGGCCCGCAACACTTCCCGGAAGACCTTCAGCTGACTCAGCAGGCGCCGGATCTGCTGCGGCTCCTTCGACCAGGAGTTTTCGAGCGCCTCCCAGACCTGCTCCTGACGGGCGTGATCGTCGGTCACGGTAAAGGCCATGAGATGCTCGAGTTGCATTCCCTCCTGCTCGTAGACCTCGTGCAGCTTGGGCGAAACTTTTGCGAGCCGCAGGCGCTGCTGGACAAAGGTAGCGGACACGAAGAAGCGTGCCGCAATCTCCTCATGACTGGCGCCCTGATCGTGCAGGGTCTGGAAGGCCCGGAACATATCCAGGGGATGTAAATCTTCGCGCTGAAAATTCTCGGCCAGCGAGTCCTCCTCGATCGGGACCGCGCTGTGGGCGTCGCTGACGACGCAGGGAACTGGCTCGGTCTTGATCATGCGCTTCTGCTTGACCAGCAGTTCCAGCGCGCGATAGCGGCGCCAGCCAGCCGGCACCTCAAACATGCCGGTCTCGTTACCCTCGCCATCCAATACTGGCCGGACGTTAAGGCTCTGGAGCAGGCCGCGCCGTGCGATCGACGCGGCGAGGTCCTCTATCGCGCCATGTCGGCCGGCTGGGTGACTATCTTTCGGAAAAGCGCGATGCGTTACTGGGCCTTGGGCGCGCCATCGATTTCGCATGCGGGATGACCGCTGACTGGGGCGACGTGCAAATCGCGTCGCGAATGAACGGCCTGAAGCAAGATGTGGCTTCGCTCGACGACTATGAGGTCCATCTCTCTGACAAGGTGCAATTCCTGCTAGATGCCATGGTCGGGCTGATCGGCATCGCCCAGAACGACATCTTCAAGATCCTCACCATCGTCTCGATCGTCGGCATTCCCCCAACGCTGATCGCGGGCATCTACGGCATGAATTTCAAGACCATGCCCGAATATGACTGGGCCTTCGGCTACCCCTATGGGTTGGCAATGATCGGCCTCAGCGCCATTGTTCCACTGGCGTGGTTCAAGTGGCGGGGATGGTTCTAGCTAAGCATCGGGATGCGCCCCTTTGCAGGGGTGAAGCGGGAACCAGCGAATGAGCCTCGACGAGACCACTCAAGCGACGATCGCTTTTATCCGCGCGCATGAGGCATGGGGCATTCCGGTGGTGGCCATGCTGGCCTTCGGGGAATCGCTGGCGTTCATTTCGCTGCTGCTTCCCGCAACCGTAATCCTTGTTGGCGTCGGTTTCCTGATCGGCGAAAGCGGAATCGCGTTCTGGCCCTTATGGCTGGCCGCTATCGTCGGCGCTGTGCTGGGCGACTGGCTGTCCTTCTGGATCGGCACTCGCTTGGGCGACAGGGTATCGCACTACTGGCCGCTGAAGCGGTAGCCGGACCTGATGCCCCGTGGCCGCGCCTTCTTCGAACGCTGGGGTGGGCTGGGGGTGTTCATCGGGCGCTTCTCAGGTCCGTTGCGCGCCTCCGTTCCATTGGTTGCGGGCGTCTGTGAGATGCCTACTTTGACGTTTCAGATCGCCAACGTCACCTCGGCCTTGCTGTGGGCGACAGCGATACTCGCGCCCGGTGCGTTCGGCCTCAAATGGCTGCAGGCTTGGATGTAGGCGACTCACGCCGGGCGAGCAGCTTGTCGATCCGCCTTCCGTCCATATCGAGGATCTCGAAGCGCCAGCCCTGATAGTCAAAGTGCTCGCCAGCTTCCGGAAGGTGACCCAGCTGGGACAAAGCGAATCCAGCGATCGTATGAAAATCTCCCTCTGCCGCCCCTGATCGAAAGCCCAGGCGAGCGAAGGCATCGTGCGCCAGCATCATCCCATCGATCAGCAGGGAACCGTCATCACGCTCGAGGACATCGGGGTCTTCACCATCCAGGTCCGGAAGGTCGCCTGCAATGGCTTCGAGCAGATCGGTCTGGGTGACGATCCCCTCCAGTGCGCCATATTCGTCGATGACGATCGCCAGACGCACCGGCGCCCGCTTGAACTGATCGAGGACGCGGAATATTGGCGTTCCTTCGTGGACGATCACGGGGTCGCGGATGACCGCCATTGGATCGAGCGTTTTCCCGTCGAGCACCTGGTCGAGGAGATCCTTCTTCAGAATCATGCCGAGCGGTTCGTCGATCCCGCCACGGCCGACCAGAAGCTGTTCATGGCGACATTTGCGGATGGTGCGCAGAACCTCGTCCGGGCTGTCGTCAGTGTCGATCCAGTCGATATCGCGGCGCGGCGTCATGATGTCGGCGATGCGCCGATCGCCGATGTTGAACACGCGCTCGACCAGTTCCTGTTGAGTCTGGTGGAGCAACCCTGCCTCCTGGCTTGCCGCCACAAGCAGCTTCAGCTCTTCGGGTGAATGCAAGGACTCCTCGCCTGTGCCCGGCCGCAGACCGCACAGACGCAGCACCAGATTGCCGAGACCGTTCAGAGCGAGGATCGCCGGCCTGAGCAGAAAAAGGAACAGGCCGAGCGGGCGTACGACCCAGAGTGCGGTGCCCTCGCTGCGCTGGAGCGCCAGGCTTTTCGGCGCCAGCTCGCCCAGGACAATGTGAAGAGCGGTGATGATGATGAAAGCGATTGCGACGGCGATCGTGTGCGAAGCTGCCGTGGCCAGCGACCCCATTGCTCCTAAGAGCAGTGGCTCGATCAGATGGGCAAGTGCGGGTTCGCCAACCCAGCCGAGCGCCAGCGATGAAATGGTGATGCCGAGCTGGGTCGCGGCCAGATTGGCATCTAGATTGACCAAGGTTTTTTGAAGCTGCCCGGCGTTCAAACGCCCGGCAGCTGCAAGCTCGTCGACGCGGCTGCGTCTAACCGCTACCAGGGCAAACTCGGCGGCGACAAAGAAGCCGTTTGCGCCTACGAGTACGAGAACCAACAAAATTCCAAGAATGTCGCGTAGACTACCATCGTCCGCCGGCATGATATCCTCTGTATGAAAAAGCTACGGTCATCTCTGAAGCGTATTTGCCGCTATCGCGCAACCGCCGTTCGGCCTTGAACAGCGTCGCTGACTGCCGGTCAATGAGTGGCAGATTGACCAAATCCTCTCTGCAGACGGCCGAGCTCAAACTGGCTTCTCGGTGATCAAAGTCAATGGCAGCGCTGCGGATAGGTCGCCCCTGATCCAGTGATTTAGTAAAATCAGCGCGATCCCGGCGAGGATCGCCAGCACTATCATCCAAATGATCTTCTGAAGATCGGTCATCTCATCATCTCCCGAGGCGCACCATAGGGCCTGGTGCGAGCCAGCATCCGGTCTCGCCGACTGCGGTAGAACTCAGTATGAATAGCCACCCCGGACATCGCGGCTCACCATCCTGAAGGTCGCGCTGGCGCGCTAGCGGACTCTTATCTACGTTTATCGCCGTTCGTCCGAATTACCTCTCGCGGCCGGTAATCGGACGTTCGCCCGTCGCAGAAGCCCGTTGCACAATTGAGCCCTTCAAGCCTATGGACCGAGCGTTTTGAGGCGGCGCACATCATCGGCGGTCTCAGCCAACAGCCAGTCACGGAATGTCGTAATTTTAGGGAGCGTCGACGTCGCCTTGGGACAGACGATCCAGTAGGTCTTGGACAATCGCAGCGTCGTGGCGAACGGCCTTACGAGGCGCCCGTTGATGAGGTCCCAAGCCGCAAGCGTGGTGCGGGCGAGTGCGACGCCCTGGCCGTCGATAGCGGCGTCTATGACCATGCTGGCGCGGTTCAAGACCGGCCCATGGGAGAGTTCGGCATCGACCACGCCAGCGGCCTCGAGCCATCCCGACCAGTCCTTTCGGTCATCAAGATGCAGCAACGGAAAGTTCAGCACATCGGACGGCTCGCGCATCCGCTGGTGAAGTTTGGGACTGCAGACCACGAACAGTTGCTCGGAGCACAGGCGGACAACATCATGCCCCGCCCAGTTGCCATCGCCATGCCGCACGGCAAGATCGACGTCCTCTCTCGCGAAGTCGACGTGATGCATGGTTGCGGAAATTCTGAGATCAATGTCGGGGTGCGTCTCGGCAAACCTGCCAAGGCGGTTTACCAACCACTTGGCGGCAAAGTCGGGCGACGTGCTGACCGTCAACGCTCCGGCCCGGGATAGATGCTGGATGCGTTGCGTGCCGAGAGCTATGCGGTCGAAGGCATCGCGCACCACCTCCAGATAGGAGAGGCCGGCCCGCGTGATGCTCAGCTTTTGATGTTCGCGATCGAACAGCCTGATGCCCAATTCGAGTTCGAGCGCCTTCACCTGATGGCTCACCGCACCCTGCGTGACGGAACGTTCGTCCGCCGCCCTAGTAAAGCTCTCGTGGCGCGCCGCCGCCTCGAAGGCTTTGAGGGCGTTGAGTGATGGCAGTCGGCGGGCCAATTTCGCACCATGTCATGAGAAAAATTGGGCCAAGCACGAGAAACCATGCTTTGCGCCCGTGGGCAGATTGGAGCATTTCCGCACCACACGTCAACCAGCGCACCGCGGAAGGATGAGAAATGTTGAACCCCCTGCTGATTGAGACGCCGAGGCGTTCATCGCCACAGGCAAGTGCCCATCGCGTCCTTGAAAATTTAGTGCGCTCGATGGCATCGGTGGCGCGCTGGATCGAAATCCATCGCCAACGGGAACAGCTGGCCGAACTCGAAGACCATCAGCTGGGAGACTTGGGTCTGACCACTGCGCAGATTCGGAATGAATGTTCAAAGTGGCCGTGGCAGGCCTAATTCTCGGCTGAGGACTTCCTCGGGGGAACGCGCATTCAGTCGTGCCTTCGTCAAATCAGCGAAGCAAGATTTCGTGGATCGCGAGGGCGATCCACGCAGCGTCAACCAAGCCCTCGACGGGACGAGTGATCTGCTCGGCCGCATTTTGCACCTGCTACTGCCCGTCCCGTCGTTCCTCCGGCGGGCGAACCTTGCGGAACATTGCAAGCAGAAGCACATCGTAGACAATCTTCAAGACGCCCGCGATGAGCAGCGGCCAACCGAAACCGGACATTGCGAGCAGCGAGCCGGCAAGCATCGGACTGGCGGCCGCCGCGAGGCTGCGAGGCACGGCAGTGACACTCGCCGCTGCGGCCCGCTCACCCGGCGTTACCACCGCCATGACGTAGGAGGTGCGGGTCGGTACATCCATCTGCGACAAGGCGCTCCTGATCAGCAGTAGGACGATGACTGGACCGAGGCTCGGCATGAAGGGAATGAGCAAAAGGCAAAGACTGGAAGGCAGGTGCGTAAACACCATGGTGTTTACGAGCCCGATCCGTTTGGAGATTTGCACTGCCAGCAGATACGACCCGGCGGACAGGATGCCCGTCAAGAAGAAGATCGCACCTGTAGCAGCGAGCGATAGGCCGAACTGTTGGAAAAGCCAAAGAGCCAACAATGACTGGACCACGAAGCCTCCCGCAAAGGCATCCAGGCTAAAGAGCGCAGCGAGCGTGAGGACGATGGCTCGAGACTTGCGCAATGGCTCCGCCGGTACCGCATTCGCATCGAGCGGCTCGTCCGGCAGTTGCCGATAAAGGAGCAGCGCACCTACTCCCAGAAAGGCATAAAGCAGGAAGGCGATCTGGAGCGCTTGCTTAATATCCAGCCCGGCAACATGTCGGAGAATATCGGGGGCTCCGGCCGCCAGAGCACCGACGGCCCCAATGAGTGAACCGACAAGGCTATAGCGGGCAAAGAGCGCGGTGCGGTCGCGATCGGTGACGCTATGGGCAAGTTGCGCATGCTCCAACGGCAGAAACACACTTACGTCGCCCGAGGATGGGTTCAGCGTTCCGACGAATGCGATAAGGAGCAGCGGCCAGAAATCGTGAACCAACGCGAAGGCGATCCCCGTGACGACCATCAGGACGGCGGCTGCAATCAGCAGAGAGCGGCGAGAGAAATGGTGCGCGACAAACCCGACTGCCAAGGTGAGCGCGGCCGAACCCGCGAGCGTCGCCGTCGCGAGGACCCCGATCTCGAAAGCGTTGAAGCCGAGCGCGGCCAAATAGGCCGGAAGCAGAAGACTGACGAGTCCATCGCCGAACGCCCGCAATCCTCTCGAGGCCAGCAGGTACGTAGCTGCCGGCCCGGCACCGGAAGGCAGGAGTGCAACCCTCCGTCTCGCAGCCGGTTCGTGCGGAGCATTCATCGGCCTTTGGGCTGTCAAGGATGCCTCCTGCCGGGAGAATGGTTACACCGACCGCTCAGCTTAAATCGATCCGCTGGCCACCCCGCAGAGCAAGCCGAGGATCGAGCATGCGGCGAGCACTGGGATCATACCGATCTTGAAACGGAATACCGCCAGCAGCGCCCCGAGCGTCAGCACCAGAGACGGCAGGTTGATGGAGTTGAACACGGGAACGTCCAGCGTCATGCCCAGCCAGCTGACCTCACGCAGCTCGCGAAACAGCACGTGAAGCGCGAACCACACCGCCAGGTTCAAGATCACGCCGACCACCGCCGCCGTGATGGCAGACAATGCTGCTGACAAGGCCTTGTTGCTGCGCATTGTTTCCATGAACGGCGCGCCGAGGAAGATCCACAGGAAACAGGGGACGAAGGTCACCCACGTCGTGAGAAGACCGCCGAGCGTTCCGGCGACAAGGGAGTTGAGTACGCCCGGCGCCCGATAGGCTCCCATGAAGCCGACGAACTGGGTGACCATGATCAGCGGACCGGGCGTCGTCTCGGCCATGCCGAGGCCATCCAGCATTTCTCCAGGCTTCAGCCAGCCATAGTGATCCACGCCCTGTTGCGCGACATAGGCAAGCACCGCATAGGCACCACCGAAGGTAACCATCGCCATCTTGGAGAAGAAGATCGCAATGTCGGTGAAGACATTGCCTTGCCCAAGAAACACCAGAAGTGCCAGGACCGGCACGAACCACAGCGCCAGAAAAACTGCCGCGATCTTCAGCGACCAACTGACGGACGGCCGGGCGTGCGCCGGCACCCCTTCGCCGAGCGCTGTATCGGCATCGGCGACCTGCTTGCCGCCGACCTTGCCATGTCCATTGCCCGACTGGAATGCAGCCCACCCAGCTCTTCCCCCCACGTAACCAATCACGCCCGCGATCAAGATGACCAGTGGAAACGGCGCATCGAAGAAAAAGAGAGCGATGAAGGCTGACGCCGCGAGCCCGACCATTACGTTGTTCTTGAGGGCCCGCCTGCCGATCCGCAAGACCGCCTCAAGCACGATCGCGAGGACCGCCGCCTTCAAACCGAAGAAGAGAGCCTGAACGGCGCCGACGTTGCCGAAGATGGCGTAAATCCAGCTGAGCGCCATGATGGCGACCGCGCCTGGCAACACGAACAGAATCCCGGCGACAAGGCCGCCTCTGGTCTTGTGCATGAGCCAGCCGATGTAGATGGCCAGCTGCTGCGCCTCCGGTCCGGGCAGCAGCGTGCAATAGTTCAGCGCATGCAGGAACCTGGTCTCGCCGATCCAGCGCTTTTCCTCGACTATGATGCGGTGCATCATGGCGATCTGGCCCGCCGGCCCGCCGAAGCTGAGCGCGGCCACTCGGGCCCACACCCGCGTGGCCTCAGCGAACGAAACGCCATGACCCGGCGTGTCGTTTGGTCGGTTTGGTGCTGTCACGGTGCTCTCTGCATTGGCCATCGTTAGATCCTCGGATCACCCGCGCTTCGAACGGAAATATCGATAGAGATTGTCGAACACCGAAGCGCCCTCGGCGATCCGTTGCTCGTCGCCCGCATTCGCCATGGCGATACCGGCGATCAGGCTGGCGATGCCGGTGGTTTCCTCGCGGCCGAACTTGCCGTCCTTGAGATCGATATCGTGGACGACCTCGGCGATGGCCTGCAGAGCCGTATCGGTAATGCCGGCGCGGGCCAGCAGTACCTCGAAGCTGCAGCGGTCGCCTTCATGGGTGATTTCGCCCTCAAACATGTCGAAGCGCAATTCCCCCTCGTTCGGCACGTATCCCTTGCCCGCCACGAATCGAATGATCGCATCGGCATCGATGAAGCGACGGATCAGCCAGCTGCAGGCGATCCGGTCGACATACACGTCCCGGCGCGTGACCCAAATCCGGCCCTTGAGCTCGCTCGGCTCGGCCGCCTTCTTCGGTTCCTTGGTCATGGCCTTGTCCTCTATAAGCTGTGCCTCGAGCTCGGCGATCAGTCCCTCGCTGGCGAGACGACCGTTGGCGCCGAAGAAGTCGATCGTCACGACGTCCGCGAGCCGCTTGCGCAAGCGGCCAAGTTGCGGACGCGCTTCCGCATGTTTTTCCGCTGTCGCGTCGGTCTTGATTGCTGCGGCCAGAGCGCGCGCTTCCTCGGCGATTTCCGCATAGTCGGCGTCACGGGCTGCGTCGAAGAGCGCCCTGACCCCGGCATCCGACAAACCATCCACAAGGCGCGCCTCGCACATCATGGCCTCGCCACCGCCTGCAACGATCTCCTTGAGAAGCCATTCGAAATCCTCCTGCATCTCGGCATTGGCCGGCAGGGCGTAAACGGTGCTTTTGACTGCTACCGCGCCGATGCCTTGCAACCGTCGCCAGACCTTCACCCGGAAGTAGGCGGGCTTGCTTGGCAGTTGATGGATCAGGAGCAGCCAGCGCTGCTCCTGCGATTGCCCCTCACTCATAAGTGAACCGTATCACGAACAAAGGTAAATGCAACACTTGTATCATTTCCCATTCAGGCATAGCGTTCGCCTCCTCACGGATGGGCCGTGCCGCAGAGTGGGGAAACCGATGCCACACCAGATCATGCCGCTGCCGTTCAAGCCGCCTCGCCTCGTCGGCCTCTCCGAGCGGCTGTTGGCAAGCCACTATGAAAACAATTACGGCGGTGCCGTTCGTCGCCTCAACGCAATCGAACAGCGGCTCGACGGACTCGACTGGGGCGCGGCGCCAGTCTTCGACATCAACGGTCTGAAGCGCGAGGAACTGGTCGCCGCCAATTCAGCGATCCTGCACGAGATCTATTTCGATGGGCTCGGTGGCTCCGGCGATGCCGGAGACGATCTCGCGGCTGCCCTGGAGCGCGACTTCGGCAGTGTGGCGGCCTGGCGCGCGAAGTTCATGGCTTGTGCGAAGGCGCAAGCTGGCGGTTCGGGATGGACCCTGCTGACCTGGTCGGAGCGCCGCGATCGGCTGACGATCCAATGGGCAGCGGATCACACCAACTGCCTTGCCGGCGGCATTCCGATCTTCGCGCTCGACATGCCACATGGATTTCGGCGCCAAGGCCGGCGCCTATGTCGATGCCTTCATGAAGAACATCCATTGGGAACGGGTCGCTGCCCGCCATCGCCGAGCCGTCACGCAGCGCGATCCTTCAGCAGGATCGGCATCGGACGAAAAGGTTCCAGCGATCGCGCCAGAGGAACTGCGTGCGCGTCTCGATCGAGGAGACGATCTCGTCGTGCTCGACGTCTGCCTGGCCGACGATCTGGCGAAACGCAGCGATATGGTGCCAGGGGCCAAAGTTCGCGCGCCCGAGACCATCGCCGATTGGGCCGATGAACTGCCGAAGGACAGGCCTGTCATCGTCTATTGCGTCTACGGCTTCCAGGTCAGCGGCGACGCCGTCGCCGAACTGCGCCGCCGCGGCGTCGATGCAAGTGCGCTTTCAGGCGGCATCGCCGCCTGGCATGCGATCGGCGCGCCAACCGTCCCTCTGGTGATGAGTGAAGAAAGGATTGCGTCATGAAATGGGTTACCCGAGAACGGCCTGTCATCGACCGCATCGCCTGCCCCTGGCTGATTGCGAGCTTTATCGACAAGGAACCGGAGTTCCTCTTCGCACCGCCCGATCAGGTGATCTCCGTTGCCCAGGAGACGGGCGCGACACCGTATGATGTGCCCGGCGTCGAATTCACGCATGTCGGTGACGGCTGCAGTTTCGACACCTTCGTCTCGAAATACGGCCTTGAGCGCGACCCAGCGATCGTGACCATTGCCGCAATCGTGCGCGGTGCTGACACGGACCGGCACGATCTCACGCCACAGTCGGCAGGGTTGCTCGCGATCTCCATGGGTTTGCGGGACCTGACGCCTGACGACCACGAGGTGCTGAAGCACGGCTTCGTCGTCTACGACGCGCTCTATGCCTGGGCCTCGCGCCGCAAGGGGGAGACGCACAGCTGGCCGCCGGCCTCGAAGCCAGCAGCCGCATAACGAATTGGGCAATGGGGGCAGATCACAAGGAGAAATCCCATGCATGCAAAACTCGTGACCGGAACAATGCTGATTGCGATGTCGGCGCTGCTCCAACCGGCATCGGCGGCACCCGATTGGCAAACAATCGCACAGGCGCTCGGCAAATCCGGAGCCCAAATGCCTGGCGGTGTCTACCGGGTCGGCTTGCCTCGAACGGACCTGAAGGTATCGCTCGATGGCATATCCCTGAAACCAGGATTTGCGCTTGGAGGCTGGATCGCGTTCGAACCCATGGGAGATCAGGCAATGGTCATGGGCGACATCGTTCTGACGCAGGACGAGGTGAATCCGGTCATGAAGAAGCTTGAAGAGGGTGGGATCGAAATCACCGGGTTGCACAACCACTTGCTGCGCGCGGAGCCGATGACACTCTACATGCACGCCTTCGGCCAAGGCGACCCAGTTGCGCTCGCAACAGCGCTTCATGCCGGATTGGCGCTGAGCAAAACACCGATGGGAGGCGGCGCCCAGCCGCAAACCGCTCCGCAGATCGAGTTCGACGCCGCCGGTGTCGACCAAACCATGGGCTACAAGGGTAAGGCCAATGGTGCGGTCTACCAATTCACCATTCCGCGCGCCGAGCCGGTCGAGGAAAATGGAATGGAAGTGCAGGCGGCCATGGGCTCGGCAATAGCGATCAATTTCCAATCGACAGGTGGCGGCAAGGCGGCGATCACGGGTGATTTTGTGCTGACGGCAAAGGAGGTCGATCCGGTTATCAAAGCCATGCAGCACGACGGCATCGAGATCACCGCGCTGCATAGCCACATGCTCGATGAGCAGCCCCGGCTCTTCTTCATGCATTTCTGGGCGAACGACGATGCGCAGAAGCTGGCGAAAGGTCTGCGCGCAGCCCTCGACAAAGTTGCGGTCAAGAAGAGCTAGGTCGGCCTCTGGCGAGTTGCAACGCGGCTCGGGCAAACGGTCACGCTGAGTTCGGACGGATGGCGCTATTGCGCCGTCCAGCCCGCCATCCATCGGCAAGGTCCACGCTTTGCGTCCGGCTGTCTGCTTGAGCGTCTTTCAA
Source organism: Mesorhizobium sp. M0815 (assembly GCF_040319995.1). Lineage (NCBI taxonomy): Bacteria > Pseudomonadati > Pseudomonadota > Alphaproteobacteria > Hyphomicrobiales > Phyllobacteriaceae > Mesorhizobium > Mesorhizobium sp. M0815. The sequence continues at coordinate 61,405 of NZ_JAMYOU010000005.1, read as the reverse complement.
CGCGCAGAGATTTGCCAGACGGCTACACCGGCAAGAATAAGGCCGGCAATGCCTTCGATGGACCGCGAAATGACATCGAACAAGCGTGGCCGGCTGTCGAAAAAATGCACCAGACGCTCCCGAAACAGGATCGACAACACCGCCACGCAAGACAGCGTCAGCGCCACCCCGACCATCATGGTGATCGCGAAGAGAATGCCGGCGACCGGAACGCCCCTGGAGATAGCGAAGGTCATCGCAAAGAGCGTGAGCGGGCATGGAATCAAGCCAGCCATGACCCCCACCGCCTCGCCTTCGTGCTTGTGGTGATGATGGCCATGGCGGAAGGCACGCCAGATCATCCAGACACCGATCAGGCCAAGCAGGCCGCGACTGACGTCTTCCAGTAGCGGCGCACGGCCAACACTGCCCAGGGCAATGGACACCAACGGCAACGAAAGCGCCGCGATCAGCACGGCAATCGTCACATGCGTGAAGGAAAGTGTCAGCGACACCAGAAGCCCACGCCGGACACTGACATCCGATCCTGCGAGATACGTGGCAAGCACGGCTTTGCTATGTCCTGGCGTCAGGGCATGCGCCGCGCCGAACAGAACGCCCATCGGCAGAAACGCCGTGAAGGCCAGCCAGCCGCCGCCGGCCGAGAGCAGCTTGATCTGCTCTCCCAGCGCCAGATAGATCGTACGCTGGAATTCGATTAGGGTTTGGAACATCATGCTGGAACCGGCCTCATCCGCAGGTCAATTCAAAGCGCATGGCGAAGACTCACTTCGGGTTTCCTGTTCAGGCAGGACAGCTGCCATTGCAAGCAGGCCGAATTGGGACGTGCCAACGCCCATATGTGATTGTTCGCCTCAGAACGGGTCGCCATTCAGCCAGTGCCTGAGCATGATCACGGCGATGCCGGCGACGCCTGGCCTGGCTGGTCCTTATTCGTCGTGGCGCGAATGTAGTTCAGGTTCTTGGTGCCGACCGCGCCGATATCGCTGACCTGGAATCCGCTCTCGGTCAACAGCGAGGCGACCGAATGCATATCGACATGACCATGCTTGTGGAGCCTGGGTAATCTGGACACCGGCCTGCCGAAATCGATGAGCAACAGCCGGCCTGCCGGCTTCAAGACGCGTGCCGCCTCGCGGATGAAGGCCGATCGAACGGGCTTCGACAGGTGATGCAGCATCAGCGTGCCGACGACGATGTCGAATTGCGCGTCCTTGAAGGGAAGCTTCTGCGCCGTCCCGTTGACGAACGTCAGATCGAGACCGGACCGCTCGGCCTTGGCGCGCGCCCTCTCGATCATTTCGGCCGACGCATCGACGCCGGTGACGCTTCCGTCCGAACCGACCAGCCGCTTCGCGGCAATGGCAAGGGTGCCCGTTCCACAGCCGACATCGAGCATCGCTTCGCCGGGCTGGAGCTTTGCCGGGCGAAGCATGAACTCGCGAAAGCGGCCCTCGCGCCCGAAGGTCAGAATGCGCGCGAGCAAGTCATAGGCGGCCGCCCGGTGCAGGACGATGCCAATGCCCCTGTCGCTCGCGCTCTGCGCACCGTTGCCGACGAGCCCCCTGTGACGCAGGCTGCCCCACAGCGCCAGTCCCGCGATCACCGCGAGGACGAGTCCGTGGAATGCCGCCGTCCAAGCGCCAGCCTGAACATAGCCCATGCCCAATTTGGCGAGGACGAGGAAGCCGGCAACCAGCGACAGTTTGGCAAGCAGAACCAACGCTATCACCCTCTTGCGCGAATGCGGTCCGTTATTGGCGTGATGATCAGATGAATGCATGTCTGGCGACCTTCTGCTTCCTTGCGGCGTGCCCAAACCCGATTTGAGCTCCTGGACTTGGCGTACCATAATGGACACAATGTCTGGAAATGGTGTTGTCAGACACCGGACCGCCGAATGTCCGAAACCGGGCACTGTAGAGGGCCATGGCCATGAAAATCGAGCGTGCGGGCGAGCGGAACACGATCGATCGACGCGTCGCGCGGACGCGCGGCCTGCTGCAGGACGCGCTCATCGCCCTGATCCCGGAGCAGGGATATGCTGCCATCACCGTCGACGACATCTGCCAGAGGGCCAATGTCGGCAGGTCGACCTTCTATACCCACTATGCCGACAAGGATGCTCTGCGCAGCGCGACAATCGAGGCGCATCTGCGGTCGATTGGCCGCAGGCGCGAGGCGGCAAGCCAAGAAACAGGTAGCCGCCTGTTCGAGTTCAGCCTGCCCATGTTCGAGCACGCCCATGCATTCCGACCGCTTCACCACGCATTGCTTGCAAGCAGCGGCGATACGATCCACGACGAATTGCGTGAGCGTATCCGGCGAGCTGTCCGGGAAGAACTCGTCGAGAAACGGATCGGCGATCGCGTCATGCCCGCCGAGTTCGCCATTCAGTTCATCGCCGGCGCATTTCTTGCGATCCTCGCCTGGTGGGTCGCCACTGACGTGAGCCTTTCACCGGCACAGGCTGACGACCTGTTCCAGAGGATGGCGGGAAAAGGCATCGGCGCCCAGAGTATGCCAAGCTCCGATTCATGAACAGTGACTGGTTTTAGGGCAGCGAGCCTGATCGGCTAGAGTGCCGGCGTGGCAGCCGCCAGCGCGACGAACCGGCTCCCGTCAGCCGCATGTCAGTTCAAGGCGTGTCGCGAAAATCTTGCCTAGATTGGTCCCCGTCGGGTCACTGAAGAATGCGTCTGTCAGGCTCTTCTGGTTCTGCGCGATGGCCGTGTCCGGATCTGGACGCACGACCGCGCGCGAGCAGCCTTCAGGCAGGCCAGCCACAGCAATCTTGTCGTCGTCGGTAAAATCGATCGCCGTGTAGAAGGTCGGGTCGTAGACGCCGATGCTGACTTTTCCAGCAAGAGCCAACGGGTCCTTCGGCTGCGTTTCGAACTGGACGACGAGTTGATCGTTTTCATAGCTGACGCTGAATTTCGGCGGCGGCGCCATCGTCACGTCCTTGCCGTTCAAGGTCACCATCTGAAAATAGTTGTACTCGGCCAGCGACGCATGGATGGTGAGGGCGACTTCATCGAGTTCCTTGGCATCAAGGACAAGGTCGGAATTCTTGTCGAATTCCATCAGCACAGTGCTGGAAAAGAGGTCGTCGAAACGCCAGAGATGCCGAAGTGACTTGACCATCCTGTCTGGACCGACGGTCAGATCCAGCTTCGCTTCGGCAAACACATGCGGATGGGCGTTCGCCGCCCCGGCGGAAGCGAGCAACAGCGCGACGCCTGATACCATGCCTGTCAGTCGCATTTTCACTCGCACTTCATCGTTTCCGGTCAGGCAGCACGTCTGGCATTGCAAGCAGGCCGAATTGGGACGTATCGATACCCTGTGCCGTCCATGCGCGTGACATACCGGAGCAGCTACCCAAAGTCGCCCTTCAGCCAGTGGTTGAGCATGATCACCGCGATGCCGGCAAGGATTGCCGGCGCTATCATCCAGATGATCCTTTGCCTATCGCTCAACTTCCTGCTCCGGATCGATGCCGAGGAATGTTTCCTACCGCGAGGTCCTTGCAAACGCAAAAAAAGTCCGCGTCTCCTACGAGAGACGGGCCATCGAGGATTGCGGACTGGAATTTCACACACCCTTGCTGCATATCGTCCGCATGGTCGAAAGACGCGGAATACTGGCATTTGTGGTTGGTGCTGTCGTCGGTTCGCTTGGCGGACTAATTGGCCTTGGCGGGGCAGAGTTCCGCCTTCCCTTCCTCATCGGGCTGTTCCGGTTTGCCGCTCTTGAAGCGGTAATTCTGAACAAGGCCACCAGTTTGGTGGTGGTTGCGTCTGCCCTGCCCTTCCGGGCCGCTACAGTGCCGCTAAGCGCCGTCGCGGCTCATTGGCCGGTCATTCTCAATCTGCTGGCGGGTAGCCTAGCCGGTGCCTGGTTCGGTGCGGGATGGGCAACAGGGCTCAAATCCGAAACGCTCTATAAGGTAATTGCCGCGCTACTGTTGCTTATCGCCCTCATCTTGGTCTTTGGCCACGATCAGAGCTTAACAAGCCTGCCGCCTTTCAGCGGGCCGGCCTTGATCATTGCCGGGATCATCATCGGGTTCGCCATTGGCGTCGTGGCGTCGCTGCTTGGTGTAGCCGGTGGGGAACTGCTTGTCCCCACGCTCGTCCTGCTTTTCGGGATCGACATCAAGCTTGCCGGGAGCATGTCGCTTGCGGTGAGCCTTCCGACGATGATGGTCGGTTTCACCCGCTATTCGCAGGACCAAAGCTTTGGCGTAATTGCGAGGAACAAATGGTTCGTGGTCCTGATTGCTGCGGGGTCGATTGTCGGGACATGGATCGGCGGCATGTTGTTGGGCATCGTGCCAGAGAAAGTGCTGCTGCCTCTGTTGGCTGCTATCCTCGTCATCTCGGCCTACAAGGTGTGGCGCCACGAGTAGCACCCTCGGAATCACTACCCTTGGTCGCCATCGGCCGCCTGTTCACCCCGATTAATCATCGGCTATCGAGCTTGCAATGATCATGCTCGACTTGATCCGGGACCTTGGCGACGTCAAATGGACGAGCTGCTTTCGATTGCCGGCAATCAATATGTAGAGTTTGGAGACGTGAGCCCCGTTTCTGTCCTCGCCGATTTTTTCGGCGTCCGTCCGGGCGAAAAAACGCTCCTCGAATGCCGCGCGGTCGACATCGAACAGCCTGATTGAGCAGGTTTGCACGGCCCTGCCGTTCAAGGTGGCTTTTGTCACCGCGATCATGGTTTTGGCCGGTAGGTCGTCGCCGGCCGCCACCCAACCCTGGAAGGCTTTTACGTCATCGACCGGAGCAAGCGCTGCGTCGCCGGACAGCGGTGTCCATCCACGCTTCTTTGCAACAGCGGCGGTTCGCTCGAAATCTGGCCCGTGCGCAAGACAAATCCCGTGAAAAGCTTCCAACGCCAGATCGACATTATCGGCATGCGCCAGCGGCGATGTCAGCCACATAGCTGCAAATGCCAGGACAAAACATGCCTTCGACATTCAGCGCGCCTCAGTCAGGAGAATGGGACAATCCACACGATCAAGATGGACCCTCTGGCAGCGTGGTCAAGAGGGGCTGCAACGACCATCCTTCAGATCACCGGGCGGTGGGCGCTATCTGCGAGGTGACAGGCGGCAACGCCGCCGTGGGGCACCATCCGCAAAATTGGTTCCTCGACCCGACAGATATCGATCGCCACGGGACAACGCGTGTTGAACCGGCACCCGGGAGGCGGCGCGCTTGGGCTCGGTGGATCGCCGGCGAGGATGATCCGGCGGCGCCCGGCTTCGATGCGGGGATCGGGAGAAGGAACAGCCGACAGCAGCGCCTGGCTGTAGGGGTGGGCCGGCTCGCGAAACAGCGGCCGGGTCACACCGGCTTCCGAAATGCGGCCGAGATACATCACTGTCACGTTCGAGCAGACTTCGCGCACGATCGCCAAGTCATGCGCGACAATGACGATGGTCAGACCAAGCTGCTTCTGCAACGACGTAAACAGGTTGACGATCTGCGCCCGGATCGAAACGTCGAGCGCGCTGAGCGGTTCGTCGCAGACCAATATGGATGGTTTGAGGGCGAGTGCGCGCGCAATCGAAACGCGCTGGCGCTGGCCGCCGGAGAGCGACCTTGGCAAACGGTCAAGCACCGTCTGCGGCAGCGCCACCAGGTCCAGAAGCTCGGCGATGCGCTGGCGGCGCTCGGCCGATGAGCCGAGGCGGTGGATCTGCAGCGGCTCCTCAAGGGTCTGATAGACGGTCTGGCGGCGGCTCATCGATCCCAACGGATCCTGAAAGACGAACTGGACTTCGCGGCTAAACGACTTCCTATCCGATTTCAGCCATTCGGCGCGATCTCTTCCCCCAATCAGGACGGTGCCCTCGCTCTCTTTCTGCAAACCGACGATGGTGCGCGCCAGCGTGGTCTTGCCGCAGCCGGACTCGCCGACAATGCCGTGGAACGCTCCGCGCGCGACGGTCAGGTCTATGCCGTCGACCGCCCGCACCGCGCCGGTGCCCGAGCGGTTGGCGAAATGCACCTTCAGGCCCTTGACCTCGATCGCCGGGACATCAGACATGGACAGCAATCCCTTCTCGCCGAAGCACGACCGGGCAGGCCACGCGATGCGGATTTGCCGAGATCGATATCGTCTGAAGCGGAGGTCGGTGTTTTCGGCAACCGGGTTCGACCAATTCGCAGCGGTCGGCGAAACGGCAACCCGGCTCCAGCCTGATCTGGCTTGGCGGCAGGCCCGGTATCTCGCGCGTAGCCACATTGTCGTCAGCACGAAAATCCGGCACCGATGCGAGCAGCCCGCGCGTATAGGGATGGACCGGCTGGGTCAGCACATCCATCGCCGTCCCCTCCTCTGCCACCTGTCCGGCGTAAAGCACGATGACGCGGTCGGCGACGGAAGCAACCACGCCGATGTCGTGCGTGATCAGCACGACCGCGATGCCGTCCTCGCGCTGAATCTGGCGAATGAGCTCCAGAATTTGCGCCTGGACGGTGGCGTCCAGCGCCGTTGTCGGCTCGTCGGCAATCAGCACGCGCGGGCGGGCCGCCAGCGCCAGCGCGATCATCGCGCGTTGCAGCATGCCGCCAGACATTTCATGCGGATAGCGGTTGTAGCGATCCTCAGGGTCCGGAATGCCGGAGCGTGCCAGAAGCGAAACCGCTTGCTTGCGCGCAGCCTCGCGCGACAGGCCGGCGAAACGGCGCGCCTGCCGGGCCAACTGCGGGCCGATTTTCAGCATCGGGTTCAGCGCGCTCATCGGGTCCTGGAAAATCACGCCGAAATAGCGTCCGCGCAGATCCGACAATTGCCGGGAACCGATGCTGAGCAGTTCGCTTCCGTCGGCTCGCGCCGAACCCCTCATGTCCACCGTCACACCCTCGGGCAGCAGGCCGAGGGGGCCGAGCGTCATGACGGTCTTTCCCGAACCGCTTTCGCCGACGACCGCGACCGTTTCTCCAGGACGGACGTTGAACGACACCCCGTCTACCGCCCGCACCGAAACGGTGGTGGCGTAGAGATCGATGACCAAGTTCTCGATCGAGTAGATCGGCTGATCGTCGCTCATGAGGTCGTTCCCGTTTCGACGGCATTGCGCTCGGCTTCTTCGCGAGCGCGCGCCCTTCGACGTTTGCGCAACGTCGCGCCGCGAACTGGCCGTGGCACCTTTTGCAGCGCGAAGGCTTCGCCAAGCAGATTGAAGCTGACGACGACAAGTGTCAGTGCGAGGCCGGGCAGCACGACAAGGCGTGGAACCTCCTCGATGTAGCTCATGCCGTCGACGAGCATCTGGCCCCATTCCGGTGTCGGGGGTGCGACGCCAAGCCCAAGAAAGCTGAGCGTCGCGATGGCCAGTACAAGCGCGCCGGCGTCGGCGCTTGCATAGACGACGACCAGTGCAAGTACATGCGGCAGGATATGGCGGACAAAGATCCAGAGATGGCCAGCGCCCATGACCCTGGCCGCCTCGATATAAGGCTGCTGCAACTCGGCGGTGACGACGGCGCGGCTCATGCGGGCATAGTTCGCCCACCACGCCAAGGTGAGCGCTGTGATCATCGACCAATAGCCGGTGCCCAGAATGCCGATCAGCGCCAGCGCGATCACCAGGCTCGGAAGCGCCAGCGCAATATCGATTAGGCTGATCAGGACAAGCTCGACACGTCCCCCGACGTAGCCAGCAAAGGAGCCGATCGTCACGCCGATCGCCAGTGCGGCGACGAGCACGATGACCATGGCCACCAGGGAAATGCGCGCGCCACCGACGATGCGGCTCAAAACGTCACGGCCGAGATAGTCGGTGCCGAGCCAGTGGCTCCAGCTCACGCCCTCCAGTGTCGCCGAATAGTCCTGCGCGCTTGGATCGTAAGGCATGATTATCGGAGCGAAGATGCCGACCAGCACAAAGCCGATGACGGGGAGCAGCACCAGCCACGGCCAGTCCTTGATATTCCTGATTGCGGAAATGTTCATCGTCTCATGCTCCCCGCGCCCGGCGCATTCGCGGATCCGCAACAATGCAGATCATGTCGACGATGAAATTGACCATGACGAAGAAGACGACAAACAGCAGCAGCACCGCCTGCATGCCGATGAAGTCGCGGAAACGGATCGCCTCGATGAAGAAAGCACCGACGCCGCGCAATGCAAACACCGTCTCGACGACGATCGATCCGATGATCATCAGCGTGAACTGCGCCCCGAATGTCGTCAGGAACGGAATGGCGATATTGGGGAGCGCCTCGCGCAGCAGCACCTGCGTTCTGGTGTAGCCCTTGGCGAATCCCGTCGTCGCGAACGGCCGCGACATCGCTTCCTGGAGGTTGACCCGAACGACGCGGCTCAGCACCGACGCCGGGAACAACGCGATCGTCACCCATGGCAGAAGCCATGAGGTGAAGCCGCTCGTACCGAAGGTTGGCACCCAGCCAAGCATCACCGAAAACACGATGACCAGCAGTGCCGCCACGAAGAAGTTTGGGGTCGACGCGCCGATCAAGGAAAATGCGTGCAGGAACCTGTCCATCACGCCGCCATTGCTGACGGCGCCGGCAATGCCAAGCGTGATCGACAGGATGAAGGCGAGAACGCCGCCGCCGGCAAGCAGAGCCGCCGTCATCGGAATGCGGGCGGCAAACTCCTGAGAAATCGGCTTTCCCGTTCGCAGCGAAATGCCGAAATCGCCAGCCAGCGCGCTGGCCAGCCAGCGTCCATAGCGGATCGGCAGCGGGTCGTGAAGGCCAAGCTCGTTGCCGATCTTGGTGATCATTTCGGCGTCCGCGCCGGGGCCCGCCGCACGCTCGGCAATCAGCGCCGCAACATTGCCCGGAGCGGCCGCAACCAGGGCGAATGTCAGCGCGGATGCCGCCAGGATCAAAAGGCAGGCAAGCAGCATCCGTCGCAGGATCGTGCGTTTCATCGTCAGGCCTCGCTTGGGCTCGAAGTCTTCAGGCCTTCAGCGTGATCGCCTTGAACGGCAGATCATAGTCGGTCGCCGGGAGCGAGAAATTCTCCGCGCGCGGATTGTGGGCCCACAGTCGCTGGCTGACGACGAGCGGACAGATGGCGGTGTTGTCGTAGAGCCAATCGTAGAGGGCCTGCATCTTCAGGTCGCGTTCGGCGCCGCTCGCCTCGAGCGCCGCCTTGACCACGCCGTCGAGCGCGTCGGAGACATAGATCTTGCCGTCAGGACCGCTGTCGGCGGTCGAGACGAAAGCATTGCCTAGCGTACCGTGCGGATCGTAGGGCGCTCCATAGGTGGTGAAGAAGGCCAGGTCATAGTCGAAGGCGGGACGCCGTTCATGCATGGTGGCATTGTCCACCGAGGACACCTGGACCTGGAAACCGACCTCGGACAACTGACCCTGGATCATTTCGGCGATGCGCCGCGACCCTGGCAGGGATTCTTCGGAAACCAGAAAGTCGACGGTCAGAGGAGAGCCAGCCTTGGTCCAGGCCCCGCCGCTGTCGACCCAGCCGCCATCGGCGAGGATCTTCTTGGCCGCCGCCACGTCGCGCACCGGCACGTCATGCCGCTTGCCCGACGAAGGCACATTCGCCGGGAACAGATCGGCGGCCGGATCGGCAAAGCCTTCGAACAGGACCTTGGCGATCGCCACCCGGTCGATCGACGCATAAACGGCGTCACGGACGGCCTTGTCGGCGATGATCTTCGATTTCGGCGAATAGCCGAGCAGCATCGTCGCGGTGCCCGGCTCGGCCACGACCTTCATGCCGTCGCTTTCCAGGGCACGGGCGCGGCGCGGCGATAGCGTCGCCACCCAGTCGCCACCGATGACATCGAGGTCGCCTGAGCGGAGGCCGTTGGCGCGAGCGAGTTCATCGGGAACCACCTTCAATTCCATGCGGCTGAAGAGGGGCTTCTCGCCCCAGTATTTGTCGTTGCGAACGAGGCTGGTGCCGCTCGAATCGTATTTTTCGACGATCCATGGACCGGTTCCGATCGGCGCGGTCTGCTTGCCATCCTTGTCGACTGCCTTGGGCGACAGGAAACGAACTGGGCGGACGATGGTGAGTTCAAGCAATGCGGCCGGCACCGGCCGCTTCAGCTTGACCGTCAGTTTGTTCGGCCCATCGGTGACGATGCTGTCGTACGCATCGGAGACGCCAATCCAGGAGAAGTCGCTCACCCCCATCCAGCGCTTGAGGTTCCATTCGGCTGCGGTGGAATCGAACGGTGTGCCGTCGCTGAAAGTCACGCCCTCGCGCAGATCGAAGGCGATCGACAGCTGATCGTCCGCGACGGTCCATTTGGTTGCAAGGCCCGGCTCCAGCGCGCCGTTCTGGCCATAATGGATCAGCGCATCGAAGACGATGGTGTAGGTGCTCAGCGTCGAAACGTTCTGCAGCAAATCGAGATCGCCGGTCTCCGCGGCGATGGCAATCTTCAGCGTGTCGTTGGTTTCGGAAAAGGCGCTGCGCGGAAAGGCGGCGACGAAGGCGAGGCCAGCGGTGGAGGCGAGAAAATTGCGGCGGTCGAGAGTGATCATTTTTCAGTTCCCCATTTTTGATTGATTTTGAATCATCCTAATTCGGATATGCGATATGTCTATACTTATTCGGTCTGCGTCGGCTCGAAAACAAGGTCAGAAGCGATGGTCACGGATATGTTGCCACGAGCTGCTACATCCAACTCAATGTCACCGCCGCGAGCGCTAGGTAGCGGCCAACCTTCGCGATCGTGACCATCGCAAGGAAGCTCCAGAATGGCTCCCGCAGCGCTCCCGCCACAACCGTCAGCGGATCGCCGACGAGAGGCAGCCAGCTCAACAGCAGCGACCATCGTCCATAGCGCCCGTACCATCGCGTCGCGCGCATCAGCGCGGAGGGCTTTACTGGGAACCATTTGCGGTCGCGAAGGCGCTCGATCCCCCGGCCGAGCCACCAGTTGACGATCGAGCCGAGCACATTGCCTGCGCTTGCGGAGGCGATGAGCAGAGCCGGAGCATAGCTTTCTGTCAGAAGCAGTCCCGCAAGAGCTGCCTCCGATTGCATCGGCAGAATGGTCGCCGCAGCGAATGCGGTCAGAAAGAGACCACAGTAGACGGCGAGCTCGCCAGGCATTTTGAGCGCTCAACTTGCTTTTGGCCATTTCGGATGCTGATCATCGACGACGTAGCCATGCGAATGCTCATAGCCCGCTTCCGACCATACCGCGTCGCCGATGTGCCGGTCGTCCTCGGGCAGATCGACATGCGTGTGCACAAGCACGTCGGGATCGTGTTTGGGCCACAGCCAGATCGCGGCAAGCAGTGCGGCGCCGCCGATGACGCCGAGCAGAATGAATGTGAAAGGCAATCCCATCGCCGCACCGACGCGACCGGCAATGGGATAGGTAATCAACCAGCAGGCATGCGAAAGCGCGAATTGGGCGGCAAACAGAGCGGGCCGGTCGACGGCATCGGCGGAACGCCTGATCAATCGGCCCGAAGGCGTCTGTGCCAGCGAATAGCCGAGCCCGAGCACGAACCAGAGCGCCAGCAGCAGATAGTAGCTGCCGGCGAGAGGTCCCATCAGCACGCCCACGACCAGAATCGCGGCGCCCGAGAGCATCGCAACCCGGTCTGGGACGTTCTCCAGCAGCCGCGGCAGGGCAAGGGCTGCAATCATCGATCCGCCGCCAAAGGCGGCGAGCGCCAACGCCGTGTCGCTTTGCGAAAGGCCGAACTGCGCCTGGACCAGGACGACCGTGTTGACGATAACCATGGCGCTTGCCGCAGCGACGGCAAGGTTAAGGGCCAGCAGGCCGCGCAATCGCGGCGTCGCCAGATAGAGGCGGATTCCACGCGTCGTGCGTTCATAGATGCCGCGCGGCTCCGAGGGTTGCGGGCTGGGCAGCACCACGGAGACGACCAGCGCCGCTGACGCCAGGAATCCGACAACCGTACCCGCGAACAGGCTATGGAAGCTTATGACTGAAAGCAGCGCCGCAGCGAGGATGGGACTGATGACGCTTTCCAGGTCGTAGGCCAGTCGCGAGAGCGACAGGGCCCGCGTATAGTCCTTTTCCTCGGGCAGCACGTCAGGAATTGAGGCCTGGAAGGTCGGGGTGAAGCCTGCTGACGCCGACTGCAGGATGAAGATGAGAAGATATACCTGCCAGACTTCGGTGACGAAAGGCAGGAACACGGCGACCGCGGCCCGGACGAGGTCGAGGGAAACCAGCATGGTCCGGCGTGGCAGGCGCTCCGCGAACGCGGCGGCGACAGGCGCCACGCCGACATAGGCGATCATCTTGATGGCGAGCGCCGTGCCGAGCACCGCGCCGGCATCGGCGCCGGCAAGATCATAGGCCAGCAGCCCGAGCGCCACGGTGGCAAGGCCAGTGCCGATCAGGGCGATGACCTGGGCCAGGAAGAGATGACGGTAGGTGCGATTGGCCAGGACCTGAAGCATATTTTGCCTTCTTGCAGCGGATTGGGGTTCGTCGAGCCAAGAATGTAGCGCGAACAGCCCGCCTGTCTCAGTGGTGGTGACCTTCGGGTTCAACCATCTTGAACGGCAGCACCTGCTCGCGACCATTCGCGGCCAGGATCAACCTCGCTTGGAACTCATGCGGCTCGGCCGGAGCAACCGTGCTCTCAAGCCGATGATGGTTGTCGGCGACGGCTTCGAGGCGAAGCGTCTCTGGCCCGTTGGGCCGGTCGATGATCACAGTCGCTGTCAAATCATCGGCGTGCCGTTCTATGGTCAGCCGCATGCGCTCGCCGGCCGCCGTGTCGACGATTTCCAACGTCCCTTCAGCCAGATCGCAGGCGACCTTGAAGGGCTCCGGCGCATGATGGTGAGCATGAGAGGGTTCCCTGCCAGTGACGGCCGGCCCGGCCGGACTCACCAGGCGGACATTGGCTTCCGCCAACGCCGGCAAGTGGGCGAACAGCTCCTCCTTGAGGGCTTCGGTTACGCCCAGCACGTTCTTGGCCGTCGCCGTCTCCGGAACACTGATGGCGACGTCGGCATGCAGACGATGTCCGATCCAGCGTGCCTGCACGCCTTCAACGCGCCCGATGCCCGACACGTGTTCGGCGGCATGATGGATTTCGTCGATGACGCCGGGCTCGACTCCGTCGAGCATGCGGGTCAATACGGCTTTCGACGACTGCCAGACGATGGCGAAGATCGCCACGGTGATCAGCAGCCCGACGATCGGATCGGCAAGCGGAAAGCCCAGCCAGACGCCGATAGCGCCCAGCACGACCGCCAGGCTGGTAAAGCCGTCGGTGCGCGCATGATAACCGTCGGCGATCAGTGCCGCGCTGTTGATCTCGCGGCCGACACGGATACGGAACACAGCGACGGCCTCGTTGCCTATGAAGCCTATGAGGCCGGCGATGGCGACCCAGCCAAGAAATGTGATGGGACGCGGATTGATCAGCCTGTCGATCGCCTCATAGCCGGCGACGATGGCGCTGAACAGGATGATGAGAACGATGACGATCCCAGCCAGATCCTCGACCCGGCCCAGCCCGTAGGTGAACGTCTTGCTCGGTTTGCGGCGGGCCAGCACGAACGCGATCCACAGCGGTATGGCAGTGGCCGCGTCGCCGACATTGTGGATCGTATCGGCCAGCAGCGCCACGCTGCCGGAGATGAACACGACCACAAGCTGGAGCGCTGCCGTGATGGCCAGAACGACGAATGACCATTTGATCGCCCAGATGCCGCGCGTCGTCGTGGCGATCGTCGGATCTATGACACCGTGTGTGTGGCCATGGCCACCATCATCGTGATCATGCCCGTGGCTGCCCATGCCATGCGTCATCGGGCCAAATCCAAACCAGTCGCGAACTTTGTCCATAATGGCGCTTCTCACAGGTACTTGGTGATATCCTTGAACTCGTCGATCGAGCGGCGCTGCTCGCGCGCCAGCGGCCCGACGACGTCTTCAAGGCAATGGTTGAGATGATCCTGGATCAGGGTCTTCTTGGCTTGCGAAATGGCCTTCTCGACAGCATGAAGCTGCTGGGCGAGGTCGAGGCAGGGCCGGCCCGCCTCGATCATTTCGATGACGCCCTTGAGATGTCCGCCAGCCCGTTTCAGGCGCTTGACGATATCGGGATGGGTTTCGTGGGCGTGGAGTTCTTCGCTCATTCTTTGTAACTATCCTCCTGGAGGGGATATGACAAGCCTCAAAGAGGCCCCGATTCCGGTGCAGGCAACCATTCGTAAAGATTTTAGAGACTAATCGCCAGTCATGCCGAATCGGATCAGCAGCCCAGTCCTTTGTCTCGTCATCGCCTTGGCGATGATGTTCGGCGTGCTGCGTCCTTTCGGCTATTCAGCCTCGCATGATCCGATCGCGCTTGCCGCCGCCGCGGCCGAGCGTCACGCCGGAGCCGCCGCGCAGATCGAAGATCATGGCCACGCACATGATGACGGCGTCGCCGACGAGCAGAGCCCTGGCCATTTTCACGGGCACAATGCGGCCGACCACTCGCACGAAACGGCGAGTACGCCCGCCGACTTCGCGCCGACCGTTCCACAGATCGAGCGGGGCTGGCTAAAGTATCAGTCGACTTTCGTCGATCCGGACACGACATTCCGGCTTGATCGACCGCCGAGACCATTCCTCGCAGCATGATCGCGGCCGCTCACGCGGCCACCCTCAACGACGAAGATTGGAAATCTCATGCAAGGACCCTTCGATCGGAGCCGATCACGCGCGCGTCGCACGTGTTGGCGACCCGCCCTGCCCCTGCTTATCGCTCTGCTGACCCTGCCGCTGCTGGCAGGAGCAGCCTTTGCCCATGCCGTTGCCGCCGGCGACAAGGGCTATATCCAGGAAATCTCGGGCATCAACGTGCTGCCCTTCATCTATCTCGGCGCCAAGCACATGGTGACCGGATACGACCACATCCTGTTCTTGTTCGGCGTGATCTTCTTCCTCTACCGGATGAAGCATATCGGCATCTACGTCAGCCTGTTTGCGCTCGGTCACTCCACGACCATGCTGCTTGGCGTCTACTTCAACGTCGGCATCAACAGCTACATCATCGACGCCATCATCGGCCTGTCCGTGGTCTACAAGGCGCTCGACAATACGGGCGCTTTCCAGCGATGGCTCGGCTTCCAGCCGAACACCAAGGTCGCGACGCTGGTCTTCGGCTTCTTCCACGGCTTTGGCCTGTCGACGAAGATCATCGAATACAACATCTCGCCGGACGGCCTGGTGCCCAATCTGCTCGCCTTCAATGTCGGTGTCGAGATCGGCCAGCTCATGGCTCTTGGAGCCATCCTGATCGTGATGGGCTATTGGCGCCGCACACGAAGCTTCTGGCGTCACGCCTATACCGCAAACGTCATCATGATGACGGCCGGGTTCCTGCTGATCGGATATCAGCTCACCGGCCTGTTCGTCGCAGCATAGGAACCGCAACAATGTACAATACTGACTTGCCCACTCGCGCCGAATTGCCCACTTCGGCACAGCTCAAGCGCTCCACCTTCATTGCCGCGCTGACGGCGCTCGCCTTGCTTGTCACGGTCGTTATGCCGTCCGAGTATGCAATCGACCCGACGGGGGCGGGCAGATTGCTCGGCCTCACCAGAATGGGCGAAATCAAAACACAGTTGGCAGCCGAGGCGGCAGCGGACGAAATGGCCAGCGCGAAGGCTTCGGCCGAGCGGATGACGCAAATGGTCCCTCCAGCCGAGTTGATGGCGCGCATGGACCGAATTGAAAACCTCCTCGTTGCCCTTACCGCCGAACAGCCCGCGTCGCAGCCATCCCCAACTGGGGAGGCCATTGCCCAAGACAATGTGACAGTTGGAGAGATTGCTCCTGCCGAAGCCCTGCCAGTCAATCCGAGTGCGGCGCCGCAGGTCGCAGAAATCCCCGCGGAAGCGCCGGCCCCGACCACCGGAAGGCGAGATGAAATGTCCTTCACACTGACACCGGGTCAGGGCATTGAGGTCAAGCTCGTGATGCGGCAGGGTGCCAAGGCAAACTTTTCCTGGACAGCGGACGGTGGCGTGGTGAACTTCGAGACGCACGGCGATGGCGGCGGTCAGTCCGTAAGCTACGAAAAGGGCCGCAGCGTTCCAGCTGACGAAGGTGCCATTGAAGCCGCCTTCGATGGAAATCATGGCTGGTTCTGGCGCAACCGCGGTGACAGCGACGTGACGCTGACGATCCAGACCGAAGGCGATTACATCGACATCAAGCGGATGATCTAAAGCAGTACCAGGTACGCCCGGCACTTGTGGTGCCGGGCGTGACTTGTTTGCCTGTTCCACCGTGGAGCGCGAAATTGTATCGAAAGCTTTCATGCACTAGCTGGTGCTGTGCTTCTCGATCGGCCTTACGATCACTGTCGTCACGGTCGGGGCTGCCGCTGCCCCGAGCGTCCTGCACGCGACCAGGCGTTGGTCCTGGTTCTCGACCGTCCCGCGCTGGGCTCCCATTTCTCGAGCATTCTCATTATCGCCGTGGGCCTCTATGTCGGATACCATGGCTGGACAGGACTAGCCGCCGCGGGGGCCTGATGCGCTCACGCTTCACGCCAAGACCGCACTCCGAGATAGCGAACCAATCATGAAATCCGCGATAGCAAGCACCGAAAGCGTTGCACCGGCGCCTAAAGCGGCTCCATCGGGTTGGCGATCGCTGATGACGCGCGAACGTTGGTTCGAAGTCGCGCGCATCCTGTTTAGCGGCTTGATGGCGTTGCTGTATTGGCAGCAGCTCATACCAATACAAGCCTTGTGGGTGGCGGTTGCCATCGGCTTGTATCCGCTCGTCAAGACCGGCGTCGTTGATCTCGTAAAAGAGCGCAAGATCGGTACCGAAATATTCGTCACCATTGCCACGGTGGTGGCTCTGATCGGAGGCGAGACTGTCGCCGGCGCGGTCCTCATGGTGATCATTTTGATCGCGGAGTTCATCGCCGATGTGAATATGGATCGAGCGCGAGCCTCGATCAAAGACCTGATCGGCTCAGTGCCGCAGGTGGCGCTTATGCGGGACGCAGGTGGCGAACGCAAGGTCCCGATCGAGAATCTGCGCGCAGGCGACGTTGTCTTGGTGCGGGCCGGCGAGAGGATCCCGGTCGATGGCACCGTCGTCAGTGGAGCGGCTTCGGTCAACGAAGCATCGATCACAGGAGAGAGCATTCCGAAGGACAAGAGCGATGGCGCCGATGCCTTTGCCGGAACTATCGTCGAATCCGGCGCCCTCGACATCGAGACCGAGAAGGTTGGTGCCGACACCACCTTTGCCCGCATCATCGGTCTGGTCGAGAATGCCGAAGCGGAACAGGCACCCGTCCAGAAACTGGCGGATAAGGTCGCGTCATGGCTAATCCCGGTCGTGCTGATCTTCCTCGTTGCGGTTTATCTTTATACCCGCGACGTTCGGATGATCGTCACTCTGCTGATTTTCACATCGCCTGCCGAACTCGGATTGGCGACCCCTCTGGTGATCATCGCAGCCATTGCGCGAGCCGCACGCAGTGGAATTTTGGTTAAGGGGGGCGTCTATCTGGAGTCTTTGGCCAAGGTCGACGTCCTGGTGTTCGACAAGACTGGCACGCTGACGGCGAACAAGCCCGAGGTTGTCGGCGTGGAGATACAGGACGGCACGCTTTCGGAAGCTGATCTGATCAGCCTTGCCGCCGCCGCCGATCGGCGCTCGGCTCACCCCCTGGCGAAGGCGGTCGTCAACTATGCCGCCCGGATGAAAATCGATGTCCCGGAACCGGAGCAGTACGAGCAGTTGCAGGCGCGCGGTGTGAAGGCGACGGTCGCCGGACGCACCGTGCTGGTCGGGAATGCATCGTTGTTGCGCGAGGCCGGCGTGCCGCTTTCCGATGCGATCGAAAAGGGCGGACAGACGCCGGTTCACGTCGCGGTCGATGGGACATTCGCGGGCGTGATTTTTATTGCCGACACATTGCGACCAGGTGCGCGCGAAGCGCTGGCAAAGCTCCGTGCAACCGGGGTCAAGCGCATGGTGATGGTGACGGGTGACAATGAGGCCACAGCGCGGACCATCGGCAAGGAGCTCGGCATGGATGAAGTGCGTGCCAATCTGATGCCGCAGGACAAGGTCGCCGCCATCGCCGAACTACAAAAGCAGGGCCATCGCGTGGCGATGGTCGGCGACGGGATCAACGACGCGCCGGCGCTGGCACGCGCCGATGTCGGCATTGCGATGGGCGGCGGCGGCGCGCAGGCAGCTCTGGAAGCCGCCGACATCGCATTGATGAAGGATGATCTGGCAAGAATTGTCAGCGCCCGCGCGATTGCGCGACGCGCTTACCGGACAATTCAGGAAAATATCTTCGTCGGTGTCGGTGTTGTGCACGTTTTAGGCATTACCGCAGCGCTGATGGGCTGGATCGGTCCTATCCAGGCAGCGATTTTGCACTTGGGGCCAGATGTCCTGGTGTTCCTGAATTCGGCAAAACTGCTGCGCGTTCGAATCCAAGATGTTTAGCGCATCTCTTTGGAGCCTAAGCGCTATAGCAGTCCTTTGGACGACAAATGCGTCCAATTCGCATGGTCCACGAAACCGGGCAACCGCAACCAGAGCACGCTTACTGCTGGGGCACTATCCGGCCAGGCGCTTGCGGCTAAAGCGCAGTCGAATCTCAGTGGGCGGAGCGGCAATGGTGCTATTGATCTCTGGAGTAGCCTCGACCAATCGAGCATGCGCCCTTTTCATCCGCGGCGTAGACGGCAGCGCCGCTTGCCACGGCAGGAGGTGCAGCGGATTCAGCGCTCTTGATCATCGCAGCGTCGTCGGCGGCTGCGCCTGGCATCGTAACCAAACTGCCTGCCGCCAAAAGAGCAGCGACCGTCAGAAGCCGTTTCATGGCCGTTCTCCGGTTTGAGTTGATCTTGTGCATCCGGGTCGATGAAGCGGCGGATCAGCCAGCCCGTGGCCAGATGCAGGAGCTCTTGATGCAGATCTGGCAGGAGCATCGCCTGACCGTGATCTTCGTCACGCACGATGTCGAGGAGGCGGTCTATCTGTCCGACCGCATCTTCGTCATGGGCCTCAACCCGGGTCGTATCAAGGAGTGCATTACGGTGCCTGCCGTCAGGCCGCGGCCGACCGGCATTCAGCATGATCGCGATGTCCTGGAGCTTCAGGCAAGAGTGCTGAAATCCATTCGGGAAGAGACCAGCCGCGCGGACTTTGAGTGAGTTCGATAGCCTCCATTAGGGCAAGGAGCAGGGCCGACAACTATGCGGCAAGCGAAATCTCTCGTTCAGCGAACACACGCAATTAAAACCTGACGCAACCCGAGAGCGTGGGGCCGTGAGATTCAAGCTCTGGCTTGAGCTGTCTACTATTCTGTGGCCTGATACGGCATGCTGGATCGAGACCAGGGTCAGTCGATCGACGAATTCAAGGCCATCACCAAACACCTGGGGCGGTCGCTGGGGTTGGGCTCACAAATGCGATAGTTCCTTCGCCTAGACCTCGCTCGACAGCGCATTGCGCGCTGCATAAAGCTCGGCGATGAAATCGGTTGTCAACGTCGAGTTGATGCCGTCTGGCGGGCGCAAAATCAGTGCTCGGAAATGCACGGCTGGCTCGAATGGCTTGGCGACGATGCCGTCGATCATGCGGTCGGCAATGACGGAAGGATTGACCAGACCGATACCCATGCCCTTCGCGGCAAGGATCGCAATGGTCAGACCGTAAGGTGTTTCGATCAAGACGCGCGGCCGCACACGATGCTCGGCAAAGATCTTGTCCATGGCGAGCCGCACCGTGTCTTCCGGCGACAGTGCCAGGAACGCCTCACCCTCAAGATCAGCAGGCCTGACCACGGGCTTGCGGGCCAACCGATGGTTCTTCGGCATCACGCAGACAGCGCGCGGGGTGGTGAAGATGCTGTGCAGAACGCCTGTCGTGTCGATCTCGTCGGCAGCGAGACCGATGTCGAAACTGCCAGATGCCACCAGATCGCGCACGACGTTGGACGTGCGCACCTGATAGCTGATGCGAACCTGTGGATGTTTGTTCGAGAAAGCCGCGATGGCACGTGGCACCAGACCGTGGCCGAGTGCCGAGAGGCTGGCAACGCGGATCGTCCCCGTCCCGACTTCCTTGATCTGGGCCGCGCGCAGCTTGAGCCGACCCAACCCCACCAGATTGGCCTTTACCTCGATGTGGAAAAGTTCTCCTTCCCGGGTCGGCACCAGCCTGCCGCGGATACGGTCGAACAGCTTGAAACCGAGCTCCGATTCCAGCTTCGTCAGAGAGCGACTTATCGCGGGCTGCGAAGTATCCAGCAGCGTCGCCGCTGCTCCGGCGCCACCCGTGATCATGATTGCGTTGAACACATCGATGTCGCGCGGGTTCATTGGCGTTCCATATCAAAAGTGGATTACCTTTATCGCCACGGTCATAGATGGCAATGGGCGAGCCAGTTAAAGTCCGCCCATGACCCGACACGACGACACTTCACATATCCATCCTCCCAGGCGCTCGGAGGAGCCATTCAAGTCGTTGGCGATGCCAGTTGAACGCGCCTCCACGGTCGTCTTCGACGATTTGGATTCCTTCGAGCGCCGCGTCGATCGACTGTACGATGGCTTCAGTTACGGACTTTACGGGACTCCGACCAGCCGCCAGTTGGAAGACCATATCGCTGCACTGGAAGGTGGATCTCGGGCGCTCGTCGTCCCTTCCGGAATGGCGGCCATAACGCTGACGACCATGGCCGTCTGCCATGGTGGCGATCGGGTTCTGATCCCGGAGACGTTCTATGGGCCGGCACGCGAAATGGCCGCCCGCCTTCTCGCTCCCCTTGGCATCGATACGGTGACCTACGACCCCAAGCTCGATGGAAGCATTTCGGCGTTGATCGATGGCAGGACGCAGCTGGTCTGGGTGGAATCGCCGGGTTCCGCGACCTTCGAGGTACAGGACGTGCCGGCAATCACGGCTGCGGCCCACGAGGCTGGCGCGCTTGTCGCGGTCGACAACACCTGGGCCTCACACTTGCTGTTCAAACCACTCAAGCATGGTGTCGACATCTCGATGCAGGCACTTTCCAAACATGCTGGCGGCCACGGCGACCTGCTGATGGGCTCGGTGGCGATGAACGACGAGACCTTGTTCCGGCGGTTAAAGGATACCGCGCGTTTTCTCGGTTACGGCGTTTCGCCGGAGGATTGCGCATTGTGCGAGCGTGGCCTGATGACCATGCCGGTGCGCATGCGCCAAGCTGACAGCACCGCGCAGAACATCATATCGTGGCTGTCGGAGCGTCCCGAGGTTGCGCAGATCCTGCATCCGAGTGAGCCCGACCATCCCGGCCACTCGACCTGGAAGCGTGACTTCGCCGGATCGGCAGGTGTCTTCTCGTTTGTGTTGCAGCCGGAACTAGCGCCCCACCAATCCGAGGCCCTGCGTCGCATGCGACTGTTCAGGCTAGGTGCAAGCTGGGGTGGGGTGCATTCGCTGATCTCAGTCAGTGATCCTCGAAAGGGCCGCAGTGGCCTCGACTGGCTTAAGCCTGGCCCAGTTTGGCGGCTCTCTATCGGCCTGGAGGCCGTCGGCGACCTTCTCGCCGATTTGTCACAGGCCTTCGAGCACTTTGCGGAAACGCGACGAACCACAGTTGGCGAAGCCAAGGCTGCAGAATGACAACAACTTCAACGAAAGGGGAATGGATATGAAATGCGAAGGGCATAAATGGCTTGCCGCCTTAGCGATCGGGCTGGTCGGCCTGGCGTCAAGCGCGGGAAATGCGACCGCGCAAAGCGTCGTCGAAAAGATAAAGGCACGCGGCTACGTCAGTTGCGGCGCGAGCCAGGGAGTGCCCGGTCTCTCTCGACCCGACGAAAAGGGGTATTATCGCGGCTTCGATTCGGACATCTGTCGTACATTCGCGGTCGCCATTCTTGGGGACAAGGATAAGATCCGGTACGTGCCGCTCAATGCCGCTCAGCGACTTCCCGCGCTACAGACTGGAGAAATCGACATTCTGTCGCGCACGTCCACGATCACCTACACGCGCGATGCCGTGGTCCGTTTCGTCTGGAT
The DNA here is from genome assembly GCF_040319995.1 of Mesorhizobium sp. M0815. NCBI lineage: Bacteria > Pseudomonadati > Pseudomonadota > Alphaproteobacteria > Hyphomicrobiales > Phyllobacteriaceae > Mesorhizobium > Mesorhizobium sp. M0815. The sequence goes on along the minus strand of NZ_JAMYOU010000005.1, from coordinate 39,372 downwards.
CAACCTCTATGACACGGATGGCATCCTCGTCCGCAAAGCGGACAAAATCACCGAGCCGAAGCTGCTCGACGGAAAGACTGTCTGCCTTCAAGGCGGCGGCAGCTTGACCGAGAAGGCGATCGAGGAAACCGAGGAGGAGTTCGGGATCTCGATGAAGAAGGTCTACTACGACTCGACCCTCCAGGCCCGCGATGCCTTTTTCGGCGGCCGCTGCGATTCCTACGTCACCGATGGAACCGCGGCAGCAGGGCAGCGTGCCTCGGTCGCAAAGAATCCTAACGATTACGACATCATCAAAGTCGGAAAGGCTGCCGAGCCCAATGGCGTGGCGATCGCGCGCGGCGATGAACAGCTCTTCGACATCGTTCGATGGACGATAAATGCCCTGTTCTGGGCAGAGGCCAACAACATCACGTCGGAAAATATCGACGAAAAGCTCGCTGGGGGCAATTCGGAGGTCCAGCGAGTGCTGGGCAAGGAAGCCGGCTTCGGCAAGCCCCTCGGGCTGGATGACAATTGGGTCTACAACGTCATCAAGCAGACCGGCAATTACGCCCAGATTTGGGATCGTAATCTTGGCAAGGATAGCCCGCTGAAGGTCGAACGCGGCTTGAACGCCCTGTGGAAAGATGGCGGCTTGAACTACCCTTTCCCGTGGGATTGAGGCGCGTCGAGGGGAGCGCCCGGCGCTCTCCTCGCTTCCGATAGCGATGTGGATCCGAGGTCAGCATGTTGAGCGACGCCAAAACCAGATCAATCATCATTCAGGCCGCCTTGGCGACTGCTTTCCTGGCGTTCGCCGCGCTACTCGTCAGCACCACCTTCGCCAACCTTGAGGCGCGCGGTATCCCGATAGGCTTTGACTTCTTGTCCATGCCGTCCAGGATCGTCATCTCCGAGGCAATCCTCACATACAAGTCGCGCGATCCGTACTACTGGGCCATTGTAGTCGGGCTGACCAACACAGTCTTCATTTCCACGCTGGTCATCGTCTTCTCGTCCATTCTAGGACTGATCGTGGGCATCACGCGGCTGAGCAGCAACCCACTGGCTGCGAGAACATGTCGCGTGTGGGTGGAACTGGCGCGCAATTCGCCCCCTATCGTCCTTCTGATCTTCCTGTATTCGCTGTGGTGGAAAATGTTGCCGCCAGTCGGCGAGGCGCTCAACCCGCTGCCTGGCGTCTATGCTTCCATGCGCGGTTTCGTGGTGCCAGCCGTTGGCATCGACGTAGGCATGACCGGTCTCCTCATGATCTTGTGCGCCATCGCGTTCGCTATCGCAGGCTGGATCGCAGTACGCAAAGGTTGGTCGCCGAAGGCCGTCGTGCCCAGTGTGCTGGCAGTTGGCGCCGCAGGAGTTTGGCTCGCTGACGCGCGGTTCACCATCGACTGGCCGCTCTTCACCGGTTCGAACTTTGAAGGTGGCAAAGAACTGACCCCAGAGCTCAGCACGATCCTCATCGGATTGACCCTCTACACAACGGGTTTCGTAGCAGAAATCGTGCGTGGCGGTGTCCTGTCGATCGGCCGTGGCCAGTGGGACGCTGGCCATTCGCTTGGCCTTCCGCGCGGCAAGATATTGCGCCTGATCGTCATCCCCCAGATGCTGCGGGTAATCGTGCCACCGCTCAACAGCCAGTACATCAACGTCGTCAAGAACTCGACCTTGGCGATTGCGGTTGGCTATCCGGATTTCCTTGCAGTCATGAATACAACCATCAGCAAGTCCAGCCATTCCATTGAAGGCGTCTTCATCATTCTCGGCGTCTATCTCGCCCTCAATCTCACCATGTCAGGCGCAGCCAACTGGTACAACCGCCGCATCGCCATCGTGGAGCGATAATCATGAAGGCCGTTTCTCTCCCGTTACCCGTCGAGCCCCTGGAGCGACGTGTTCGCTTCCCAGTTCTGCAGCGTACTGCCGGGCTCCTATTCGGTACGCCTCTCAACGCCGCATTGACGCTGGTGTTTGGCACTCTGCTGATGGTCACCGTCCCGCCAGTGCTGCGCTGGCTGGTCATAGACGCAGTGCTGTTCGAACGCGACCCGAACGCCTGTCGTGCGGCGGCTGGAGCCTGCTGGAGTTTCGTATACGCCAAGTCCGGCCAACTCCTGTTCGGCATCTATCCGATTGATGACCGCTGGCGTCCCGCCATTGTGTGCCTACTCATCCTGGCGCTGCTGGGCTGGTCCGTTCGCCCGGCGAGCTGGAGACCCCGATTGCTCGTGCTCTGGTTGGCAGCATTCGCGTTGATCGTCTGGTTGATGGGCGGTGGCCTTGGCCTGGTCGAGGTCCCCACGTCCTCATGGGGCGGACTTCCGGTAACGTTGATACTGACCGTCGTTGCCATCGGCGTCGCCTTTCCGGTCGGCATCCTGCTTGCGCTGGCCCGACGCTCTTCAATGGCTGCGGTGCGGATCGGCGCGGTAGTACTCATTGAATCAGTGCGCGGCCTTCCCCTCTTATCTATCCTGTTCGTGGCATCGATCATGATGCCGCTCTTCCTGCCGGAATCGCTGCTGCCCGACAAATTCGTGCGCGCGCTGGTTGCTCTGACCATTTTTGCGGCGGCCTATCTGGCCGAGGTCATCCGCGGCGGGCTACAGGCTATCCCCAATGGGCAATACGAGGCCGCCGCCGCGCTCGGCCTTCCCTTCTGGCGCACCCATTACCTCGTTATCCTGCCACAGGCCATCCGCGTGGCCATCCCTGCGTTAGCCAACACCATCATCGTCATGATCAAGAACACCAGTCTTGTCCTCGTCGTGGGCCTGTTCGACTTGATCAGTTCCGGCAAGGCAGCGCTTGCGGATCCCGAATGGCCATCGCCGGCGGCCGAGACCTTTCTCTTCATCGGCGCGATCTTCTTTGCGCTCTCCTTCTCCTTCGCCCGTTTCGCCGACTTCCTCGAACGGCGCGGTCCGACATCGCACTAGGAACAAGAACATGTTGTCTTCCACTCCTCGCACGCGACATGCTGAACCTGGATCTTCTACTGCCGAGATGGCTGCCGTCGAGATGATTGGCGTCAACAAGTGGTACGGGACCTTCCATGTCTTGAAGAACATCAATCTCACCGTTCGTCGCGGCGAAAAGCTGGTGATCTGTGGACCGTCTGGCTCTGGCAAGTCGACGATGATCCGTTGCGTCAACCGGTTGGAGGAGCATCAGAAAGGTCATATCGTCGTAGATGGCACTGAGCTAACGAACGATCTGAAGAAGATCGATGAAATCCACCGCGACGTCGGCATGGTGTTCCAGCATTTCAACCTCTTTCCGCATCTGACCGTGTTGGAGAATTTGACATTGGCGCCGATCTGGGTGCGCAGACTTCAGCGCAATGAAGCTGAACAGACGGCCATCCACTATCTCGAGCGCGTGGGGATTCTCGATCAGGCGCACAAATATCCCGGTCAGCTCTCTGGCGGCCAGCAGCAGCGGGTAGCCATTGCTCGCTCACTCTGCATGAACCCGAAAAATTATGCTGTTCGACGAGCCGACCTCGGCACTTGATCCCGAAATGGTCAAGGAGGTGCTAGATACAATGGCGTCATTGGCCGGTGATGGCATGACAATGCTGTGCGTCACCCACGAGATGGGATTCGCCCGCCAGGTTGCGGACCGCGTTGTGTTCATGGACCAGGGCGAGATTGTCGAGACCAACACTCCGGTCGAGTTCTTCACAAACCCGCTTCACGAACGCAGCAAGCTGTTTCTTAGCCAGATTCTGAATTAAGTAATTGAACTCGTCGGCCTTGACGAGTTCAATGTCTCTATGTCGATTTTGTTCGCACATTCTGCCAAAATCGATCCCCGACGCTTGCCGACAACTGGATTGGTATCCGCTGTGAGCGCGTCGGCCGATGCGTTGATAACATCCTAGACGATCGGCTTTGTTTGTATTGGCCGATGCTGCAATCCACTGTTAAAACCCGTTGAGGCAAAGGTTTTCGAGATCCGCTTTTGCCATTCCCTCGATGCCGAGCGCAGGAAGAATATCATTGTCGGCCTTGAGATCCCGGCCATAAGCCGCCGACAAGATGGAAATTCCGGATTCATGGAGTGTCGCCGGATTCCCGCTGATCTTCCCCAGAACGGCAGTCGCTAGCAGGCCGAACGGAACATCCTCGAGAATATAGCGGCTCTCGATGGTTGTCGGGCCAAACCCGCCGCGGCCTTGACGATCCATCTCCTGGTTCATTTCCGAAACAGTGCTCATGGGGACGTGGAACGACAATGAAAAATGCTCCTGGACGGTACGAACCGCGATACCGAAATGGGCAGCTATGGCCAACCGTTCGGCATCCAGAGCCTCGATAAAGCGGCCAACGGCAGGAGTGACATTCCCCCCCTGGCTCCACTGCTCGGCCTTCTCCATGCGTGTGAGATTGAGAAGGGCAATTCCCAGATGGTTCTGCGGATTGAGGTTGCTGAGCGCAATCGCCAGCAGACCATCCCGCTTGACGAAACGATCGCCGAACAAGGCCGTGCAAAGCTCGTACCCTTGGTCGAGCGCATCGAAAGGCAGCGTCGCAACGTCAAGCTTCTGGCGAATGGAAGTGACATTGACTTCGGTTGATCCGAGCTGGCGACCAGTCAGTAGTGTTGTGCCCCAAACGACGATCGGCAACCTGACCTTGCGCTCCGTCAACCGCTTCCGAAGATACAGAGCCCCGAACGAACTATGCGAACTGACGATGACCGGAATTCCATCTGCCAGATGAGGGACGGCGGCGTCCATCACCATCTTGTGGCCGTAAGCCGGAAGCGCGATCACCACCACGTCCGCGTGGTCGATAGCATCTCTACAATCCTTGGCAATGCGCACCGGCACCGTCGCCTCGATATCACCCGTCGCCTTCAATAATTCGCCAGTAGCCAACGTTCTGGTGCGGTGTCCCGACGGTGACCAAAGTGTTGGTGAGTGTCCCGATTGTGCCAAATAGGCCGCAAGGCCATAGGCAATTGCTCCGGCGCCCAGAATACTCACGCGCATAACATTCCTCCTGTTGCAGGCTTTATGGTTCGAGAATCCTTGCCGTCCCCGCCTACAAGTTTTTTCATCACGAGGTTCCGAATTGGAGTCACGTCAGTTGCCCCCAGCCGTTTCGACCAAGGGCTCCGGCTCTGAGCGGCAAGCGCCGCTGCGAACATTAGTTTCCGCTTGACATATATCAAAAATGAATGAGACGATGTCAATCATACGGATTTCACATGTAGGGAGAATATGGAAACTCGGGACCTTCAGACCTTCCTTGCGGTTGCTGCCAGCGGCAGCATTACCAAGGCGGCTGACATGCTCGGGCGTTCCCAACCTGCGGTGACACGCACCATTCAGGATCTTGAGGCCGAACTTGGCTTCGAATTGCTGCACCGGGTCGGTCGACGGGTGCAGCTATCTGAAGAGGGTGCCGCATTTGAAGAAGAAGCGCGGCGACTGCTGATGTCCTTCACCGAACTCGCGGCGCGGGCCAAGATGATCGCCGCCGGCCGGGGTCGGATCCTGCAGATTGTCACAACCTCTGCGATCGGCACTGGCCTAATCCCGACGGCCATGGCCGAGCTCAAGGGTGTCGAGCTTCCGCACGAGACACATCTCGGACAGTTTCTTCCCTCCATCGTCGCCCAGGAAGTGCGCAGCGGTCGTGCCGAGATCGGCTTTTCAAGCCTGCCGCTCGATACGCCCGGTCTGGATGTCCTGCGGCTCTATTCGGCGCCCGATGTTGCCGCCGTGCGGGAGGACGATCCGCTGGCAGAACTTGATGTCATACCGCTTTCGGCCTTTGCCGGCCGTCGCGTCGCTACGTTGCTCAACCCGCTGCGTTTTCAACTGCACGTCTCCAAGGCATTGGCCGCCAGGGGCATCGACACCGGGCCAGTGATCCGGACGAATACTGCCTATGGCGCGTTGCAGCTTGTGCGCCGGACCGGCGTTGCCGCTGTCATTGATCCCCTCACCGCCTATGGCGTGGCCTTGCCTGGGGTCGCCATCCGCCCGATTGACGCGACCGTTCTCTTTTATTGGGGGGTTGTGGCTGCCGCAAAACGTCCCCTTCGCCCAGTCGCGCAGGCGCTGATGGATGCGGTCGAAGCGGTGGCTGAACGATCGATCGTCGGCTTCAAGAAACTCGATCCGGCCTTGGCCAGCCAATTGGTGAACGATCCCGCGTCGGGCACAAATAACGGAACTGGAATATGAAGCATACTCCTACCCCGGCAGCATCGACAGGCCTTGCCGCGATGGAAGCCCAACTCGCGCAGGATCTCGACTTGCTTGAGCTGCCTGCCAAGGCTTGGGTCCCCACACGCATGCATGAGGGCGCCCCGGTCCGTGATGTCGTTGTCATTGGCGCTGGCATGTGCGGACTTGCAGCCATTGCAAAGCTGGTGCTTACCGGGATTACCAACGTCGTCGCCTACGATGCGGCTCCGGCCGGGCTCGAAGGACCATGGGTAACGTTTGCCCGCATGCAAACGCTCCGGTCGCCGAAGACGCTCAACGGTCCGTCGCTCGGCCTGCCGCAATTGACGTTCCGCGCCTGGTTCACGGCGCAATGGGGCGTTGAGGCCTGGCGGTCGCTGGACAAAATTCCCAAGGGCCAGTGGATGAACTACCTGGTCTGGTACCGCAAGGTTCTCGGTCTGCCTGTGCGCAATAGCGTGCGCATGACCGGACTGGCACCCGTTGGAGATCTGATTGCGATCGACATCGAGGGCGCGGAAACCGGCCGGGTTCTCAGCCGTCGTCTCGTTCTGGCCACCGGTCGGTCCGGTTTGGGCGGTTTTGCCGTACCCGATTTCCTCAACGGCATCGATCGCGCCTATTGGGCCCATTCTGCCGACGACATCGATTTCGATGCGCTGAAAGGCAAGCGTGTGGCAGTTATCGGCGCCGGTGCCTCTTCCATGGATAATGCCGCAACGGCACTCGAGGCGGGCGCCGGCTCTGTCGACATGTTGATCCGGCGCAAGGAGATGCCGCGCATCAACAAGCTGACCGGCATCGGCAGCCCGGGTGTTGTACTCGGCATGCATGAATTGCCCGATGCCTGGAAGTGGAAGTTCTTCGACTACACCGCCACCACCCAGACGCCGCCGCCGCGTTCATCGACGCTTCGCGTGTCTGGCCACGCGAATGCTCGGTTCTTTCTCGACTGCGGCATAGTTGCGGTGAAGGAGGAGGCAGGGGCCCTGCTGGTCGAAACCACGCAGGGGCCGATGCGCTTCGACTTTCTGATCGCGGCAACCGGCTTCTTAAACGACTTCAACGGCCGCTCGGAATTCGCGGCGATCGCCCCACATATCCGCATTTGGTCGGATGGCCGATATACGCCGGATATGGGGCCGGCTCGTGCAGGCATGTCCGATGCGCCGGATCTCGGTCCCGCCTTCGAGTTTCGGGAACGCGTTCCCGGCTCCTGCCCGATGCTGGCACATATCCACTGCTTCAACGACGCCGCCATGCTGACGCACGGCAAGGTCTCCGGCGATATCCCGGCCGTCAGCGCCGGTGCCGACCGTCTGGTCCGCGGCATTGCCGCATCGCTGTTTGCCGAGGATGTCGAAACCCACTTCGCCAATCTGATCGCCTACGACACGCCCGAACTCCTGGGCGACGAATGGGTCGATTCAACCCCCTTGTTGCAGAAGGAGGCCGCGCTGTGATCGACGCAATGGACAAGGCCGCCGGTATTTCCCCGGACGATGCCCTTTTCGCCGCACGGCGATTTCGGCCGGAATTCGTGCAAGGGGCGGAGGAATGTCGCCTCTCGGTGCTGCACCCGGCAACCGATCAGGGGCTGGCGCCGAATTTGCGTGCTGCTCTGGCCCGTCGCATGGCCGCCCTGAACGCCGATCCCGTCCTGGTGGCCGAATATGATGTGCAGCTGGCTCAGCTCGGTCCAACTGAACAGCTCCTGGCCTTGGCCCAGGGGAAAACGGATTTGAAGGAACCCCTGGCGACCATCGTCCGCCATGTTGACCTGATCACCCTGACGCCGAAAAAGGCGGAAGCGAGCCATATTGCCCGCCTCGCCAAGGCCGGATTGAACAATCCTCAAATTGTCGCGCTCTCCGAGCTGATTGCCTTTGTCAACTTCCAGACACGGGTGGCGACCGGCTTGCGCCTGATGAGGTCGACATGATTTCCTCGGTTCGTCTAAAGCCATTGAATTGGCATCCGTACATCGCGCCGGTCAAGCTATCCGAGGCCACGCCGGAACAGCTTGAAGCGATGAAGGTCACGCCATCGGCCAAGAAAGTTTCGGAATATGTGCGCACCCTTGCGCATGACCCAGAGAGCTATCTTGCCCGCACGATTCTGTTCAACGCGATCATGTATGTCGAAGGCGGGCTTGCCCGTCCCGACCGCGAGCTTGGCGCCTTGGGTGCCTCGATCGTCAATGGCTGCAAATTCTGTGCCGTTGTTCACGCCCGCAGGCATGCAGAGCTGACCAAGAGCGACGAAGTCGTCACCGCGCTGTATCTCGACAAACCCGAAGCGCTCGGCCCGCGCGATGCGGCAATCTACAGTTTTGCCCGCCGCCTGTCGGCGGCGCCGTCGGAAGCGACGGCAGACGATATCGCGGCGCTTCGATCAGTCGGCATGGATGACTGCGAGATCATCGACCTGATCCACGCCATATCGATTTTCGGCTGGGCAAACCGGCTAATGCACGTTCTCGGCCATGCGGAGAGCGGGTGATGATGTCGCATACGGTCAAAGCAGTCCGTCTCACACTTTCCGAAGGGCTAACCAGCAATGCTTGAACTCAAAGATGTAAAGCTGTCTTACGGAAGCACGCAGGTTCTGAACGGCGTCAATCTCTCGGTAAAGCGGGGTGACGTGGTGTCGATCATCGGCCCCAGCGGCACCGGCAAGACCACGTTGCTGAAATGCATCAACTACCTGGCCAAGCCGTCCTCAGGAACCATCGCATTCGATCAGATTCGGATGGATTACCAGCGTGCCGACAAGGCCGCTGTCCAGGCGATCCGCTTGCGAACGGCGATGGTCTTTCAGCAATTCAACGTCTTCAAAAACATGACGGTCCTCCAGAACGTGATGGATCCCCTGGTCGTCGTGCAGGGCAAGTCCGCGGACGAGGCGCGGGAGATCGCCTTACGGGAGCTCGAGCGGGTCGGCCTCACCCCGAAGCGGGACAGCTATCCCTCCCAGCTGTCGGGCGGCCAGCTCCAGCGCACCGGCATCGCGCGCGCCCTGGCGGTTCGTCCCGACGTGATACTCTTCGATGAGCCGACCTCATCGCTGGATCCCGAACTCGTCGGTGAAGTCCTGAAGGTGATCAAGGATGTCACCTCGTCAGGGATCACTTCACTGCTTGTGACCCACGAGATGCAATTCGCAAAGAACATCTCCAACCGGATCGTCTTCATGGATCGTGGCGTGGTCGCCGCCGATGGCAGCCCGGCTGACATCTTCGATGCGCCTTCCAGCCCACGACTTGCTCAATTTCTGCAGTCAGAACTCGCTTTTCAATAGCTCAACAAGAAGGGAACCTAAGAAATGTCTGCAATCACATCCAGTTTGTCCCGCCGCGCTGCCTTGGCTGTTGCCGGCGGCATCGCAATCGCCCTTGCAACCGTGGTGATCAGTCACGGCGAAACGGTCCGGACGATCAAGATCGCGACATCTGCCGAATCCAAGCCGCTGGCATGGGGCGCGATCGGCGTCGAGCCGCAAGGCTATGAGCCCGATCTCCTGAGGGCGATCAACGCAAAGCTGCCGCAATACAAGTTCGAGATGGAAGGTGTCTCGGATATCGCGCAGGAAACTGGCCTCGCCACGGGCAAGTACGACATCGCAGTCGGTGGCTACTACAAGTCGCCCGAGCGCGCCAAGCAGTTCCTCATTCCGGAAAATCCTATGGGCGCCAGCCTGATGAAGATTTACAGCAAGAAAGACAGCGGCATTAAGGAAATGAAAGACCTGGTCGGCAAGAGGATCGTTCCGACCACGGCCGGCGGTGGAACCTACAAGTTCATCATGAATTGGCAGAAAGAAAACCCGCAATACAAGCTCGATGTTACGGCGTCGAGTGCCGGTATTCCCTACCCGAACCGGCTTGACGAAGTTCAGAATGGCAAGTTCGACGCTCTCGTCCTGCCGTCGAATCTCGGTGAGCAGACCGTCATCGAGCAAAAGAAACTCGATATCGTGGCGTCCGAACCAGTGTTCAGCAACAACACCTACATGCTGATACACAGATCTGACGAGAACAAGGTTCTGGCCGACGATGTGAACAAGGTTCTCAAGGAATTGAAAGACGACGGCACGATCGAAAAGCTCTCGCAGAAGTGGTTCGGCGAGGGCATCGTCCAGTACATGAAATAGCACGGCCGTCGACGACCATATTCGCTAGTCAGCGGCAAGGCTGAATTGCAAGAAGGAGCGTTCAAAGTGGATGTATCTGCTATGATTCCCGAGTTGCTCTCGGCACTGCCGCTGACGCTCGCCATCACGTTTACAGCCCTCATTTCCGGGTTCTGCCTGGCTCTCATCGCGACAACCCTCCGGGTCCGCAGAGTGCCAGTCATCAGTCACCTGGTGGACCTCTACGTGTCCTATGCCCGGAGTGTTCCTGTCGTACTGCAGTTGTTCGTCGCGTTTTATGGGCTTCCGCTGATGGTGATCCTGTTCGGCGCCAAAGATTTTATTTCGGCGACGATGGCTGCCATGGTGGGGTTGAGCCTCTACCACGGCGGCTATCTGTCGGAAGTCATGCGGCCTGCATACATGGCCGTCGATCGCGGCCAGCACGATGCGGCCGACAGCCTTGGATATACGTTCCGACAGAAAATTACTCGGGTCGTCGGCCCGCAAGCGGTGCACTTCGCTTTGCCGGGCTATGGGAACTCCATCATCTACCTGATCCATAATGTTGCGCTGGTCATGTACATCGGGGCGGCCGATGTCATGGCGACTGCGCATCTGATCATGGAGCGCGACTACAACCAGTTCCAGTTCGAAACCTACCTCGTCCTGGCGGTCATCTATTCGCTGATGTGCCTGGTCGCATGGCTCATCGTGCGCTTCTTCGAGCTTCGATCACCGATGCAAGCGCCTGAGGCGACGACAACAACTCCGATCAAGAATGAGCTCCTCGCGAGCGTCTGACGTAAGGGTATTCAACCATGTTTGATACCGATATTTTGCTCCAGGACACGCAGGAAATTCTGAGTGCCGTACCCGTGACGATTGGAATGGCGCTCATGATTTTCGTCCTGTCGACGATAGTCGGCAGCATATTCGCGCTTATCGAATACAGACGGGTGCCGGTGCTGCGAGAGCTCATCATGACTTACAAGATCGTCTTCAAGGGCGTTCCGATGGTCATCGTGATTTTCCTCGCCTATTTCGGTCTGCCGCCCGCATTCCAGTTCCTGTTCTCATTGCTCGGGATCAACTTCAACGCCCACGAAACCCCCAATTGGGTCATCCTTGTAGTTGCGATTACCGGCTGTGTCGCTGCGTTCCAATCGGAGATTATCAAGGGAGCCCTGAATGCATTCGACACCGGTCAGTCGGACGCAGCCCATTCGCTGGGCTATACGAGCGGCCAACTGTTCCGACGTATCCTGTTTCCCCAGGTGGCCCTCACGGCAATTCCTGACCTGACAACTTCGATGATGGTCATCATGAAGGCCCTTTCTCTCGGATTCGCCATCGAGGTTGTCGATATCTTCGCCCAGTCCCAGTTGACCGCCGCGCTGAACTACTACTACCTCGAAGCCTTCGTGATTGCCGTCGTGATCTATATGGTGATTGCCTATATCGTCACACAGATTGCCGACAGGCTGGAGCAGGCGCTGAGGGTGCGGACGTGAGGCGGATGTGGGATAGAATCGTCAAGCTTCGGATATCGAGCCGCACCTGGGAGGCAATTCTTTCGGGGATGAAAAGCTTGAGGAGAAACCCAAGTAGCCGATGTATGTACCGGTGAGTTTCATGCGTTTGGTTGATCGCATCGTTTGTCGCTGCTGACGGGCTTCATGCCGACTGAAGCACCGATCGCGCGGTCGCAACGTTGCGCTTGTGCCGACCAGGGCAGGAAAGCCGTCTCCGGCAAGTGGCATGGAGATCCCGCAACCTCGGTGCCGCGAGTCACGAATCAATATTGGAGAACCTGGGCCTCTCGGTCTCCCGCGCCGGTTTATCCTAGACTGTCTCACGTCGTATTACTGCAGGATACCCGCTTTGATCCGACCCGCGAAGTGACAACGCGCGAGATGGACATGGGCGGACTGAACGCGTCTCTTCCGGTCCCCAACTCCTTCCCGCAGGAGAAGGAGCATCAGGACGTATCCTATGCCTTCATCAATTGCTTCGTCGAAGGTGTCGAACCAGCGCGGGGACGATCCCGGCGAACATCTGCACAGCAACGGTCAAGTCGGCGGCAGAAGAGCGTCCGAAAAAAGAAGAGAAGCAGAACTTTCGTGTGCGATTTTTGCACACGGTCTCCCGCAAATGACTGATTTTATTTTACTATCTGCCATCCGCCATCCGATTTCTATCCGGAACTATCCGTCGTTACTACGCACCTTGGCCATTTGCGCGCGGAGCCGGAATGCGTAGCGAGCACTCCAACAGTGCTCAATGGAACGCCAAAGGATTCCCGCGCTCGGTAGGGACTGCTAACTACCCGGCAAACCTCGGCTCCGGCACTCCAGCCAGGCCAAATCCGGTGATCGCGAGGCTGTGGCGCAATACGCCGGGCAGGTCTGCCGAGACTCAACTACAATGGGACCGTTCGTCAGCTTGGTTTGGGTTGGTTTCTTCGACCTAGGATATAACTTCGGAAGCAATTCTGCATTTCCTTGAAGGACCTAAAGCCCAGGCGCGGCGCGAGGCGGGATAAGGTTGGCGGGAACACTTGGCACCGGCGTGCAATCGCGGCGGCGTTCTCGAAAGCGACATAATCCGGCTCCGCAAACATCACCCGGGCAACAGTTTCCAACTTCGCCGGAAGTATGAGTTCCCTCTTCGCAATTTGCATTTTGATTTCGTCAAGCGTTGGCGTCGCACTGTTGCCTACTACGAACTGTCTACCGCCCGGCCGTGAGAGATCTCTTCGCCCCACGCTCATGGTGGTCACCGTTTGGCTGCTTGCATGAACGTGTCGAACTCGGCATCCCCAATCGGAACAGTATGCTCGTAACCGGGGTACCGGCCGGAATCGACGTCGGCCTTGTATTCTCTGAAAGCCGCCACGCGCTCGTCCTGGATCTTCTGCAGCTCAGGGCCGAGGTTTCGGTAGACTTTTCCGTGCCGCGGCTTATGGTTCTTGCCATAACCGCAGACATCCTCCGTAAAGAGGTACTGCGCATCTGCATGCTCACCGGCGCCCATGCCGAGCATGATCAGCGACGAGTTTTCGGACAGGAACTTGGCCACCCGGTCGGGCACGACTTCCAGTTCCGCCGCGAAGACACCTATCTCCTCGAGTTTCTGGGTGTGCTGCCAGAGGCGGATCGCTTCTTCCGCGCTCTTTCCGACTGCGCGCCAACCCGTCCAAGTGATGTACGAAGGGATTAGGCCGATATGCCCGACGACAGGGAGGTGGTTGTCGCAGAGCGCCTTCTGGATGTCGTAGGACGCGGAGCAGTAGAAGGCGTCGCCACCAATGCCAGCAAAGTGGAAAGCCGCACGCAGATAGTCCTCTGCCGTAGCCAGCGGACGGCCAGCAAAGCTGCCCCAGCCGCCGTAAGGCAGACCGACCTGGACGAAACAGTCGCCGGCTGCCTGTCGCATTTCCTGGTCAAAGTATCGGCCCTCTATGGAGAGCATGTGAATGCCTGCCGCGGCAGCGGCGGCTGCCTCGTCGGGCGTGCTGACGAAGAGCATGGAGATCTTCTGTCCATTCCTCTTCATCTTTCGGATATCCTCGACATGAGGGCGCTTGTGATACATGGCCATAATCAGCCTCCACTGCAGGTCAGGTGAACTTGAAATGAATCTGCGAGCAGCGCTCGATCGGAAAGCATGGTCGGACAGGGCAGCCCTTGATCATGACGCCCGCCCCGTCGTGCCGATGAGCATCCCCGCATGGCTCACACGGTAAAAGCCCGTCGGAAAGCAACCAGCGCTGCCTCCGGATCGTTTTGGGCAAAGGCTTCCAGACCCACCGGCCCGCGATACCCCATGTCGAACAGAGCTCTCGCGATGTAGGGCCAGTTCATCTCGCCTGTTCCCGGCTCGCAACGACCCGGATTATCAGCCACCTGCACCTCACCGATGAAGGGCAGGCATTTCTGACACCAGCGCACGATATCGCCCTCGCCGATCTGAGTGTGATAAAGGTCGAGGTTGATCCGCAGTTGGGGTCTATTAATCGATGACACCAATGCCAGCACCGCTGCCGTTGAGCCGAAGCGGCAGCCCGGGTGGTCAAGCAGGTTCAGGTTTTCAAGCGTGAAGACGACATCTTCGGCCTCGGCCATGTCGCAGATACGGTTCAAGGTGTCCCGCGCCTTCAGCCACATAGGGCCGGTCTCGACTTCGGACTTCACAATAGGAATACCGCCTTCGCCGAGACCGGTGCCGTGCAGATGCGGGTGATTCCGAAATCGCGTACCGCTTTCACCGCGATTTCGTTGGCGCGCTTGCGGTCGTAGATCTTGAACGGTCCCCAGCCTTTGGTCGGCTCTTCACCGACGAAAAAGGACCGCCCGATGCTCATCAGCGGGAAGGTGCCGCCGAACTGGTGCACTGTAGCGATTCCTTGTGCCTGGGCCTCCCGAGGTCCAGAGAAGGTAACCGGCTGACCGTCCATCAATATCTGGCCGCTGGTGGGTTTGTGGACACCGGCGAGCGTTTTGATGAGGGTCGACTTGCCGGCGCCGTTGTCACCGAGCAGACAAAGAACTTCGCCAGCGCGCACCGTCAGCGAAATGTCGTGCAGGACGTCGATTGGTCCGAAGGACTTGTTGACGTTTCTCAGTTCGAGAATGGCAGGTTTATCGTTCATGGCGGGCTCATCTCCCATCTGCGATCCGGCTGGCCTGACACTGTTGATAGGCGAGGAAATTGAAGGTCGATGCTCGTTGATCGATGCGAGCCCATTGCTTGGCTGCTGTAGCAGATCATTTTTCATGGGTTTGCTGGCTCCCGCGGCACGCTTCGCTCGCGCCGCGGCCTGAAGTACAGAGCCAGGTCGCGGAAGGACTGGTTCATCACCACCCCCAAGCGCCCGTTTCGATCCCGCAGGATCACGCTCTATCACACTGATTCATCTCTATTTTCTAGCTTGTCGTAAACCCGGTTAGCGTGGCAGATTCGAGGTGCCTTTAGGGGGATCAAAACCCCTTCAGACCCCAGTTGCCGACCCTTCTTTTTGGTGGGTATAAACCCCACTCCTCATCCGTCGGCAAAGCCCACTCTCAACCCAAGGGAGAACAAGCATGCCGATTATTTCAGACGGAGAAATACGCGCCGCAATCAGGCGGATCGAACAAAGTGGAAAGCAGGAAACGCTTGTTGATGGCGACGGGCACGGCACCGGCCGGCTCATACTCACTCATTCTCAAGCCCATACCGACTCGCGTGACGGCCGATTGGATGGCGCAACAATGGCGCGACAAGAAGCGCGTAAAAAAGAAGATCGGATCCTACCCGTCGATGTCCCTCGCCACGGCGCGCGAGATTTTCGACCGCGATTTTGCAAGACTTATTCAGAAGGGCCGGAGCATCAAGATCGCGACCGACGCACGGGCCGGAACTGTCCAAGACCTTTTCTCAGGCTATGTCGCCGCCCTCAAGAGCGCGGGCAAGCCCTCCTGGAAAGAGACAGAAAAGGGTCTCAACAAAATCGCCAACACGCTCGGCCGCCACCGCCTTGCCCGCGAAATTGACCCTGAGGAAATTGTGGAGGTGATCCGGCCGATCTATGAGCGCGGCGCCCGCGCCATGGCGGACCACGTCAGAAGCTATGTCCACGCCGCCTATAGCTGGGGCATGAAATCCGAACACGATTATCGGAACTCATCACCGCGCCGGTTCCGCATTCCGTTCAATCCCGCTTCCGCGATTCCGACCGAGCCGAAGGTACGGGGCACACGCTGGCTCGATGAGGCCGAATTCGCCCGTCTCTATTGGTGGCTCGACTGCCCTGACGTTCCGGTCCACCCCTCCTATCCGCGCGCAATCCAACTCATCATGCTCACCGGCCAGCGGGTTGAAGAGATCGCACGTCTCCATGTGGAACAATGGGATGCGGCCGAAAAGATAATAGACTGGTCGAAGACGAAGAACGATCAGCCGCACGCCGCGCCCGTACCGTCCCTGGCTGCAGAACTCATCGCGTCGATCACTCCGAACGAATATGGCTGGTACTTCCCATCGGCGAACGATCCATCCCGGCCGGTCAGCCACGGCTCGCTCTACAGTTTCGTCTGGCGGCAACGGGACCGCGGAGTCATACCCTACGCGACCAACCGCGACCTGCGAAGGACCTTCAAGACCCTCGCGGGCAAAGCCGGCATCTCCAAGGAAATCCGCGACCGCCTGCAGAACCATGCGCTGCAGGATGTCAGTTCGAAGAGTTACGATCGCTGGACCTACATGCCTGAGAAGCGCGCAGCGATGAAGAAATGGGACGCATATGTAAGAAAGATGCTGGCGCGGAACACATTCACGCTGGCGGCATGAATGCGTATCCTCTCGGACGACTGGGAGGTCATGCTCAGCGCGCTTTTTCGATGGCTCCAGCAACGGCGCGACATCTGGCGCCGTTGGCAGGTCGATGCCCGACGGTTGATCGACGGAGACCGGGCCTCGTGCTTACTATTCCGCGGCACGCAGCCGAAAGCAGGCGATCGTGTAGGCTTCTGGCATTGGGCCAAAGTCGCCTCGGAAATCGCAAGGCTCTCCACCATTCGCCGAGATAGATCGGGCTGTCCTTCAGCGCATTATCGATGAGGAGCCACCGACCGATCGAAGTCGCGCCGATCGGAATGAACTCAAACTGCACAAGCTTGCCGCCACGGTGCAATTGAACCGCATCATCGACGCCGCCAATTTCCTGTCAGGGCTGGCACAGTGAGCCTGCCATCGTGCTCGCTTCCGTCAAGGGCAAGGCTTCGCCGATCGGACTTGCTTGCCGCAAGCGTTGCGCAATGAAGCTCCGGGAGGACGAGCAAGCGTCCGGCTGCCCTTGACCTTCGCTGCGCGCGGTGGCCGCCCAACGGGCGATCGGGTCGCGACATCAAGGGAAGCAAAATAAGGTGGCTGCGACCTGGTCCTTGTCGGAAATGGTGCTCGCCCCTATATCACTCCATAACTAGCAGTATGTGCGCCGGAAGTCTTGCAATGCGGCGCGCGGCAACCCCTAACCCGTTATCTGTCTCGACTGTACGCAAGTTGCAAGTGCGCACCCCGTCGGGAACTTTCACCTTCACCAGGTGAGGTTCTCTGCGCGTGCGCCAAGAGCTCCTCACCTATTATAGGAGCTCCTTGTAGATGACCGCTGACACCCTCCTCTCCGTATTGACTATGCTGCTGCTCTGGTCGGGTCTGACCATGGCTTTCCACAAGTTCGCGCCCAAAAATGTCCAGCCGCCGAAAATTGATCGCATCGCCAGCCTGGCTGAAAATATCTTCGTCGGATCGGTGTTCGCTTTGTTGGCGCTGCTCGCCTCGCGGTAGCCCGAGCCCTCAGCGCGGGCGGTCTTCATCCGCCCGTGCTGGCTTAAAGCTCACGTAATCGCGTGATGGTGCTTTTCACTGTTCAGCGCCTGGTTGGGCCACGCTCCCAAAGGTCCTGCGAGAAAGCGCCGTCTTGCCAAATCTCGACGCCCTTGGTGTGAAAGAAAGCCGCCATATCAAATTGGTGTCGGTCGATGGCAGCCCAGGCATCGTTGTCCGCTTCGGTGATGAGGGTGCCGAGATCAATGGCTCGCTCCCTTTCGAGTTCTTTCCCTCGACGGATCGCGGCCGTCAGGAGGTCATGAAGGTCGGCTATCACCTTCGCGCTAAAATTGGTCCGGCGATGGACCAGGTGAAGGCCATTTTCCGTTTCTTTCTCGACGTAGATTACGCGCTCATCGTGCCAAAGATCTTTGCCTGGTCCGAAGTGGGCAATGCACTTGTCACGAAGAGTTATGACCTCGGCATGTTTTGCTTTCAATGCCTGGTCGTAGCCGCCCATAACCCCGACATTGAACCTGTTTATTGCCTTGGTGTGTGTGGCGCGGGAGTAGACGACGATCGCGTGGACGAGAAGCGCTTTACCGAGGCCCAAGGTCTCGTCAGAGACCTCCCGGTCGATCTTTTGGAGGAAGGCGATGGATTCTTCAGCATCTTTTAGGTCGAGCCCCACAGACTCCACGGCATGGAACGCCTTTATTGCGCGGACGAGATCCTTGTGCCGCGTCGGATGCAAATCGCCGACCACCGCTGTCAGGTCGAAGGCTCGGTTGCTGGATTGGGTCATCGCTGTCCGCTACCACAAGGCGGGGAAGAAAATGATGCTATTTGGGCAATTCCTTTTGCCAAGGCATGACCTCTTCCATGTTAAAGGGGAACGCCTTTCGTTCGGCGGGCACCCCAAGCTCCTCTAGAATCGAACTTAGGTCGTAGCCTTGGTACTTCTCGGTCGCCGCATTGGTGAGCGCGGTGTACCAGCCTTGCTCGTCGGTGAGTGCGAGAGTTTCAGCGAGTTGGTGTGCCGATGTGAAAACGACAGGGCGCCGGTCGGCGGGCTCTATCTCGGAATACTTGTCTGCGACCCGATGGGCTTCCTTCACGACCTCTGCCCGCACGTAGGTGTCAAGCCGCAACCAGTCATCCATGGTAACCACCATACCATGCAAGGTGTCGGCGACAGGATATTCGGTATAAATCCCCTGCCTCACAGCGGCATAAAATCTCCACACCTGAAACACGCCCTTGGCAAGCTCATTTATTCCACGGATGGCCCCCACGGCTAGGTCGGCCGCGAATTGCGCAGAGAACGTGTTTTTGGTGGCTTTGCACTCGATCACCACCGTTATCGTGTCGTCATTTAGCACCAGGACATCAGGGCTTAGAAACTTCCTCTTCTTGGTCCCGATCTCCTGCTCGTCAAGGCATTGCAGCCCGGGCAGGTATGCGGGAATCAGCTCCTGCACGTACAATTCGAACCGCCTTGCAGCTTGCTGACGTATGCCCTGCGCGTCCACGCCGATGAAATCATAATACAGGCCGCTGGTCGCCCGTTGGATGAGCAACTCGGGTATAGGGGCGATATAGGCGCCGTCGGCCTTCTGGATGACAGGATGCTGCCGCAGGATGCTCGGCCGGTGTGCGGTCAGCAGGTTACCTTTCGTGGCAGCAATCATCTCGTTGCGGAGTGCCAAGGCTATCTTGCGCGCCGCTGGGATTGGCAGTGACACGGCACCCAATACCTTTGCGAGTGCTTCCTTGCGGCTGGAAAGGATGTCGTGCTTCGGCGCGACCAGCCACGGTTGAAGCATGAATTCGAATGTCAGGCCGACGCTCATCAAAGTCAGGTCATCAATGGTGAAGCCGTTCCTTGCCTCGAAATACTTTCTGGCTTCTTCGTGGGCGTACACAAACAGGGTTCGTCTGATCGCCTCCGGATGAAAATAACCCCCTCCCTGCCAATGGAATTGGCGCTGGGCGATACGGCTTAGCTCCTGAAGGATATTCTCCTTGGAGATACGCCCCTCGTGCTCGGCATTCTCAAGTTCCCTCAGAAGGTTGATACAGAACCAACCGAGTCGAAGTTGTCGATGGTCAGAACCTGGTGGATGCCCTTCTTCAGCTCATGGTGCGCATATCGGTGCGCTGGAGCCTTAGGTGAAGTCAGGAGGAGATTGATGAGTGTTTCAATTTCCCATTTCCGGATGATCTGTTTCGAACGTGGGTCATCCGTAATAGCGTCTTCGGGCGCCTTGATATAGGCCATAGCCGGTCCGGGGTTCCCCGACTGCATAATGACCGTGGCCCACATGAGCTGCAGGAATCCGGCGTCATCCGCACGGGCAAGCTTTCCCTCCAGCTTGTGCCGCAGCATTTTGGCTTTGAGCGAGCTCATATCTTAGCGCCTTCGAGTTAACCGCGAATCAGCGCGGAACGGGCAGCCAAACAGGCGTTAACCACTAAATGTTTTTCGGAGTATTTTTTACTGCTCGGACGACGAGAGTGGCGCACTCTCTGCCTCACAACCCCGCCAAGTGTCTGTCAGGACTAACGTTTACGTTGATTAATGAGTGGTTAAAAGCATGTAAAAAAAGTTAACGGAAACGCGGATGCGCGAAGGGAATGTTAAGCAATCGAGTTTAAATTGCTCAGCATGGTTTCGATACCATGTGGAGTTTGGAATCGTGGCGGGTCGGCATGCAGGACGCCGCTAACATTGTGACTGTCTTGACCGCTTTGCTGGCGCTGGTGCTTTGGTGGTTGTCGAGGCCCAAGCTGCCCGGTACGCGGGACAATCGGTTGAAGAAGCTCCTGCGGCGGCTGTTCTTCTAGGATTGGTTTTCCGGGATGGCCGGCCGCACCTTTCGTGATGCCATTAGCTCGCGAATTTCGCGCATCATTTTGGGATCGCGCTTGGGCGCTTCCTCCTCAAGGTACATTCCGCATGCAACAAAATGCACGGCCGGGACCTCCTTGACCAAAACGATGGCTTGCGAGGCCTCAGCGAGTAAGTACTCCGCATCTTTGCGGTAAATTACCTTCGTAGGCTGGAAGTGGGTTTGATCATCGACGTCAACATAGAACCCGTACTGCTTAAAAGCATCGAAGGCGCCCAACTTCGCGAGAAAACTGCTCTCGCGGTTTGGGTCTAGCACTTCCGTCTCAATGCGCCGCGCGAGATCGTCCGCATCCATCTTCTCAGTAAGCAAGGGGACAAAAGATAGGGCTTCCTTTAATCCTGCAAACACCCGGTGTTTTGCGTGATGGTCCCTGACATCTTTCGCGATGTCGCGCTTGATAAGCCCCTTGTCCCGCCACAGAATCAGGCAGGCTTTCCCAGCCTCCTCGATACTGACGCATGCTAGCGCACAAGCCGTTGCGTAGGAGCCCGCGTCAAACAGGATTCTGGCGTCGCCCAGCACCCTTTCGGCGTTCTCAAGCACAGTCGCCGACAAGGGGCTTAGGTCGAATTCGTCATCGAGCTTCATTTGCTTCCTACTACGACAGCGGCTGCCTCTAATGTCCTAGCTACCTGACTCGTGCGGCATGGCCAATTCCCACGCCGACGCGGACCTTCAGAGCGGGCGCCTCGCGACTACCGAGGCTCGACGTACACTTCACACTCGGTGATGGCTTGGATTGGTAAGCGCAGGCGAACCATAGCGGGACCATCCCTTTTCGCCGGGGGTATCCACGAGGGGAGAGCGCCGCGGTGTGACGAAATGGAGCCTCTTTGCCGCCCAAGCCTGCCGAAACGCGCCGGAATTCCTTACAGCGTTGCCGAGCCCGTTGATCAAGAAATGCTCGAAGACAACCACGAGGTCTTCGTCGAGAAAACCCTCCGAGGTCGCGTGCTCCGGCGACAATTCGCGTTACGCAGACTTTGACGAAATGCGCAGAGCCGTCATTTCGCGCAGGTCCGTGATCGATACGAGCGTACGCTTGGACCAGGTGTCGAAGGCTGATCGATCGCGTGCACCATGCTCGAAACCCCGATTATCCTCGGCGAGCCTGGTCAGTTCGCGCACCAGCCCATTTAGAGCAGGGTCACCTTCGACGCTAATCTGCACGTACGAAGCCAGGACCTCGAGACCCTCTACGGCAATAGGCACGCCATCAGGATTATAGTTCTTGGCCACATCTTCAAGCTCCGTGAGGCAGCGGCCCCATCCCGAGAGTGCTGCACGCTCCTTGTCATTTCGCGCTCCCTTCTGAACGAGCGCATTCGCAAGGGCATGCAATCGTTCAGGCGCTTGGTCGAGCCAGCGATCCACGATTGGCATGGCGACCTGTGTGGGGCTGCGGGAATGCGTTCGGGCATCCGCGGCAATGGTGGTGATCCTCCCCGGATCAAAATTCAGATGACGGCATACCTCAATCTGCAGGGATCTCAGCTCGGCTACGTTGATAGGCCACCATCGCGCAAACTCCTGCGCTCGATAGAACGCGATTACTTCCACCGAGCTCCGACCATTTCCAAGGTTTCTGCGCTTGAACTCGACCAAACTGAACGAGGCAAACTCCCTCGCCGCTTCCATCGGCGGTGAAGTCGCGAAACGGATCCACCAGTACGGCGAGAGCGCGCGTGCTGGCCTTTTGCTTGAGAAGCTTCTTGATGCGCTCGATCTGATCGATTTTGCCGCCATAGCGGCGCAGCCGGGTGCCATGCACAAAAGGCATCCGCTGTTCCAGCTTCGATCGGTCGAGTTGCCACCAGCCAACGAGTTCGCGCAGCCATTCCTGACGAGCACCAGGTTCAAGGGGCTCAGCCATTGGGTAATTGTCTGGCAATGGCAACCTGTCGGTCTCGTGGGACGGCAGGTCGAGATGTACAATTAGCGTATTGCCCTCGGCCTCCAACCGCGCCACCTCCACCACGCGCTCGTAGACCTCGTCGATGTCGCTGCCTTGGATCGTCGTCGGTCCGTCGGTGATGTTTTCCGACGCCCAAAGGCGCTTCGTGATCGCCGGGATAGCTGGCGCATCGACTCCGCCGCGCTGCAGCGGAATAGGCTCAACGCGAATTGATGGGATGTAGGGCAATCCCTCGAAGGTGAGCAAACGCACTGCGTCGGCTTCGCGCCCGCTGTCAAAGGTGGCGCCCGAAACGATCAACACACGCCGGGCATCGATCCCTGCATGATCATAGGCATGGTCGAACTGCGCTGCATGTTCGTGTTTGTGGCCGTGAACGACGACATCGAACTCGCGGTCACGAAGGAAAGCCCGCACTTGCTCGAGATTGGAGAGGTCAGCAAACGCCTTGATCTCCTCTCGGAGGCTTGGCGCCCGCAAATGATGGTGTAGCACCGCGATGCGGAGCTGCCGCCCATAGTCCGGGGGCGGTGTCGTTTCGACCAGCCGTCTCACCTGTTCCAACTGCTGTTCGGATACCCGCGCCATGTCGTATCGAGCAAGGGCGTCGAGCTGCTTGCGCAGGTCGGCTTCCATCTCCTTGTCAGATCCGGCCGCCAACCGAGGCAGATTTGCCCAGACCGTTGCGAGAGGCTCGGGAAGGATAGCCGCCGCGTGGCACCAATTGCTCGAGTTGATCGGGAAGATCGCCCAGCGTCCTTCGGCATCAACAAGCGAATGGGGTGCTGTAGAGCCAGCGTCATCGACCCCGTCGAGCCAGGGTACAACGCATCCGCGGTCGCGCCACGTCGCGCAGAAGTCCCTGTACCGCTCCGCCGTACTGGGGTCATACGCTCGATCGACATCGTGATTGCCAGGCGTGGCGACGATCCGCTCGGCTGTTATGCCGAAGGGGGCAAAATGGTTGAGCAGCAGATCGAGCAGCAGCTCGTGGCCGCCCTGCCTTCCGCGGTCCTGCGCGTCTCCGGAGAAAATCACCCCATCGAGACTGCGACCTTCGCGCTTCAATCGTTCCGCCAGGCGCTCGAACACCTGTCGAAGGGCTGCCTCACGTGTTTGTGCCGGCAGGCCAACGACAGCGGTCTTGCGGTCGTCCCGCTCCAATGCCGTTCCCGCATAGGCGATGTGGGCATCCGTAACATGCAGGAACGTCGCTGAAGTCGAATCCATTAATTCCCCTCCTGTGGCCAATCGCGGTTGACGACTATGCTTAGCCACTTCCAATGTCGAAAGAATTCGCTCTCCGATTCACTTGCGTCAATGGTTAGGGTGCGGCAAAGATTCTCGGCAGGGGGAATCAGCATGGCTGTAGACGGGCGCGCGCTGCTAAGGAGCCAAGGCTCCCTCTTCCGTGATAGCGACCGGCCAATCGGTCTTGATGAGTACCAAGCCTTCACCACCCGAACCGATCGCAACGACAAGGCAGGCGTCGATGGCCTGGGGTTTGTGCTCCTCGGTTTGTTCGGGGAAGTTGGCAGCCTTCTCAGTGCTCTCAAGAAAAAGCAGCGCGACAAGGATGCCTTCGCAGCCTACCACGACGAGGTTATCGAAGAGCTGGGCGACGCTCTTTGGTACTTTGCGAACGCTGCACTCCGCGCCGAGCTGCCGCTGAGCCAGATCGCCCGGAGCGTTCCCGCTCGACTCGAGGACTGGGATTACAAGGGTCGATCAGGAGCCTCGACGTTCGAGGACCTACAGCAGCCCGAGGTGCCCTTTTCGGGTGCCCTGGCTGGCGAGGAGGTGGAGCACCGTTTGCTTGCCCTGGCAGGCAAGGTTGGAGTGCTCTTGGCTGATTGGAGCGAAGGGCAGATCAAGGAGAACCGCGACCGTCTGTCGGCCGACCTGGTTGAGATCTTCCGCGCGATGCTGATGGCGGCAGACGACGCTCATGTGAGCCTCGAACAGGCGGCCCGCAACAATGTAGCCAAGACGCTCGGTCGCTGGCCCGATCAGCAGCAATGGGGACCTCTGTTCGATGACGGCTTCCCCGAATATGAGCAATTGCCGCGCAAGATGCGGGTCGAGTTCATCGAGAGAACGGTGAACGGTCGAACGTTCGTTGTCCAGCGATGGAACGGCGTTAATCTCGGCAGCCCGTTGACCGACAATCGCCACGAACAGGACGACTACCGGTACCACGACGTCTTTCACCTAGCTTTCGCAGGGATACTTGGCTGGTCGCCCACAATGCGGGCCCTGCTGCGCCTAAAGCGCAAGAGCCGGCCGGAGATCGATGAAAACGAGGATGGCGCTCGCGCCAACATCATAGAAGAAGGCATCTCGACGTGGATCTTCAATCATGGTCTACGGCAGGCAGAGTTTCGGAACGCAACCTCTCTCGACTACGGCCTACTCAAGGCCGTGCATGAGCTGGTACGCGGCTACGAGGTTGAGAAACGTCCGCTCTGGCAATGGGAGCGGGCGATCCTCGAAGGGTTTCGCGTTTTTCGAGAACTCAAAAAGCATCGCAATGGCGCGGTCATCATTGACCTCACCAAGCGGACGGTCGATTTTGAAGAGCTGCCATGAGTGACTACCCGCAGAACGCCGCAGAGTTCGTAGAACTCGTCGCCGCCCTGAGGTTCGAGGATGCCTTCAATCCATACTCGGACCTTTGCTCAGACTTTGACCGTCCCGACGCCGCTCAAATACGGCGCCACAACCTGGTGATGGTTCTGGAAGCAGCGATCGACAGAGGCGTTGGTTCCATCTGGGTGGCCCGCGACCTCGGATATCGCGGTGGACGCCGTACCGGGTTGGCCCTGACCGACGAAGTACACCTAACCGCTCACGCCGACCTTTTGGGCACTCCCCCGCTATCGCGTTCTACCAATGGCCCCGTTGTGGCTGAGCGCACCGCGACCGTGATCTGGCAGATGCTGATAGCAATCAGGCGGCCCGTATTTCTCTGGAACGTCTTTCCGCTCCATCCGCATGCTGCCGGAGACCCTATGTCCAATCGTTGCCACACCCGCAGCGAACGATTGGCATGTAGGCACGTGATGGTTGGGCTCATCCATCTGCTATCACCGCAGCGGGTCCTAGCCATCGGCCGCGACGCCCAGCTTGCGCTAGAAGATCTGGGTGTGACCGCGGAGAAGGTCAGGCATCCCAGCTACGGTGGGCAGGCTGAGTTCATCGAGGGCGTCAGCACTCATTACGGTCTCGGGGTCGCTGACAGGCAGGAAACCTTTCCGCTCTTCGCCTAAGGGGGCGGCCCGGCCGCCGCCCTATTGGGACGCTCACTGGGGTGAGGCGAGCCTCAGGTTGGCTCTCAAGCCGCCGCCCTAACCAGACGCGCAGCACAGTCGTCAACTAGAGAGATTACTTCGGGTTTGCCCCAGCCTTCCGTGTCGAGGCGGGCAGATGTGGAGTTCACCGTCAGCGTGCCGACCTCGAAGCCGCTTTCACGCGCGATGAATTCCAGAAGGCGGCCCAAGCCCAACAGGTTGCCCAAAGTCTTCTGCACGTAGTAGTGGTTCCGGTAGAGCGCGATCATGTGTAGTGAGCCGTTCCGCTCCGGCTTCAACTCGATCATGCTCAGGCACTGCCGGTTCAGCGCCTTGCGCAAATCCCTCGCTGGATCCGAGATGATGATCTCATAGCGGTTCTCGTAGAAGCGCCCTTCACGGGCATCCTTCAGCATGCGGATATTCTCGGCGAGCTGGTCGATACGGCCGCCCTTCCGGTCTTGCCAACTGACCATGCGCTCAAAATAGCGACCCCATTCGCCGGGCGTGCACATACGGCGCTTGTAGACTTGCAGGTAGCGTTCGCGGAGCGCGTCGATGCCGTCGCCTCGGTCTAGCGCGGAGGGAAAGATGGTGTTGGCCACGGTGACGACGGGATGGGCACCGTGCTGCTTCAGAAAGCGGTCGATCGTCATGATTACGGCCTCGTCGTCGGGATCGACGGCAAGAGGCTGCTCGATGTGAAGCATGAGCCCGCCGAGGGTGAGGTTGGGTTGTGCCCGGAGGCGGGCCGCTGCCTCAACCCACGCGCGCGCGGGCGTCGATGCCGCCGGCATCGGATTGTAGAACATCGCCATCTCCTTCACTGATGCTGAATCCACCGAACAGACGGCGGCTAAGGTATGTTTCCCGCACCCAGGCGTGCCCATCGGTGCCCCATGCTGGACCCCAAGAATTGCGGATCAAGATGAGATCCTCCCTTCCGATTCGGCCGTACCCGACGGCGACCACTGCGTGTCCTCGCTGACGGTGTATCGGCTCGCCATCCTCGGGGAGGATGATTTCGTTCCCTGTCCGTAGCCAGGTTGTCGCCGCAGTGAAGGCGGCCGAAACAAAGAGAGCAAGGACCACAGGCTTACCGCCATTCAGCGCTTGGCGAACTTGCGCAAGGTTCGTGCCGCAGCCGTCTGAGCCGCACCGAAAAAGGAGCGGCACGCCGACCGGAGGCCGCCATATAGCGCCGTTTTGGGGGCGACCATCATACGGCCAGATCGCCTCGAGGGGTTGGCCGATGTCCTGCAGGACTTGGCGGGTGTCCGGCAGAGTGGTGCCCTCACCCGGCCCGGTGCCAGCACGCTGAGCGGCGTGGTAGAACAGCCACTCCACGCACAGGGGATCTACGTCACCGCGTGCCTGCTCGTGTGCCGCTGAGGCAGCAAACGACAAGCACGTCGGGCGGCGACCCTGATCGCGCACGGGCCCGAGGACGGACCGCAGATCTTGCAAGACATCCAGCGTCATGAGGCAGCCAAAAGCTCCTCGCGCTGGGGCTCAAACAAACCAGCCTCGTCACTCGTTGCGGTCTTGCAGTAGAGGGTGAGAAGCTGCGGATCGTCGTCCGGCGCCCACGGCCTCACCTCACGCAGCGTCAGCAGTCCGGCCAAGGGCCGCTCCGCATGCGCTAGCACGCGGCGCACCGTAGGCGCGCCAATCTGGCCTACGGCAATAGGTTCCCGTCCGTCTCTCAGAATCGCGAATCCGGCGTCGCGAAGTTCGTCGAACGTCCAGACGTAGCCACTACCGCTGTCCTCCTTCAATCGCAGCAGGAAGAGGTCGTCGCGGCTGGCCTCGATGACAGCGCCTTCGTCACGTTCCGTCAGGTGCCAGACATCGACCCGTTGGGCGTTTTGCAATGTGTAGTCGCCCAGGAGCTGTCGTTTCAGGTCGCGTGGCTCCGCGTTTCGGAGCTGTTGACCCATGGTGCGACCGATGACGTGTTCCCGTTCGAGCGCGAAGACCGTGGCGCGGTAACTCGTTCCGAACCGCAGAGACGCCTGGTAAACGGTCTCGGGCTGCTCGAAATGCCGGGGCTCCCAGCCGCGGAGCTCCATCTGTTCCTTGATGAGATAGGGAGGAAGCAAGAAATACGACGCGAACGCATCCGCTTCCCGCTCCTCAGGAGGGACTGCAGGCGCTCTGGCAGCATCATTGGCCCAGGGCGCGCGGCGGAGGATGCCCTCGTCATCGGCATGCGGATCGTGACCGAGAAACAAATGGCCCAACTCATGAGCGGCCGTAAACCTCTGCATGCCGAGCGGCCGCCGCGTGCTCAGGATGATTCCTGCAGCGCCATCTTCGCGAATGAACGCCCCAAGGAGAGGCTCAAGCGGCTGGAACATCAGCATCGCCCCCATTCGGGCGATGCATCCAAAGACATCTACCCGCTGGGCGCGAGACGGTCCAATGTCGAGACGCAGATCGCGCTGTAGGCGCTTGGCGCCGCGAATGCCGCGGAGGATGGATTCGCGCTCGCTACGACGGACCATCACCGGCGACCTTCGATCTGGAGCGGAGGAACTCTGCAAATCGTTGCAGCTCCTGGCGATCGTTATCTGACAGAGCGCTCGCGGTGCGGGCGAGGAACGCCACATCGGCAGGAACGGCGGCCTCCGGTTCCTCCCCGGTGAACCACGTCACTGGACGTTGATAGAGGCGAGCGAGCTTTTTTAGCTCAATTGCGCTAACGCCCCTTCGCCCGTTCTCGATTTCCGACACGGCAGTGCGCGGCAGTTCCATGTGTTTTGCGACCTGCTCCTGCTTAAGCCCAACATATTCTCTTGCCTCGCGCAGCTTTGCGCCGAGGATCAGGCTCTCATCCTCGGCAACGGCGAAGCCGATCCGTTCAGCGGTCATGACACTTGTTCTCCTTCCGGCTGCTTTTGCGCTTGCTGCTCTTCCAGCAACTCCACAACGCGCTGGGTAAAGACAGCGACGCATGTTTCCTCGTCATCGAAGCCGCCTGGGGGCATTGCCGCCTCCGGTAGCTTGACGTTGAATTCTTCTTCGATCCGAAGAGCAATCGACACCATGATCAGGGAGTCGACTTGCGGCTCCCAACCCGCCTTTGGGGTCGGTCTGTCGGCCTGAGCGCTCCGGATCTCGTCTCGGATAATCGCTTCAATTGATACGGACGAAACAGTCATCTGTGCCTCGCGTCTCGAAATCCGACACATATATAGATGATGTCGGATTTTCCGACAAGGCCCGAGATCGATAATCTTTCTGGAGCTTAAACTGGTGGAGGCAAGAAATTTTTAGAGATCGGTTTGGCGGCTGCCGAGTCTCGATGAACTCAGGGTTGCGCGTAGGGCGGCGCGAGGGATGAGAGACGGCGCAGTCGGATGTGAAACCTATCTGCCGCCGTTGAGGGTCTTCCCGATCCCGCCTCGCCGACGCCAGGAAGTCGTCAAGGCTCGGCGCCATGCCCACGAGCGCGCCGAGATCGCCAAGGTTGCCGGCGGTCCAGACCTCGTCGGGTCTAGCCTCAATCCGTGCAAGCAAGAGGGGACCGTTGTCAGGTTCAACCAAATGCATGTCCGAAGAATGCTACAAATTTGGACAAGCACCGCACGTGTAACCCTGTTCAACGCCCGTCTGAATTGGCCCGTCAAAATCGCGCTACTCGAGCTCTATCCATGCGGGCGCATGATCGCTGGGCTTCTCCCACCCTCGCGTATCAACATCCACCCCGGCATTACGGAGGAGGGGCGACAACGAGGGACTGACGAGCAGATGGTCCATTCGCAGGCCCGAACTCCTGTCGTAGCCGCCTCCATAAGAGAAATTCCAATAGGTATAGATACCCTTCTCCGGATGGACGCGCCGAACCGCATCAATCCATCCCTTGTCAAGCATCTCGGCATAGGCTTGCCGGCTCTCGGGGAAGTAAACCGCGTCGCCGAGCCATCGTCGCGGCGCTACCGCGTCGATCGGGGTCGGAACGACATTGTAGTCTCCACACAGCACAGTCGGCTCTCCCGTTTCGAGCAGGTCCTGGCCGTAGCTGATCAGGCGGTCGAACCAGCGCAGTTTGTAATCGAACTTGGGACCGGGCGCCGGATTCCCGTTTGGCAGGTAGAGACAGCCGACGGCGAGCCCATCCACGTCGGCTTCAATGTAGCGGCTGTGGGTGTCGTCAGGATCGCCAGGCAAGCCGCGCCGGCGTTCAACCGGGTCCGCCCCGCGAGATAGAATGGCCACACCGTTGTAGGATTTCTGGCCGTGCCAGATGGCGCCATACCCCGCCTCGCGGATGGCCTCGGCCGGAAACTTCTCATCGGACGTTTTCAATTCCTGGAGGCAGACGATGTCGTAGTTGGTAGCCGTTAGCCACCTGAGAAGCACGGGCAGCCGACCATTGACGCCGTTGACATTGAAGGTGGCGATGCGAACCATCTGCCCTCGCGGCCGTGGCTCACTTCTTGCCGAGCTTGTCCTCGACCTTCTTGCGACTATTGCCGACCGATTTCACAGCCGACTTGACGTCAGCCTTGCTCGACCCAGTCTTGCCCGCCTCGTACGTCACTTCATGATCCTGCCCACCAGCGACCTTTGCGTGGTCCTGGCTCCGCCCGCGAGTTGTTTGAGTAGCCATTTCTTTCCTCCAAGGATTGTGTTCCAGTTTCCCAACAACGCGGCCGGACTCATCCGGTTCAATTCATCGGGGCGCAGCTGGAACTGAAACCCAGGGCAGAGTATTGAATTGGACTATGTATTCGGGTTCCCCACGTCGGCCGTAGAGGCCGCCCTCCCCAAAAAGCGCACACGGCGCAGGGACTCAGAATCTACCCCGAGGTACCCCCTACCCCAGTTTCGTCCGTTCCAACTCTGCACGCTAACCGACGACATACCGGTTGGCGCCGATTGGCTCTTCGAAATGAAGTTCGATGGCTATCGCGCCCAAGTCGCCATCTCGGGAGCGGAAGTCGTCGCCTACACCCGCAACGGCCACGACTGGACCCGCCAGTTCAAGGTGATCCTGCCGCCGCTTCAGGCACTGACCAAGGGCTCGGCGCTAATCGACGGCGAGATTGTAGCCATCGACAGTCAGGGCCGCACAAACTTCTCAATGCTGAAAACCGGCATTGCCGCAGGCATGCCGCTCAAGTTCTATGCCTTCGACCTGCTGGAATTGAACGGCGAGGATCTGTCCAGCAGGCCTCTGCTCGAGCGCAAGGAACGGCTTGCGGAACTTTTGGGCGAGAGGGACCCGGACGACAGGCTGCAGTTTTCCAGCCATATCGCCGACAACGGCAAGAAGATCTTCGACACCATGTGCGCCGGCGGCCACGAGGGCATCATCGCCAAGCGCGCGGACAGTCGCTATGTCGGCGACCGCACCGCGAGCTGGCTCAAGATCAAGTGCACGAAACGACAGGAATTCGTTGTCGGCGGCTACCGCCCGAGCGACACGGGCCGCGGCATGGCCTCGCTGATCCTTGGTACCTATGAGAACGGACAGCTGATCTACCGCGGCCGCGTCGGCACCGGGTTCACCGACGCGATGCGCAAATCCATTCTCGCGCAGTTGGAGAAGCGGCCGCTGGACAAACCCGCCTTCGTGTCCGTGCCCCACGACATTGCGCGCCGCGCCCGCTGGGTAAAGCCCGAACTCGTCGCCGAAGTCACCTATTCCGAGGTGACACCGGACGGCAGCCTGCGTCACCCGAGCTTCCAAGGCATGCGCGAAGACAAGCGCGCCGACCAGGTGGTGATGGAAACGCCCAAGACCGTCGTGCGTGCCGCTACGGCCAATCTCGATCCCGCCATGGGCAAGGAGATCGCCCGCGCTGTTGGCGTTAACCTGACCCATCCCGACACAAGCTGATGTATCCCGGCACTACGGTGACAAAGGCGACGCTCGCCGCCTACTACGCCGCTGTAGCCGAAAAGATGCTGCCACATATCGAAGACCGGCCTCTGTCGTTGGTGCGCGACACCGACGGCGACTTGCAGCAGACCTTCTTCCAAAAACACAAACTGCCAGGGATGCCCAAGGCCATCCATGACGGCCAGTTGGAGAAGATGTCCGGCAAGGAGAGCCGCATTCTTTGGGTCGACGACCTGGCTGGGCTGATCGCCGGCGTCCAGATGAACGTGCTCGAGTTGCATGTCTGGGGGAGTTTGCGCCAGCAGCCAAACCTTCCACACCGGATAATCTTCGACATCGATCCTGACGAGGGCCTGGGCTTTGATGACGTCAAGCAGGCCGCGATCGACATCCGCGGCGTTCTAGAGGCACTCGGCCTTCAATCCTGGCCGCTGCTGTCCGGCGGCAAGGGCGTGCATGTGGTCGTGCCACTCGTTCCCGAGGCCGACTGGGAAGTAGTCAAGAACTTCTGCCAGGACTTCGCCGAACTGCTGGCCCGCACGGATCCGTCCCGCTTCGTCGCGAATATGAGCAAGGCGCGGCGCAAAGGCCGCATGTTCATCGACTATTTGCGCAATGGACAGGGCGCCACGGCGATTTGCCCGTGGTCGACCCGCGCGCGGTCCGGTGCGTCGTGCGCCGTACCCGTCACTTGGGATGAGCTACCGACCTTCAAGAGTGCCAGCGCGTTTGACGTTTTCACTGCCGCCGCCCTGGCTCAGGAGTGCGACGCCTGGGAGGGCTATTTCGATGTCGAACAAACGCTGACAGAGCGGATCCGAAAAGCAGTCCGATAGCGGCAGCCAGTCCTAGATCGTCAGCGACATCTGCCGATCGGCCTCTGTTCGCGTTCCGCTTAGATTTGAAAGTGTCACCCCGAGCAGGCGGATCCCCTTGCTGACAGGAAATACCTGATCGAGGAGGGTGCCGCTGACGGTCGCTAGGTCGGCTTCGCCCTCGATGACGCCCCCGATCGTGCGGCTACGCGTGATCTGCTGGAAGTCGGTGAATTTCACCTTCAATGTCACCGTGCGACCCTGGATCGATCTCTCCTCGCAATACCGCCAGACCTTGGCGACCAATGGCGCCAGCTCCTTGCGAGCACTTTCGAGGTCAAATAGATCGCTCGCAAAGGTGTCCTCGGCCCCCACGGACTTGCGCTCGCGGTCGGCCCGCACCGGGCGTTCGTCGATGCCCCGGGCGATCCAGTAATAGTACGGACCCGCCTTCCCGAACTTTTCCTCCAGGAACGCCAGGCTCTGTGCGCGCAGGTCGGCGCCGGTCTCAATGCCCAGCCGAGCCATCTTGTCGGCGGTTGCCGGGCCGACACCATGGAATTTCCGCACGGGCAACGCCTCGACAAAAGCCGGCCCCAGTTTCGGGGTGATGACAAACAGTCCATCCGGCTTGTTCTGGCCGGAGGCCAGCTTTGCCAGGAATTTGTTGTAGCTGACGCCGGCCGAAGCCGTCAGGCCGGTCTCGGACTTGATCTTCGCGCGGATCATTTCCGCGATCGTCGTGGCGACCGGGATGCCCTGCAGATTGTCGGTGACGTCGAGATAGGCCTCGTCGAGCGAGAGCGGTTCGATGAGTGGCGTATGCTCGGCAAAGATCGCGTGGATCTGCTGGGAGACGGCCCGGTACGCATCGAAGCGTGGGGGTACGAAGATCAACTCGGGGCATTTGCGTTTTGCGGTGATCGAGGGCATGGCCGATCGCACCCCGAACTTTCTGGCCTCGTAGCTCGCAGCGGCCACAACACCCCGCGCCGCCGAGCCGCCGACTGCCACCGGCTTGCCGCGCAGCGCCGGGTTGTCGCGCTGTTCGACCGAGGCGAAGAAGGCGTCCATGTCGACATGGATGATCTTGCGAAGGACGGCCATGCCTTTCCCCCGACGCATCAGCTTCTTGGCTCCTGTCGCTTCCCTCGCCCACTTCGCCGTCCCTGCATCACCTGCGGTATATCAAGATAGACCGCACCTCGATCAAGGGCAGTCTGGGATCAACTCTCGCAGCGGCGCAACGAGTCCGATTGACTCTCGGACACCCAAGAGAACAAATAAGGAACATATCAGCCCCGAAATCCATTGGGAAGACAGTTTAGAGTGTTTCGTTCATGGGTCAGCCGGCTGCCAGCCCTGCTATCGCCGCGCTTCGCGAGCGAATCGCGCGCCTCGAAGGCGGGCCGGCGCGCAACCGTGCGACACTTCCCTTCGGCATTCCCGCTATCGACAAGGTCTTGCCGGGAGGCGGGCTGGCGCTCGGGGCGCTGCACGAGGTTGCCGGCGGCCGCAACGGGGCGATCGATGGCGCCGCGGCGGCGCTGTTTGCCGCCGGCATTGCCGCGCGCACCAAGGGCAAGGTGCTCTGGTGCGTCACCCGGCAGGATCTCTTCGCCCCTGCCCTCGCCCAGGCTGGGCTGCTGCCCGGCCGCGTTGTTTATGTCGAGGCCGGCGACGAAGCGTCCGTGCTCGCCTGCTTCGAGGAAGGGCTTCGCCATGGCGGTCTGGGCGCTGTTGTTGCCGAACTGGCGCGCCTCTCCATGACCGCCTCCCGCCGACTGCAACTCGCCGCCGAAGCCTCCGGCGCCATCGGCATCGCTATCCGCCGTTGGCGACGACAAACCGAAGCAACCGATTTTGGACAACCAACCGCCGCGGTCACCCGCTGGCGCGTCACCGCGCTCCCCTCCCGTCCCTTGCCGGTCCCCGGTATCGGCCGCGCTCACTGGCAGCTCGAACTGATCCGGGTGCGGGCGGGAGAAAGCGCCGATTTTGAAGTGGAAGCCTGCGATGCCAAGGGTTGTCTCGCTCTATTTTCCGAACTGGCCGACCGATCGCCTGCGGCGCGCCATGGGCCAGTCCGCGCCCTCGGCTGAAACCCCGATGGTCATGCTCGGCCGGCAGGGAAACCGGCGGCTCGTGCTGGCCGCCGATGCCGCGGCACGCGCGGCCGGCCTGCGCGTGGGCATATCGGCGAGCAAGGCTCAGGTGCTGGTGCCCAACCTGCAGAGCTTCGACCTGGATGCTGCCGGCGATGCCGAGGCACTCGATAGAATGGCACTTTGGTCGCTCCGCTATGCGCCAATCGTCGCCGCCGATCCGCCAGATGGCCTCATCATCGACACCACGGGCGCCGACCATCTGCATGGCGGTGAGGACGCCATGCTCGAGGGACTGGTCTCGCGTATGGCGTCCTCCGGTATCGACGCGCGCGCCGCTGTCGCGGACACGTGGGGCGCCGCTCATGCCTGCGCGCGCTTCCTCGCCCGGCCGACCTTCGTCGCGCCAGTGAGGCAAGCCCCGGCGATTATGCGCGCCCTTCCGATCGGCGCCCTGCGACTTCCCCACGATATCGTCGAAGGCCTGCTCACGCTCGGCTTCGAGCGGGTGGGCGAAGTCGAGGCGGCGCCGCGCGCCTCTCTCACCCTGCGCTTCGGGCCCGAACTCGGCCGTCGCCTGGACCAGGCCATGGGGCGACGCAGCGAACCCTTCGAGCCCGCCCGCTCTCCGGAACTCATCGAGGTTCGCCGGGCCTTCGGTGAGCCGATCGGCGCCGCCGAAACCATAGCCCGCTATACCGGCAAGCTCGTCGCAACCATCTGCGAGGCGCTTGAGGCCAAGGGGCTCGGCGCGCGCCGGCTCGACTTGCTCTTTCATCGCGTCGACAACCGCATCGAGACCATTCGCGTCGGCACCGCTGTGCCGGTGCGCGATGTCAAACGGCTGACCCGTCTCCTGACCGACCGGATCGAAACTGTCGATCCCGGTTTCGGCATCGAACTGATGACCCTCGCCGCGACGCTCGCCGAGCCCTTCGGAGCCAAGCAGATCATCTCCTCATTGGTCGAGGAGCCGGAGCCCGACATCACCGATCTCATCGACGTGCTTGCCAACCGTATTGGTGAGCAGCGGCTCTACCGCTTTGCCCCGGTCGAGAGTGACGTTCCCGAACGCTCAGTCCGCCACATCGCGCCGAATGCGCCGGACGACGGATCGAGTTGGCCCGGTGACTGGCCTCGCCCACCGCGTCTGCTGACCCACCCCGAACCCATTGAGACGATGGCCCTGCTGCCCGACCATCCGCCGGTCTGGTTCAGTTGGCGCGGCGTCCGTCGCCGCGTCACCCGCGCCGACGGTCCCGAACGCGTGTTCGGCGAATGGTGGGAGCGCGATGGCGAACTGATCGCGGTGCGCGACTATTTCCAGGTGGAGGACGAGTCAGACGAGCGTTTCTGGATCTACCGGGCCGGCGACGGCGAGGATCCGGGGACCGGCTCGCACAAATGGTTCCTGCATGGGGTCTTCGCATGACCTCCCCGCGCTATGCCGAATTGCAGGTCACCAGCCATTTCTCGTTCCTCCGCGGCGCCAGTTCCTGTGACGACCTGTTTGCGCAGGCGTCCGCGCTCGGCATCGAGGCTCTGGCGGTTGTCGACCGCAATTCTCTGGCCGGAATCGTGCGGGCCCATCAGGCCGCCAAGGACACTGGCGTCAGGCTCATCGTCGGCTGTCGCCTCGATCTCGTCGACGGAATGTCCCTGCTCGTCTATCCCACCGATCGGGCCGCCTATTCCCGGCTGTGCCGGCTGCTGACCTTGGGCAAGAAACGCGGCGGCAAAGCGCAATGCCATCTCGAGTGGAGCGACTTGGCCGACTATGCCGACGGCCTGATCGCCGTTCTTGTCCCTGACCGAGCCGATGACACCTGCGCGCTGCAGTTGCGCCGACTGCGGGAGACCTTCAGCGATCGCGCCTACCTGGCCCTGACCTTGCGGCGCCGGCCCAACGACCAAGTTCGGCTGCACGAACTGTCCAACCTTGCCACTCAAATGCGCGTGCCGACGGTGGTGACGAACGATGTTCTGTTCCACGAGCCCGGCCGCCGCATCCTGCAGGACGTGGTAACGGCCATTCGCCACAACATCACGATCGATGAGTTGGGATTCCGACGCGAGCGCCATGCCGACCGCTATCTCAAGCCGCCGGAGGAGATAGCGCGGCTGTTCTCACGCTATCCCGAAGCCCTCGCGCGAACGCTCGAGATCGCCCGGCAATGCCGTTTTTCACTCGACGAACTCGCCTACCAATATCCCGAAGAAAAGATGCTGCCCGGGCTGACGGCGCAGCAGGCGCTCGAAAAGCTGACCTGGGAGGGTGCGGAGCGGCGCTATCCCGAGGGTGTACCTGACAAGGTGGTGGCGCTCATCAAGCACGAACTGCGCCTGATCGAGATCCTGCAATACGCCCCCTACTTCCTGACGGTGAACGCCATCGTGCAGTTCGCGGGGAGCAAGGACATCCTGTGCCAGGGCAGAGGCTCGGCCGCCAACTCGGCCGTCTGCTATGTCCTGGGCATCACCAGCATTGATCCCGAGCGCAACAACCTGCTCTTCGAACGCTTTGTCTCGCAGGAGCGCAACGAGCCCCCGGATATCGATGTCGACTTCGAGCATGAGCGGCGCGAGATCGTCATGCAGTGGGTCTATGAGACCTATGGCCGCGACCACAGTGCGCTGTGCTCGACCGTGGTCCGCTATCACACCAAGGGTGCCGTCCGTGACATCGGCAAGGCCCTCGGCCTCCCCGAGGACATGACCAAGCTGCTGTCGTCTCAAGTCTGGGGCCATGGCGAGGGCATCGACGAGACCCGCGCCCGTGAGCTCAATCTCAACGTTGCCGATCGACGGCTTCGACTGACCCTCGAACTCGCGCAGCAGCTCGAGGGCACGCCCCGGCACCTGTCGCAGCATCCGGGCGGTTTCGTTCTGACCAATGACCGGCTCGATGACCTGGTGCCGATCGAGCCGGCCCGCATGGTCGACCGGCAGGTCATCGAGTGGGACAAGGACGATATCGACATTCTCAAATTCATGAAGGTCGACGTTCTCGCGTTGGGGATGCTCACCTGCATGAAGCGCAGCTTCGATCTGCTGGCGGAACATAAGGGCGTCACCGTCGACCTCGCCACCATCCCCGCCGAAGACCCGGCGACCTACGCCATGATCCGCAAGGCCGACACGATCGGGGTGTTCCAGATTGAGAGCCGCGCTCAGATGTCGATGCTGCCACGCATCAAGCCGCGCACCTTCTACGATCTGGTCGTCGAGGTGGCCATCGTGCGCCCCGGTCCGATCCAGGGCGACATGGTCCATCCCTATCTTCGCCGCCGCGAGGGGAAGGAGCCGGTCGAGTTCCCGACCCCCGAACTCGAGCGCGTGCTCGGCAAGACACTAGGTGTTCCGCTGTTCCAGGAGCAGGCGATGCAGGTGGCCATGGTCTGCGCTGGCTTCAGTGCCGGCGAGGCCGACCAGTTGCGCCGTGCCATGGCAACCTTCAAGCACACCGGCGGCGTCAGCAAATTTCGCGACAAGCTGATCGGCGGCATAATCGCCAATGGCTATACCCCGGAATTCGCGGCGACCACGTTCAAGCAACTCGAAGGTTTCGGCAGCTACGGCTTTCCCGAGAGCCATGCCGCCAGCTTCGCACTCATCGCCTATGCCTCGAGCTGGATGAAATGCCACCATCCCGATGTCTTCTGCTGCGCGCTGCTCAACTCCCAGCCAATGGGCTTCTATCTCCCGGCCCAGATCGTGCGCGATGCTCAAGCCCATGGCGTCGAGATCCGGCCCGTCTGCGTCAATACGAGCCGCTGGGACTGCACGCTGGAATCGATTGGCGAGGACGGACGCTTCGCGGTTCGCCTCGGCCTGCGGCTAGTTAAAGGGCTAGCCAATGCCGACGCGGCGGCGATCGTCGCAGCCCGGGCCGACGAGGCCTTCGCATCCATCGACGATCTCTGGCAACGCGCCGGCGTGCCGGCGGCATCTCTGGTCCAACTCGCCGAAGCCACGCTTTCCGCTCCGATTTGTTCTTGGCGCGCCGCGAGGCGCTATGGGCGCTCAAGGGGTTGCGTGACGAACCCCTGCCCTTCTTTGCCGCTGCCTCGGCTCGGGAACGGCAGACCGTCTCGGAAATCCATGAACCGGCCTTGGTGCTGCGGCCGATGACGGCCGGTCGGGAAGTGGTCGAGGACTACGGCCATGTCGGCCTCACCCTGCGCAGCCACCCGCTGTCCTTCCTGCGCGCGGATCTTGCCCGCCGTCGCATCGTCACCTGCCGCGACGCAATGCAGGCGCGTGATGGCCGCTGGCTGGAGGCGGCGGGCCTAGTCCTCGTCCGGCAGCGGCCGGGATCGGCCAAGGGCGTGATGTTCCTGACCATGGAAGACGAGACTGGCGCCGCCAATGTCGTGGTCTGGGTCAAGGTCTTCGAGAAGTTTCGCCGCGTGCTGCTCTCCTCCTCGATGCTCGGCGTCCGGGGCAAGATTCAGCGTGAGGGCGAAGTGGTCCACCTCGTCGCCCACCAACTGATCGACCTCTCTAGGGAACTCGCCAGTGTCGGCAATCGCGAGACGCCGTTTCCGCTTTCCCATGGGCGGGGCGACGAAGCCGATCCGCAACGCTTGCCGAAGGGCCTGCGGCCACGGGACCTCGTGGATCCAACGCTCCAGGTTGAGCCGATCAAGGTGAAGACACGGGATTTTCGATAGGGCTCGCATCGTCCGTGCGCAGCCGTAAGCGTAAAAGCCCCGACTGAAATGGGGTGGTGAGCCGAACGTCTGCAGTTAGGGTCAGGACTCATTGATCCAGAAGATGAAGGCTGCAGCGAATGCGATCGCCGACAGGAAGGTGTGAGCACATCGGTCGTATC
>NZ_JAMYOU010000004.1:0-240432 GCF_040319995.1 Mesorhizobium sp. M0815 | reverse complement strand
CAACCACCCCCTCCCTCACCACCTTGCGTTTTTGCCGGGGGGGCGGGTATTTGGTTAATACCCACTCTATCCCAACCCCCGGGCGTTCCCCGGCCCGGTTCTTCGTCGTTACCGTCCTTCGCCGTTTGCCGTCTTGGCGCGCGGGAGAAAATTTGCCCCATCGCAGAATTGACGTTTACGCAAACGTCAATATTTGTTATCTCGACCGCAACGTTGGTCCGTCTGCCATCCTCATATGCTGAGGCTGATTTCGGGGCCAAGACCGCATGGTGGAGGAAACGCATGCCGATCTACAGAGCGCCGATCCGGGACACGCTGTTCGTGCTGAACGAGGTGCTGGGCTATCAGCGCTATTCCAATCTTCCCGGATTTTCCGACGCGACGCCGGATGTGCTCGAGGCCATCCTTGCCGAGGGCGCGAAGCTCGCCGAAAACGTCATGCAGCCGCTCAACCGTGTCGGCGACGTGGAAGGTTGTGTGCGCCATGTCGACGGGTCGGTGACGACGCCAAAAGGCTTCAAGGAAGCCTTCGATCAGTATCGCGAAGGTGGCTGGATGGGGCTCGCCGCACCTGTCGAGTTTGGCGGGCAAGGCTTGCCCTATGCAGTGCATACTGCGGTTGCCGAATATATGGTGTCGGCCAATATGTCGCTGATGATGTATGCCGGACTGACGCAAGGTGCGATCGCTGCGATCATCACCCATGGCACCAAAGAGCAGAAGGCGACATGGTTGCCGAAGCTGGTCGAGGGCGCCTGGACCGGCACCATGAACCTGACCGAGCCGCACTGCGGAACCGATCTCGGCTTGCTGCGCACCAAGGCCGTTCCAAATGGCGACGGCACCTATAGGATCTCCGGCCAGAAGATATTCATCTCGGCCGGCGAGCATGACATGTCGGGAAACATCGTCCACCTCGTGCTGGCCCGTATCGAGGGCGCGCCGGATGGCGTGAAGGGCATCTCGCTGTTCATCGTGCCGAAGCTCAAGCTCGATGCATCAGGCAATCCGGGCGAGAAGAACACCGTCTCCTGTGGCTCGATCGAGGAGAAGATGGGTATCCATGGCAATTCGACCTGCGTCATGAATTACGACGACGCTGAAGGCACACTGCTCGGCGAGGCCAATGGCGGGCTGAAAGCCATGTTCACCATGATGAATGAGGCGCGGCTTGGCGTCGGCCTGCAGGGGCTCTCGCTGTCGGAAGTTGCCTACCAGAATGCGGTTTCCTACGCCAAGGATCGCCTGCAGGGCCGCTCGCTGTCGGGGCCGAAAGAACCGGACAGGAAGGCCGATCCGATCATCGTCCATCCGGACATCCGCCGCAGCCTGATGACCATGAAAGCTTTCAACGAGGCCGGTCGGGCGCTGGCGCTGTGGACGGCGATCAAGTCCGACATCGCTCACCGCTCCGGTGACGACAAGGACCGCCAGGCCGCCGACGACTACACCGGGCTGATGACGCCGGTGGTCAAGGGCGTGCTCACCGACAAGGGTTTCGATCATGCGGTAATGGCGCAGCAGGTGTTCGGAGGCCACGGCTATATAGAAGAGCACGGCATGAGCCAGTTCGTCCGCGATGCCCGCATCGCCATGATCTATGAGGGTGCCAACGGCATCCAGGCACTCGACCTCGTCGGCCGCAAGCTGGCCTTGAATGGCGGTCGCGCGGTGCAGGCGTTCTTTAGGGAAGTCGGCGAGTTCTGCGAGGAGAACCGCACCGACGAGAAGATGGCGCCCTTCACCAAGGCGCTGAAGAAGAGCCTCAACGATCTGCAGGCGGCGACGATGTGGCTGATGCAGAACGGCATGGCCAAGCCCGACAATGCCGGTGCCGCCTCGACCGACTACATGCATCTCTTCGGCCTGGTGGCGCTGGGCTATATGTGGGCGCAGATGGCCAGGGTGGCCGCAGCGAAATTGGCGAATGGCGCCGACGGCGCTTCGTCTTTCTACGACAACAAGCTGGTGACGGCGCGCTTCTTCGTGGAGCGGATCATGCCGGAGACGGCGGCGCACCTTGCCCGCATCTCCAGCGGCGCCGACACATTGATGGCGCTGCCGGCCGAAGCGTTCTAGGCTCCCCTCTTCCTCGCGAGGAGGGTGGCCGCGAAGCGGCCGGGAGAGGGCGCCACGGCAGCGCGCCAGCCTCAATTCTGGCGGCGTGCTTGGAAGGAGGATCAGAGAATAAACATGACCAGTCCCGCCGAAATCCTTGGCCTTCCAAAACCCGCCTGGGCGGCGGACGAGGTCGGCATGCTTTATGACATGGCGCACCGCTTCATGTCGGAAGAGATCGCGCCGCGTTACGACGAGTTCGAGAAGAACGAGATGGTCGACCGCGAAAGCTGGCTGAAGGCGGGTGCGGCCGGCCTGCTCTGCGCCTCGATGCCGGAGGAATATGGCGGCTCGGGCGGCAGCTTCGCGCATGAGAGCGCCATCATCGAGGCGATCGCCCATGTCGGCGTCGACGGGTTCGGCATTGGCCTGCACAATTCGATCGTCGCCCCCTACATCCTCCATTACGGCTCGGACGAGCAGAAGAAGAAATGGCTGCCGAGGCTGGCGACCGGCGAACTGATCGGCGCCATCGCCATGACCGAGCCGGGTGCGGGCTCCGACCTGCAGGGCGTCAAGACGCGCGCCGAAAAGGACGGCAACCAGTACAAGCTCAACGGCTCGAAGACCTTTATCACCAACGGCCAGCTCGCTAACTTCATCATCGTCGTCACCAAGACCGATCCGCAGAAGGGTGCCAAGGGCATCTCGCTGATCGTCGTCGAGACCGACGAGGTGGAGGGCTTCGAGCGCGGCCGCAACCTCGACAAGATCGGCCTCAAGGCCAACGACACGTCGGAACTGTTCTTCAACGACGTGCGTGTGCCGACCTCGAACCTGCTTGGCAACGAGGAAGGCCAGGGCTTCGTCCAGCTGATGCAGCAATTGCCGCAGGAGCGGCTGCAGATCGGCACCACTGCTATCGCCATGGTCGAGCGGGCGCTGGCTCTTACCATCGACTACGTCAAGGAGCGCAAGGCCTTCGGCAAGGCCATCATCGAATTCCAGAACACCCAGTTCAAGCTGGCCGAATTGAAGACCGAGGCGACCATTGGGCGCGTCTTCTATAATGACTGCGTTGCCCGCCACATTAACGGCGGCCTCGACCCGGTGACGGCCTCGATGGCCAAATACTGGCTGTCAGACCTGCAGGGAAAAGTCGTCGACGAATGCCTTCAATTGCATGGCGGCTATGGCTACATGAATGAATATCCGATTGCGCGCATGTTCCGCGACGCCCGCGTCCAGCGCATCTACGGCGGAACCAACGAGATCATGAAATTGCTGATCGGGCGCTCTCTCTGAGCCACTTTCAGCAAAGCCAAGGAGCAGGAAAATGGCCGAAGCTTACGTCTATGATGCCGTGCGCACGCCGCGCGGCAGGGGCAAGAAGGATGGCTCGCTGCACGAAGTGCCGGCGGTGCGGCTCGGCGCCAAGGTGCTCGAGGCGATCCGCGACCGCAACGGGCTGGACACCGGCACCGTCGACGACATCATCTTCGGCTGTGTCGATCCGGTTGGCGAGGCGGGTGCAGTCATTCCACGTGCCGCTGCTTTCGAGGCCGGCTACGACACCAAGGCGCCTGGCATGCAGATATCGCGCTTCTGCGCCTCGGGCCTCGACGCCATCAATTTCGGCGCCGCCAAGATCGCGCAAGGCGCCGACGAGATCGTGATTGCCGGTGGCGTCGAATCGATGTCGCGGGTCGGCATGGGCGCCTCCGGCGGCGCCTGGTTCATGGATCCTTCGGTCGGCCTGCCCGGCTGGTTCGTGCCGCAAGGCATATCGGCCGACCTGATCGCCAC
Organism: Mesorhizobium sp. M0815; assembly: GCF_040319995.1. Classification (NCBI taxonomy): domain Bacteria; kingdom Pseudomonadati; phylum Pseudomonadota; class Alphaproteobacteria; order Hyphomicrobiales; family Phyllobacteriaceae; genus Mesorhizobium; species Mesorhizobium sp. M0815. The sequence goes on along the minus strand of NZ_JAMYOU010000004.1, from coordinate 236,568 downwards.
CAAATACGGGTTTTCGCGCGACGACGTCGATGCCTACGCGGTCGAAAGCCAGAAGCGTGCCGCCAAGGCGTGGGGCGAGGGCCGCTTCAAGAATTCGGTGATCTCGGTCAAGGACCAGAACGGCCTGACCATTCTCGATCACGACGAGCACATGCGGCCTTCGACCGACATGCAGTCGCTGGCCGCGCTCAACCCGTCCTTCGTCATGCCCGGCGAAATGGGCGGCTTCGACGCCGTCGCGGTGCAGAAGCATCCCGAGGTGGAAGAGGTCAACCACGTCCACCATGCCGGAAATTCGTCCGGCATCGTCGATGGCGCGGCGGCCGTGCTGCTCGGCTCGAAAAAGGCGGGAAAGACGCTCGACCTCAAGCCGCGCGCGCGTATCCGCGCCTTTGCCAACATCGGCTCCGAACCGGTGCTGATGCTGACCGGTCCGGTCGACGTCACCGAAAAGCTGTTGAGGCGGGCGAAGATGAAGCTGTCGGACATCGACCTGTTCGAGCTTAACGAGGCCTTCGCTTCGGTGGTGCTGCGCTACATGCAGGCTTTCGACATTCCTCATGACCGGATCAACGTCAATGGCGGCGCCATCGCCATGGGCCATCCGCTGGGCGCCACCGGTGCGATGATCTTCGGTACGGTGCTGGACGAATTGGAACGCCGCGACCTGAACACCGCGCTGGTGACGCTTTGCATCGGCGCCGGCATGGGCACCGCAACGATCATCGAACGCGTCTGACGGAGAGAGATGATGAGCTATACCAATTTCACCCTCGACACCGACGCCGACGGCATTGCTTTGGTCACCTGGGACATGCCGGACCGTTCGATGAACGTCTTCACCCAAGAGGTGATGCTCGAGCTGAACGTCATCGTCGACAAGGTGGCGACCGATGCAGCGATCAAGGCGGCGGTCATTACCTCCGGCAAGGATACGTTCTCGGGCGGCGCCGACATCACCATGCTGCAGAAGATGCTGGCGACCTTCGCCGCCGACAAGGCAAAGGACCCAGAGAAGGCGACCAAGGCGCTGTTCGACAATGCGGGCTATATGAACGGCATGTTCCGTAAGCTGGAAACCTCGGGTAAGCCGTGGGTGTCGGCGATCAACGGCACCTGCATGGGCGGCGCGTTCGAATTGTCGCTCGCCTGCCATGGCCGTGTCGCGGCCGATTCCGACAAAGTGAGGATGGCACTTCCCGAAGTGAAGATCGGCATTTTCCCCGGCGCCGGCGGAACCCAGCGCGTGCCGCGGCTGACCGACCAGCAGCAGGCGCTGCAAATGCTGACCTCCGGCCAGACGCTGTCGCCGCAGAAGGCCAAGTCGATGGGCCTGATCCATGAGATTGCCGAGCCGGACAAGCTGGTCGAAACCGCCAAGGCGATGATCAGGAACGGCTTGAAACCGGTGGCGCCCTGGGACGAAAAAGGCTTCAAGCTGCCCGGCGCTCCGATCTATTCGGTGGCCGGTGCCAATCTGTGGCCGCCGGCCATCGCCATCCTGCGCCGCGAGACCTATGGCAACTATCCCGCCGCTGCCGCCATCCTGAAATGCGTTTACGAGGGCTTGCTGGTGCCGTTCGACACCGCCTTGCGGATCGAGCAGCGCTACTTCACCGAGATCATGCAGACCAGAGAAGCGGCAGCGATGATCCGCTCGTTGTTCGTGTCGCTCCAGGAACTGAACAAGGGCGCGCGCCGCCCGGCCGGTGTGCCGGGAACGAGGTTTAAGAAGATCGGCGTGCTCGGCGCCGGCTTCATGGGCGCCGGCATTGCCTATGTGACGGCCAAGGCGGGCATTCCGGTGGTGCTGCTCGACCGTGACATGGAGTCTGCCGCCAAGGGCAAGGCGCATTCCGACAACCTTATCTCGGATCAGGTGAAGAAGGGCCGTGCCAAGCCACAGGACAAGGACCAGTTGCTGACGCTGATCACGCCGACGGCCGATTACGCCGATCTCGCCGGCTGCGATCTTGTCGTCGAGGCGGTATTCGAGGATTCGGCCGTAAAGAAGGGCGCCACCGAACAGGCCGAGGCTGTGCTCAAGCCTTCGGCGACCTTCGCCTCGAATACGTCCACCATACCGATTACATCGCTGGCCAGGAATTCGGCGCGGCCAAAGAATTTCATCGGCATCCACTTCTTCTCGCCGGTCGACAAGATGATGCTGGTCGAGATCATCCTCGGCAAGAAGACCGGCGACAAAGCGCTGGCCACCGCGATCGACTTTGTCCGCGCCATCAAGAAAACCCCGATTGTCGTCAACGATACGCGCGGTTTCTATGTCAATCGCTGCGTACTGCGCTACATGTCGGAAGCCTACAAGATGCTGATCGAAGGTGTTCCGGCGCCGATGATCGAGAATGCGGCGAAAGCCGCCGGCATGCCGGTCGGTCCTCTGGCGTTGACCGACGAGACCGCGATCGACCTTGCCCAGAAGATCATGAAGCAGACGATGCGCGATCTCGGCGACAAGGCGGTCGACCCGAAGCAGATGGCGCTGATCAGCACGATGGTCGACACGCACGGTCGCTTGGGTCGCAAGAACAGCAAGGGCTTCCACGACTATCCGGCAAAACCTGCCAAGAAGAAGCTGTGGCCAGGCCTCAGGGACCTCTACCCGCAACTGGCGCCGGAGAGGGTCGATTATGAGGAGCTGAAGCAGCGGCTGCTGGTCACCATCGCGCTTGAGGCGGCACGGGTGATGGAGGAGGGCATCGTTACCGATCCACGCGAGGCCGATGTCGGCTCGATCCTGGCCTTCGGCTTCGCGCCCTACACAGGCGGTGCACTGTCCTACATCGACGGCATCGGCGCGAAGAAATTCGTCAAGATCGCCAAGCGCCTGCAGAAGAAATACGGCGCCGAGTTCAGGGCGCCGAAGCTGCTGCTCGACATGGCCGAGAAGGGCGAGACCTTCTATGAGCGTTTCGATCCGTATGACAGGAACGAGGCCAAGGAGACAGCGTGACGCCGTCTTCGGCGGTGGACAAGATGGCGGCCAAGAGGTAGAACAGGGAAGGTATTTTTTCCTGTTTCGAAGGAGAGCAAGGTGCTCTCGCATGACCGCGTTTGGGCCGCCATCGACGCTCTCGCCGAGCGTTATTCGCTTTCGGCCTCCGGGCTGGCCAGGCGCGCTGGCCTCGACTCGACGGCCTTCAACAAATCGAAGCGGCTGTCCTCGGATGGGCGGCCGCGCTGGCCGTCGACCGAATCGCTGGCCAAGATCATCGAGGCGACCGGCGCCTCGCTGGATGAATTTGCGGGGCTGGTCGAAGGCCGGGGTAATTCCGGCGCACTGCCCGTGCAGAAATCGTCGGTGCCGCTGCTCGGCTTCGCCCAGGCGGGCGCCGGTGGCTTCTTCGACGACGCCGGGTTTCCGGCGGGGCAGGGATGGGACCTGATCGAGCTGCCGGCACGGGCAACCGAAACCTCCTATGCGTTGAAGGTCCAGGGCGATTCCATGCTGCCGCTTTACCGCAATGGCGATGTCCTGATCGTCGAGCCGGGGGCTATCATACGAAAGGGCGATCGCGTCGTCGTCAAGACCAATGCCGGCGAGGTGATGGCCAAGGTGCTCGACCGCCAGACACCGAAGTCGATCGCGCTGGTCTCCCTCAATCCCGATCATCCGGACCGCGACATCCCCATGCGTGATGTCGAATGGGTGGCGCGGATTGTCTGGGCAAGCCAGTAGGCGCGGGGCCGGTGCGTCTGCCTCACCTTGCCTTGGCCGTTCTGGCGATTCCGGCGATGGCCACGGCAATTGTCGCTGGCGGCCGCGCCGTCCAGAACCAAAGCGGCGGCCCTGGCGAGCAAATTCAGGTCAGCGCTGAACCCCAGCCCGCCGCGCCGGCTACGTCGGCCATCTCGAAACCAGAGGCGGCCAAGCAGGCTACGCATTCAAGGGCAATCGATCCGGAAATCGTGGTGCCGCCGCAGCTCGGTTCCGACGAGCTTGAACGGATTGAGCCGCGCGCACCGTTGAGCGATCTGGCATTGGCCGGACTGCCCAGGCCGCCAAAAACGAAAATGCCTGACGACTGGAAAGGCACGAAACTGTTCCAGCCGGTCGCGCCGGCCGCCGGGGTCATCGAGGCAAAGGGCTATTCGATTGCGGTTTCCGGCATCGACATCGTCAAGCAGGACGAGACTTGCACCGACGGCGGCAAGTCTTGGAGTTGCGGCATCCGGGCGCGAACTGCCTTCCGCGCTTTTCTGCGCGGTCGTGCGGTGGTCTGTGCCGTGCCGCCCGAAGGCGGCCGTGACCCGATCGCCGCCGAGTGCCGGATCGGCAATCAGGATATCGGCCAATGGTTGGTCGAAAACGGCTGGGCGCGCGCCGCCAAGGGCGGCGCTTACATAGAAGCCGGCGAGAAGGCGCGTGCAGCGAAAAAGGGCGTCTTCGGGCCGGCGCCGAGCGTCTCAGGCCTGCCGCCGCTCCCGGCTGCGTCGCGATCCGCGCCTGTGGCGCCGGGCTCGATCCTGGAGGAGCAGGACGGCGTCCTCAAGCCGCCAGCTGACCAGCAAGCGCCCGTCGAATGAGCTCACGCGTTTCGGCAATGCCGTAGAGTGCGGCGAAGGAACCGAAGCGCGGCCCGCGTTCCTGACCTATCAGCACCTGATAAATCATCTGGAAGAAGGCGACGGAGACGCCGGGTCCACCCTCAGGGCTCTGCTTGGAACGATCCTGGTAGCGCTCGATCTTGCGCGCGACATTGAGGGCGGCGTTCTGGATCGCCTCGCCGGCGGCGTCAGCGGGCAGCGCGGCGAGCGCTTCCGAAAGTTTGGTCAGCGCCTCGCGCTCGACCGCGTCGGCGGCACGGTACACCTTAGCCGGCTTCACGAAATCGTCGAAATAGCGGATCGCATATTCGGTCAGCCGGTCGAGTTCGGGGTGAGTTGCCGGCGTCACACCCGGTGCGTGGCGCGAAATGAAGCCCCACAGCACGTCCCTGTTCTGCGCATTCGAGGCGCTGACCAGGTTGAGCAGCAGCGCGAACGACACCGGCAGGTCGATGATAGGCGGATTGCCGTCATGCATGTGCCAGACCGGATTGCCCAGCCGTTCTTTCCAATCCTGCTTCTGATAAGCAGAGAGGAACGTGTAATATTCGTCTACCGCCTTCGGGATGACGTCGAAATAAAGCTTCTTCGCGGTTCGCGGGCGCTGGAACATATAAAGGCTAAGGCTCTCGGTCGGCGCATAAGTCAGCCACTCGTCGATGGTTAGCCCATTGCCCTTCGACTTCGAGATCTTCTGGCCGTGCTCGTCGAGGAACAGCTCATAATTGAAGCCCTCCGGCGCTGGAGCATCGAGCGCACGGCAAATCTGCCCGGCGAGCTTGACGGAATCGATCAGATCCTTGCCGGACATCTCGTAATCGACGCCGAGTGCTGCCCAGCGCATCGCCCAGTCTGGCTTCCATTGCAGCTTGGCATGACCGCCGGTCACCGGCGTCTCGAAGCGCTCGCCGGTGTCCGGGTCGCGCCACACGATGGTGCCGGCGTCGAGCTTGCGCTCATCGATCGCGACTTGCATGACGATGCCGGTCTTGGGATGGATCGGCAGGAAGGGCGAATAGCTCTGCGCCCGCTCTTCACGCAGCGACGGCAGCATAATTGCCATCACCTTATCGAAGCGCTCGAGCATCTTGAGCAGCGTCGCGTCGAAGCGGCCGGAAGTATAATAGTCGGTCGAGGAAGCGAATTCGTAATCGAAGCCGAAACGGTCGAGGAAGGCGCGCAACCGTGCGTTATTGGCGGCGCCGAAGGACGGATACTCATTGGAGAAAGGGTCCGGTATCCTGGTCAGCGGCTTGCCGAGATACGCGCGCAGCATGTCCTTGTTAGGCACATTGTCCGGCACCTTGCGCAATCCGTCCATGTCATCGGAGAAGCACAGCAGCCGCGTCTTGACCTTGTCTTCGGTCAGCACGCGGAAGGCGTGGCACACCATAGATGTGCGCGCCACCTCGCCGAAAGTGCCGATATGCGGCAGCCCCGACGGGCCGTAGCCGGTCTCGAACAGCACCGTTTCCGGGTAGCCGCTGCTCGCGTAGCGGGCGACGATCTTTTTCGCTTCCTCGAACGGCCACGCCTTGCTTTCGGCGGCCGCGGTGAGGACTTCCGGGCTGAGATCGATCGGCTGTTGTCCGGCCATGATGCTATTTCCTGCAGCTTTGCCGGCATCCGTGCCGGCAGCCGCATGCTCTAGACTATGATCCCGAAAAGTGGAACCCGGTTTCCGGGCAGGACCGTGATCAGGCAAGAAGATATGAGCCCCGTCCCATTTAATCGGTATGGATCAGGCTTCAGGGCCTGACCGGAGCGTCAACGATCGCGGCTCTTTTTCCTTGCGGCGCCGGTCCCTCGTTCCTAACTTCGGGACCCGTCTCAAGGAGTTGTAAATGCCATTGTCGCCACACGAAGCCATGATCTACCTGATGGTCATCACCTCGGCGTCAGACCGCGACATGACCGATGTCGAACTGGCGCGGATCGGCGACGTCGTTCGATCCTGGCCGGTGTTTGAGGATTTCAATCAGGAGCGGCTGGTCGAGGTCGCCCAGGCCTGCCAGAAAATGCTGCAAGAAAAGGACGGGCTGGAGGGCGTCCTGGCGCGCGTCGCCGAGGCGCTGCCCGACCGCCTGCGTGACACCGCCTATGCCGCTGCCTTCGAGGTCGCGGCCGTCGATCTCGAAATGCGACTGGAGGAGGTGCGCGTGCTGCAGCTCGTCCGCCGGGAACTCGACCTCGATGCGCTGACGGTCGCCGCCATCGCGCGAGCCGCCAAGGCCCGCCTTCGCACGCTGACCTGAGCCAGCAGCCAAGCTCAGAAAAAGCTGACCGGAAAATAGCGCAGATAGAACTCGGCGAACGTGCCTTTCACCGAAATTTCCTGCAGCGCATAGTCGAAAGCGGCGGCCAGGGCCGGATCGTCGGCCCTGGTGGCGATCGCCATGCCCGAGCCGAGATATTCGGGCGCCAGATAGGGGCCGCCGGCAAAGCGGCAGCAGCCCGCCGCATCCGAACCGCCGAGCCAGAACGCAAAACGCATGCCATCGCCGAAGGCGGCGTCGATCTTGCCGGCTTTCAGCTCGCCATAAAGCTCCTCCGGCTTTGCGAAGGGGACGATTTGGACGTCGCCGAAATAATCGCGCAGCATCCGCTCATGCCCGGAGCCGGCGATCACGCCGACACGCTTGCTGCGCAGCTTGTCGAACATTGGTTCCGTCAGCGCCTGTGTCTTCGGCACGACGAAGCGTGCCGGAAATTGCAGGTAGGAGCGTGAAAACGCGTATTTCGACCGCGATTCCGGCGTGGCGGCGATTCCGGCAATGATCGCTTCGCCTTCGCCTTTCCGCAGCGCGCCTTCGAGCTCGGCCCAGGGCAGCGCCTGGATCTGGCATTTTTCGGCAATGCCGAGCTCGGCGCAGATGGCGCGCGCCAGGTCCACATGGAAGCCGGACAGTCGGCCTGCCCCGTCGAGAAAGTTGAAGGGCGGGAAATCGGTGGTGGTCAGGAATCCCAGCCGCGGCAGCATCGAAAGGTCCGGCTTTGGCAGCCGCACCTTGGCGTCCCAAAACACCGGCACCTGCGGCTCCGCAGCGCGCGCAGCACCCGCAAGCGATTGCACTCCGATCAGCATCGAGATCAATGAAATGGATATGCACCGAAACGCCACGCGACGACTCCGTCCAGTCTTGCCCCGGCTTTCGTACGAAATAACACAGGTTCTTGTACGAAAATAACTCAGGCACAACGGTTTTTGGTTTCATCATGGCAATTTAGGGATATTGTTTAGTGAGTTTGCAAGTGACTGTATGATGCCGGCTCAAGAGGAGCGGTGGGGCGTACAGAGGGAGCAGCTTTGCAGTCCGGGGTTGATGGCGTAGTGCGGGTTGATCACTGCCATTGGTCTCAAGCGCGGAAGGCAACATGGGGTAGATGTTGCGATGGGTCATTTCGATCGTACCCTGGAGTTGATAGATCAGTTGCAGCACGCCGGCACAGCGGCCGCCGTCTGCGAAAAGCTGCTGGGGGTAACAAGCGGGTTCGGGCTGACGGCGCTGATGGCCGGGACGGTTCCGCAACCTGGAACGCCGAAAAATCAGCAAAAGAACCATGTGCTGCTTTGCGACTGGCCGGCTGAATGGCTTGAGCGCTACGTCGCACGCAACTACGTCGATCACGATCCCGTCGTCAGCCACATGAAGCAGCTTCAGGCGCCGTTCCAGTGGCGGGAAGCGTCTCAGGGCATCCGCATCGGCAAGAGCGGCGGCGAGGTGATGGGCGACGCCGGTGAATTCAAGCTGCGCGACGGGTTGGCCTTCCCGCTGATCACGCTCGATGGCCAGATCGTCATGGTGTCGCTGGGCGGCGAGGCTGTCGAATTGTCGGGCGCCGAGTTCGGGTTGGTCTCGTTGGTCTCGACTTATGCGATTGGCCGCGCCATGCAGCTCCACACCATGGCGGGCAAAACCATCGACCATGTCGAATTGACGCCGCGTGAGCGCGAATGCCTGCAATGGGCCGCCGTTGGCAAGTCCGAATGGGAGATTTCCCAAATTCTCGGCATTTCGGAACACACGTCAGAGAAACACCTTCTTAACGCCAAAAGCAAACTCGGTGCCGTCAACCGGGTCCAAGCCGTCGCGGAAGCGATAAGGCGCGGCTATATTAACTAGGTCGGCCGCGCCGGCCTAGAAATTCTTGCCTACGTGATCGCGTAATTTTCTCGGGGGAGCACGGCCGTATTTTCCTATTGAACCTAGGAGACGGCAAATGCTTTTTTCCCTCACCACCCAGGAATTGATGGAACGCCCAGGCCTTTGGGAGGCAGTTCATCGGTTGCGTTACAAGATTTTCGTCGAGGAGATGGGATGGACCGATCTGCAGCGCCCCGATGGCCTCGAGATCGATCAATTCGACCACGACGAGGCAGTGCACCAGATCGTCATCCGCAATGGCGAGCTCGCCGGTTACCAGCGTATGTTGCCGACGACCCGGGCACATCTTCTAACCGATGTGCTGGCGGACCTTTATGAGGGAACCCCACCGTCGGGGCCGAATGTCTATGAACTGACCCGCTATGCGGTTGCGCCGGGATTCCGCGACGGCCGGCGCGGCGTGTCGACGGTGGGCACCGAACTGATCGCCGGCTTCGTCGAGTGGGGTCTGAAGCGCAACGTCAACCAGGTGATCATCGAATTCGAGCCGATGTGGGTGCTTCGCGCGCTGCAACTGCATTTCCTGGCAACGCCGCTCGGCTATCAGCGGACCTATGGCAACCAGCAGGTCGTTGCCACACTGCTCACCTTCAACGAGCACACGCTCGACGTGGTGCGATCGCGCCGCAATCACTTTGCGCCGGTGCTGGCCAGAGGGTACCCGGACATGCTCGGACAGAGACGCGCCTCGTAAGATTGGAGAGGGCCATGAACGTTCACTCAAAAACAGAATTCCGCAATCACACGCTGATCGTCACCGTATCGTCGGGTGACGGCCGCCCGGTGCTGGACAGGCGGGCCTACGAAAGCCTGGCCAGGACATTCCATGAAGCCGCTGTCGATGACGACGTCCGCGTCGTGGTCCTGCGCGGCCTGGCCGGGTGCTTTTGCCTCGGTGCTGATTTCTCCGAATTTCTCGATGCCACCAAACATCGGCGATTGATCGCCGCCGTCACCGATATGTTCCGCACGCTGGCGACGTTCCCGAAACCGGTGCTTGCCTGTGTCGACGGCGACGCCGTCGGCGTCGGCTGCACCATCCTGTTCCACTGCGACATGGTGATCGCCTCGAGCAAGAGCACGTTCCGGGTGCCGTTCGTCGATTTCGGCCTGGTGCCGGACGCGGCGACCAGCATCCTGGCGCCGCAGAAGCTCGGCTATGCCGGTGCGTTCCGCTTCTTCTGCCTCGGCGACACGCTCGCCGCCGAAGATGCCAGGCAGCTCGGCCTTGTCGGCGAGATCGTGACGGACGTCAGTGTCGAGGAAGCCACGTTGGCCAGAGCCAGGCAGCTCGCCAAGAAGCCAGTCGCGGCACTGCTGCAGACGCGCGACCTGCTTAGGGGGGACACCGGCGCGCTCTGCGACCGCATCGATCAGGAGATCTCGCTTTTCCAGCAGGCGCTGCAGGACGACACCACGCTGAAGCGGCTGCAGCGGATTGCCCGGATGGCGGCATGAGAGCCGTGAATCGATGAGGTGAGCTTATTTTTCGAGGAAAGTCGGCCCTTCGCCGATGATCTTCTTGTCCTCCTTGCCGATGACGTCGAGGTCGCGGCCGTCATAGGGAAGTGACAGGAGAATGCGCTGCATGACCGCCAGCCGTGCGCGCCGTTTGTCGTTCGCCCGCACAATGATCCAGGGCGCGAACTCCTTGTGCGTGCGTTCGACCATCAGGTCGCGCGCCTTGGTGTAGTCGTCCCATTTGGTGATGCCGGCGATGTCGATCGGCGAAAACTTCCAGCTCTTCAGCGGGCTCCAGCGACGGTCATGGAATCGCTCAAGCTGCGTTTCCCTGCCGATGTTCAGCCAGAATTTGAAGAAATAGATGCCCTCGTTGCGGATCATCCGCTCGAAATGCGGAACCTCGTCCAGAAATTGCTCGTGCTGCGCGGGCGTGCAGAATCCCATCACCGGTTCAACGCCGGCGCGGTTGTACCAGGAGCGGTCAAAGGTGACGAATTCGCCCGACGTCGGGAAGTGGTCGACGTAGCGCTGGAAGTACCATTGTCCAAGCTCAGTGGGTGTTGGCTTGGTCAGCGCCACGTTGCGCGCCGTCCGAGGGTTCAGATACTGGCGCAAAACGAAGATCGTGCCGCCCTTGCCGGCGGCGTCGCGTCCCTCGAACAGAGACATCACCCGCTTGCCCGTCGACTGTAGCCACGCCTGCGCCTTGACCAGCTCGATCTGCAGCTGCTCGAGCCTCTCGTCATACCCCTCGCTCTTCATCTTCTTGTCGTAGGGATAGCCGCCGGCGGTCAGCTTGCGGTCCTCGACCCAGTCCGGAAGAGTGGGGGCCTCGATGTCGAACTCCCGCTCCTTGCCGTCGATCATGATCTTCAACGGCCCCGACGAACCTGTAGCGGGGCCTTCCTTGGCGTTTTTCATCGAGACGAACCTTTCCAGCTTCCGGACTCATGCTATTGGGAGCCTCCATGCCGGTCCAGCAGGAAGTTCTTGAGGTGGCCGCAGACGGAGCGCAGGCGACGGAGCGCAAATGGCCGACATCGGCACAGAGCGGAAAGGCAGGGCGCAAGCCGTCGCCATGCGGCTGTGGAACAGCCGCTGGCTGCTGGCGGCCGGCTTCGTTGCAGTTCTGATGGTCTATGGTTTTGCCGGCATATCCGGCTATGTGGTGCTGCTGGCAGGCGCCGTGCTGGTTGCCGCTGCGATGCTGCCGGCCGGCGTCGCGCATCAATCGACCGAAAATGCCGCGGCCATCGAGGCGAGCGGCCTGCAACGGCTTTCCGGCGAATATCTCGCGGCGGCGGTTGCCGATCCGCTGGTCATTTTCGATCGCTCCGCCGCCATCGTCCATGCCAACGCCGCCGCCTTTGCAGCCTTTGGTGGGATTGCCCCCGGCGTATCGCTGTCGCTGAAATTCCGCGCGCCGGAAATGCAGGCCTTGCTGGATAATATCTTGTCGGGCAACGTCGCTTCGGACAGCGTCGACTACATCGAGAAGCTGCCGGTCGAACGAGCTTATCGGGTGAGCGCGTCTTCTGTCGGCCACGCCACGGATCTCTACGTGCTGGTGTTCAAGGACCAGAGCGAGGCGCGCCGGATCGACAGAATGCGCGCCGACTTCATTGCCAATGCCAGCCACGAGTTGCGCACGCCTCTCGCCTCGATCGCTGGCTTCATCGAGACGCTGCGCGGGCCGGCCCGCAACGACCCCGCGGCACGCGAGCAGTTCCTGCAGATCATGCAGAACCAGACCAGCCGCATGGCGCGCCTCATCGACGACCTTCTGTCGCTGTCACGCCTGGAGATGAAGCCCTATCTCAAGCCGGGAACCGAGGTCGATCTGCGCCAGGCCATCGACAGCGTCATCGATTCGCTTGGGCCGCTGGCCAAGGAAAGCGGCGTCGTCATCGAGCGGGATTTCGCGCAAGGGCCGCTCGACGTGCCCGGCGATCGCGACGAGCTTTTCCAGGTTTTTGAAAACCTGCTAGAAAACGCCTGCAAATACGGTCAGTCCGGTGGACGCGTCGTGGTGTCGATCACGCGCGGCGACAGCGATCCCGAGCCGGGCATCGACGTCACCATCAGGGATTTCGGCCCCGGCATCCCCGAAGAACATATCCCGCGCATCACCGAGCGCTTCTACCGCGTCGATGTCGAGAACAGCCGGACCCAAAAGGGCACCGGCCTTGGCCTGTCCATCGTCAAGCATATCCTAACCCGCCACAACGCCAGACTCTCCATCAGGTCGGAGGTCGGCAAGGGCGCGGCGTTCACGGTCCATTTGCCGGCTCGCTGACGCCGTACTATCTACCACATGATGGGCCGTTTCTTTTTTCTGTCATCCGGCTAGGGTATCAGCGGGGATTCGAGCGAACGACTCAACCAGAAGATCCGGGAAGGCATTCGTCCATGCAGTCCGTGCACATCGTCAGCGCCTATGACGAGGAGCTGAAATATCTGTCGAAGCGCATCGCGGCGATGGGCGGGCATGCCGAGCGCATGGTCGAGCAGGCAGTAGCGGCGCTGGTCAATGCGAATCCGGGGCTCGCCCAGAAAGTCATTCGAGACGACCTGGTTCTGGATGAGGGGCAGCGTGAGATCGACGACAAGGCGATCATCATCATCGCCAAGCGCCAGCCGATGGCGACGGATCTGCGCGAGATCGTCGGCGCGATCCGCATCTCGGCGGACCTCGAACGGGTGGGCGACCTCGGCAAGAACATCGCCAAGCGGGTGGTTGCCGTCGCCGACGGGCGCCAGCCGAACAGCCTGTTCCGCGGCCTCGAGGCTTTGGCCAATCTGGCACTGACCCAGCTCAAGGAAGTGCTCGACGTCTACGCGTCGCGGTCGGTGGAGAAAATCGGTTTCGTGCGCGACCGCGACGACCAGATCGATGCCATGTACACCTCGCTGTTTCGCGAGTTGTTGACCTACATGATGGAAGACCCACGCAACATCACGCCCTGCACGCATCTCCTGTTTTGCGCCAAGAACATCGAGCGCATCGGCGACCACGCCACCAACATCGCCGAGACGATCTACTATATCGTCACCGGCGATCAGATGCCGGCCGATCGCCCGAAGGGCGACAAGACGGATAAGATAATTCTTCCCGCAACGCTGCCTGCGAAGTGAGTTCTCGAAACAAAACGTGGTGGCCGCTAGAGTTGCCACTTGGTGGAGTGGCTCTCAAATCCGAAAAGCAGCTCCCCTGCTGCTCGACACTAATGCGAATTTCGGATTCGCCACCTGAGAGCAAATTGCGCTAAGCTTTCGACGCGCCGACTTCTCAGTTCCGCGATGAAAGCCTGCCTTCAGGAGGCTGGGATGGAATATGTCCGCGAGTTTGCTCCCGCGCCGCCGATGTCGGGCATAATCGCTTGCGGCGTCTATACGGCTGGGCGGCGCATCGCCGACATACCGATCGAGGAAGCCGGCGAATGGGCCGGGAAGCCGGGCCATGTCGTCTGGATCGGACTGCTGGAGCCCGACCGCAATTTATTGCTGCGCGTCCAGGCGCAATTCCATCTGCACGAGTTGGCGATCGAGGACGCCGAGCATCCGCACCAACGGCCGAAGATCGAGCAATATGGTGATGCCCTGTTCATCGTTGCCCGCACGGCGCAGCTGATCGACAGCCGTGTCACCTTCGGCGAGACGCATCTGTTCGTCGGCGCTGGCTACATTGTCAGCGTCAGGCATGGCCCGTCGACCTCCTACGCCGCCGTTCGCCAGCACTGGGAAAGCTGTCCGCATTCCCTCGCCAAGGGCGAGGATTTCGTCCTCTACGCCATTCTCGATTTCATCGTCGACAACTACATGCCGGTGCTCGAGCAGATCGAAAACGAGGTCGAGGCGATCGAGGACAAGGTTCTGCTGAAGCCGATGACCGGCTCCGACATCGAGCGGCTTTACATGCTGCGCCGCGATCTCTTGCGCCTGCGTAATGCGGCCCTGCCGCTGGTGGAGGTCTGCCGGCGGCTGACCAGCGCCGATCTGCCGCAAATCCATACAGCCATGCACCCGCTGTTTCGCGACGTCACCGACCACATCCGCACGGTCCAGGAAAAGATCGACAGCCTGCGTGAGGTTCTCGCCTTCGCCTTCGAGGCGAGCCTTCTGGTCGGCCAGAGTCAGGAGACGGCGATCTCCAAGAAGCTTGCCTCATGGGCCGCCATCTTGGCCGTGCCGACAGCATTCGCCGGCATCTACGGCATGAATTTCAGCGACATGCCGGAACTGAGGATGGAATATGGCTACCCGGCCGTACTGGCGGCAATCGCCCTGATCTGCACGTTTCTTTACTGGCGGTTTCGCAAGAATGGGTGGCTTTGAAGAGAGGTGAATAGTGAATAGGGCTAAATGGGAGCCTTGCTTCTTACGCCAGGCTCAAGCCGCCACCATTCACCTGCTCCGCCGCCGCTCCGACGCCGGCTGGAACGCCACCCGGGCGTGGTACTTGCAGTAGGGTCCGGTTTCGGCGGCGTCGTTGCCGCAGAAATGGAAGTCTTCCGAAAGCGGATCGCCATTCGGCCACTTGCAGGTGCGCTCGTTCAGCTCGACGAGTTGCAGATGCCGGGAGATCGGCACGACGACGTTTTCGACCGGGCGGATATAGTGGCGCGACACCGGTTCGGCATCGAACTGCGCCTTGAGCGCGGTCGCACCGATCGACATCGACGTGGTGGCATGGCGCGTGGCGCTTGCTGCCCGCGACACCGATTTCTGGATCGTCGATCCCTGTACCGTCTTCTTCTGGCGTGCCGGTGATGCGGTTGTGCGTCCGCGGCCGGACAGTTTCAGCCGGTGCACTTTGCCGATGACCGCATTGCGGCTGACCCCACCAAGCTGTGCGGCGATCTGGCTGGCGCTGAGACCCTCCGACCACAATTTTCTGAGAAGTTCGACTCGCTCGTCAGTCCAGTTCATGAGACCGCGCTCCTGCTGAAAAGTGCGGCAATCGGAATCCATTCCCGACCCGGCTTCTGCCGGGCAGACACCACATATATCGGGTGATTAGGTCCGCCGCACGAAATCTAGTTATTTCTCTACTACAATTACCTTATGCGCTGACTCGGTGACAAGAGTCCCAAGGCCAACACGAATCGGTTTTTTCGGTTTTCCCCAACTTGCCCGGTCGCTTATGAGCCGGCATTGTGCTGGGGGGCTTGCCGCACGTCCTTGCGCGACCTTTTCGTTGACTTCACGGCCGAAAAACACGATAAGCCACAAGGGCCGCCGCTTTGGCGGCTTTTTGATTTTCCGGTTCCGGAGACGCATATAATGAGCGGTTCGGCGCTTTTCGAGACCTTTGTTCGCGCACCCCTGGCTTTCGACCACGGTGAAGGCACCTGGCTGGTCACCGACAAGGGCGAGCGATATCTCGATTTCGCAGGCGGCATCGCCGTGAATTCATTGGGCTACAGCCATCCGCATCTGGTCGCGGCCCTCACTGAACAGGCCGCCAAGCTCTGGCACGTCTCCAATCTGTACGAGATTCCGGGACAGAGCCGGCTCGGCGAGCGGCTGGCCGACGCCAGCTTCGCCGACAAGGTGTTCTTCACCAATTCCGGCGCAGAGGCGCTTGAATGCGCCATCAAGACGGCGCGGCGCTATCACTTCGTCAAGGGCCATCCCGAGCGCTTCCGCACTATCAGCTTCGAAGGCGCCTTCCATGGCCGCACCCTGGCGACCATCGCCGCCGGCGGCCAGTACAAATATCTGGAAGGTTTCGGCCCCAAGGTCGACGGCTTCGACCAAGTCGGCTTCGACGACATCGACGCCGCCGAAAAGGCGATCACGCCTGAAACCGCGGCGATCCTGATCGAGCCGGTGCAAGGTGAGGGCGGCATCAGGCAAGTGCCGTCGCAATCGCTGAAGCGGCTCAGGCAGCTCTGCGATCAGCACGGACTGCTCTTGATTTTCGACGAGGTCCAATGCGGCGTCGGCCGCACCGGAAAGCTGTTCGCGCATGAGTGGGCGGGTGTCACACCCGACCTCATGGCGGTGGCCAAGGGCATCGGCGGCGGCTTCCCGATGGGCGCCTGCCTCGCCACCGACGAGGCAGCGGCCGGCATGACCGCCGGCGTGCACGGCACCACCTTCGGCGGCAATCCGCTGGCCATGGCGGTCGGCAACGCCGTGCTCGACGTGGTGCTGGAAGACGGCTTTCTCGATGACGTCCGGCGCAAGGCGCTGCTCTTGAAACAGGGGCTGGCCGGTGTCGCCGACGAATTTCCGGACGTTATCGAAAGCATCAGGGGCACCGGCCTGATGCTCGGCCTTAAATGCGCGATGCCCAACACCAAGGTTACGGTGGCACTGCGCGACCAGCATCTCTTGACGGTTCCGGCCGGCGACAACGTTATCCGTCTGCTGCCGCCTCTCACCGTCACCGATGCCGAGATCCACGAGGGGCTCGAGCGCATTCGTGCCGGCGCCAAGAGCCTGGCGGATGCCATCGTCGCTGCCGCCGCGAAGTAATCCTGGAATTCCTGATGTCCCTTCGCCACTTCACCGATCTTTCCGCCGTTTCCGAAGGCGATCTGCGCTTCATGCTCGACGACGCAGCTGTGCGAAAGGCGAGGCTCAAGGCCGGCGAACGCACCAAGCCGCTCGAAGGCAAGGTGCTGGCGATGATCTTCGACAAGCCCTCGACGCGCACGCGCGTGTCGTTCGACGTCGGCATGCGGCAGTTGGGTGGCGAGACGATCATGCTGACTGGCACCGAGATGCAACTTGGCCGTTCCGAGACTATTGCAGACACGGCCAAGGTGCTGTCGCGCTATGTCGATGCCATCATGATCCGCACCACCTCGCATGACCGGCTGCTGGAACTGACGGAAAACGCTACGGTGCCCGTCATCAACGGGCTGACCGACGAAACCCATCCCTGCCAGTTGATGGCCGACATCATGACCTTCGAAGAGCACCGCGGTCCGGTGGCCGGCAAGACGATCGCCTGGACCGGCGACGGCAATAATGTCCTGCATTCTTTACTGGAGGCCTCTGCGCGGTTCCGCTTCAAGCTGAACGTCGCCGTGCCCGAAGGCAGCGAACCGGCTCAGAGGCATGTCGACTGGTCGAAGGCCAATGGCGGCAAGCTGAAATTCACTCGTTCGCCCGAGGAGGCCGTTCACGAGGCCGACTGCATCGTCACCGACTGCTGGGTCTCGATGGGTCAGGAGCACCGTGCGCGCGGCCACAATGTCTTCTTGCCCTATCAGGTCAACGCGGCCCTGATGGCGAAAGCCAAGCCGGACGCGCTGTTCATGCACTGTCTGCCGGCGCATCGCGGTGAGGAGGTTACCGACGAGGTCATCGATGGGCCGCATTCGGTGGTGTTCGACGAGGCCGAGAACCGGCTCCACGCCCAGAAGGCGGTTTTGGCCTGGTGCCTGGGCGCTTGATCCGGGCCGCCTTGATCCGGGAATTCGTGGTGCCTATCTCAGGCGCATCACGCAAATCGAGCGCGTCTCGTCGCATGCGCCCCGGAGGGCGGCATCGCCGCGCCCCGGAGCTTTGTCATGTTGGAAACTCGTCAATTGGCTGAACATCAACCCAAGCTCGGCGAGTTCGGCTACGCCGGCGACGACCATGTCGTGCCGTTTGAGGTCGGCCCGCTCGACGTGCGCGGCCGTACCGTCCAGCTCGGGCCGATGCTCGACGCTATTCTCAGCCGCCACGAGTATCCCGAGCCGGTGGCACGACTACTGGCCGAAGCCTGTGTGCTGACCGTCCTGCTCGGAACTTCGTTGAAGTTCGAGGGCAAGTTCATTCTGCAGACCCGCACCGACGGGCCGGTCGATATGCTGGTCGCGGATTTCTCCACGCCGCACGCGCTGCGCGCCTATGCCCGCTTCGATGCCGACCGGCTGGAGGCTTTGACGGCTGCCGGCGAGACGTCGCCGCAGACGCTGCTCGGCAGCGGCGTCCTGGCGCTGACAATCGACCAGGGCGCCCACACGCAACGCTACCAGGGCATCGTCCAGCTCGACGGCGTCACGCTGGAAGAAGCCGCACGCACCTATTTCCGCCAATCGGAGCAGATTCCGACCGACCTACGGCTTTCGGTGGCCAAGCTTCTGACGCCCGGCGTCGGCGGTGCCCGCGAGCAATGGCGCGCCGGTGGCCTGCTGGCACAATTCCTGCCGCAGTCGCCGGAACGCATGCGCGTACCCGACCTTCCCGGGGGCGACGGCGATCCGCGTGAGGAAATCCACGACCCGACCGACAATTCCTGGCAGGAACTGCTGGCGCTGCTTGGTACCATTGAACCGACCGAGCTGATCGATCCGACTATCGGCGCCGAGCGGCTGCTTTACCGGCTGTTCCACGAGCATGGTGTCCGCGTCTTCGGCGGCGTGCCGGTCGCCGACCAGTGCTCATGCTCGAGGGAGAAGATCCGCGGCATCCTCGAGGGTTTTTCCGCCGAGGAGATCAGAGACAGCACCGAGGATGGTAGCATTCACGTCGCCTGCGAATTCTGCTCGAAGCAATATGACTTCGACCCGGCGGAATTTGCAGCGGCTCAATAACGAGCGTCTGTGCGGCTGCCTTCGCAGAACTTGGGTTCCTCGCCCCGCAAGGCGGGAAGAGGAATCAAAGTGAACGTCAATTGACGGTGCGCCGCGTGCCTGGCAAATCGAGTGAGAAGGCGGGGATGGCGACGTCGAAGGTCTCGCCCCGCTTGTTGCGCATTGTGTAGTGCCCGACCATGATGCCGGACGGGGTCGAGAGCGGGCATCCAGACGTATACTGATAGCTGTCGCCGGGGTTGAGTCCCGGTTGCTCGCCGACGACCCCGGGGCCGCGCACTTCCTCGACCTTGCCGGTGCCGTCGGTAATGTGCCAGTAGCGCGACAGAAGCTGCACGAACTCGTCCGACTGATTGTCGATGGTCACCTGGTAGCCCCAGACATAGCGGTTTTGCGGCGGGTCGGAGTGATCCTCCAGATAGAACGGCCTGACCTGCACTTCGATGTTGCGGGTGACGGCGCTGTACATAAACTGCTCCAAAGCAATGTAGATGGAACTTTCGACGCTCAGCGCAGTTTGATCAACGATGCGCGTCATCTCCTTGCCCGACTCAAGCGCAGGTGCCGAAAAACAATGTCATTTAAGTGACACATGACAATGATGGTGTGCAGGCTTGTGCCGGGCGACTCGGTGTTCTGTCGAATTGTTGAAAACGGCCGTCAGGCGGCCGGCATTTCTGGAGTGACCAGATCTCGATGGAACCGACATTCGCAGCCGCCCTCTTTTCCATAGCTCTCCTTCTTTCAAATCTCGCCAGCATCCTGTTAGCTTCGCTGAAGCTGAAGCGAGCAGCCAGGATCGCATCGCCCGCCGCCACCGTGCTACCGGTATCGATCGTCGTCCCGGCGCGCGGCGTCGAGCCGTTTACCGAGGAGACGCTGGAGCGCGCCTTCTCACTCGACTGGCCGCGCTACGAACTCATCTTCTGCGTCGCCCATGCCGACGACCCCGTGGTCAAGTCGATCACCGCTGCAATGGCGCGTTTTCCGGCTATACGCGCCCGGCTGCTCGTCGGCGACGACCGCATCAGCGGCAATCCGAAACTCAACAATTGCGTGAAGGGTTGGGAAGCGGCGCTTTATCGCTGGGTCATCCTTGCCGATTCCAACGTGCTTATGCCGAGCGATTATGTCCAGCAGCTGATGGCGGCATGGCGGCCCGACACCGGCCTCGTCTGCTCGACGCCGATCGGCTCGCGGCCTGAAGGGTTTTGGGGGGAGGTCGAATGCGCCTTTCTCAACACGCTGCAGGCACGCTGGCAGTACGCTGGAGAGGCGCTCGGCCTTGGCTTCGCCCAGGGCAAGAGCATGTTGTGGAACAAGTCGATGCTTGACGCCAATGGCGGCATCCGCGCACTGGCCGCCGAGATTGCCGAGGACGCCGCCGCGACCAAGCTGGTCAACCGGCTCGGACTGCGGGTCAATCTTGTCGCTTCGCCGTTCGAACAGCCGCTCGGCCGGCGCACGCTTGGCGAGATCTGGTCTCGGCAGGCGCGTTGGGCGCGGCTGCGCCGCGTCACCTTCGCGCTGTTCTTCGCCCCCGAGATCCTGATCGGCGCGGCGCCGCCGCTGGTGCTTGCGCTGATCGCGGCGGCTGACGCCGGCGTCAGCCTGCCGGCAACCGCCATCGCCGTGCTGGTCGCGGCCTACCTGCCGGAATGTGCCCTGGCCTGGGTCAAAGGATGGCACCTGTCGCTGCGCACCATCTTGGCAATGATGGTTCGCGACTGCATGCTGCCGGCGATATGGGCGCGCGGCTGGCTGAGCGGCGCCGTCGACTGGCGCGGCAACGTTATGACCATCCAGACCAAGGCCGTCGCGGAGCTGGAAGAGACCCCGTCCGGCGCCTGACCGGCACGTCCGGCGCGGGCTGTACGAACCCGCTCGCCCTGTTCGGCCAGCCTTATCCGGCAGCTCTCAGCGCTTGCTCGATATCTTCGAGCAGATCGTCGGTATCTTCCAGGCCGACGGAAAGCCTGAGCGTTCCCGGTCCGATGCCGAGCTCGGCGCGGGCCTCATCGGTCAAATTCTTGTGCGTGGTCGTCGCCGGATGGGTGATCAAGCTCTTGGCGTCGCCGAGATTGTTGGAAATCAGCACGATGTCGAGCGCGTTCTGGAAAGCAAAGGCCGCCTGCTTGCCGCCCTTCACATCCAGGCAGATCAGCGTCGAACCACCCGACATCTGCTTCTTGACCACGGCCGCTTGCGGGTGGTCGGCACGGCCGGGATAGATGACGCGGGCGATTTGCGGGCGCTCGGCGAGGAAATCCGCGATGCGGCCGGCACTTTCCGTCTGCTGGCGTACGCGTAGCGGCAGCGTCTCCAGGCCTTTCAGCAGGGTCCAGGCATTGAAGGGCGAGAGGCTGGGGCCGGTGTGGCGGAAATAGTCATGCAGGTTCTCGTCGATCCATTTTTTGTCCGACAAGATAACGCCTCCAAGGCAGCGCCCTTGGCCGTCAATATGCTTCGTGGCCGAATAGACGACGATGTGGGCGCCGAGCTGCAAGGGTTTTTGCTGCAAGGGCGTGGCGAAGACATTGTCGACGATCAGCCTGGCGCCAATCGAGTTGGCAAGTGCCGCGACGGCGGCGATGTCGACCACTTCCAGCGTTGGGTTGGTCGGGCTTTCCAGGAAGAACAGTTTGGTGTTCGGCTTGACCGCCTGTTCCCAATTGGCGATGTCAGTGCCATCGACCAGCGTTGCCTCGATGCCGTATTTCGGCGCCAGCGTCTCGACCACCCAGCGGCAGGAGCCGAACAGTGCGCGCGCCGCCACGACATGGTCGCCCGCCTTGGCGCTGCACAGCAGCGCTGCCGTCACCGCCGCCATGCCGGACGCCGTAGCGCGCGCGTCCTCGGCGCCTTCCAGCGCGCACATACGCTTTTCGAACATGTCGACCGTCGGATTGGCATAGCGCGAATAGATGAAGCCCGGCTCCTCCCCCTTGAAGCGGGCTTCCGCCGCTTGCGCCGTCTCGTAGACATAGCCTTGGGTGAGATACATCGCCTCGGAGGTCTCGCCGAAGCCGGAACGCAGCGTCCCGGCGTGCACGAGTGCGGTCTGAGGCTTCCAGTCGCGCTTCTTGGTCATCATTCTATCCAAACACCAAAATTGGTCCAAACAACAAAAAACCGGTCGCGAAAGTCGCAACCGGTCCATATGGCCTTGCGGCCCGACGGTCCTTTAGCGACTTGTTTAACGTGGCTGCAAGCCGACCGGCCAAATCACCACGGGATAACGAGCTTTAGACTCGCGCCGCGCTTGCGTCAATTGCCGGCATGATTAAGAGGGTTGTACCAAGCAGGTGCCAAAGGCGTCCACGGTCGGACCTGCGACAGAACAAGACCTCGCCCGGCGTTCGAACGGAGCCAGACCCTTGCGGCAGACAGGCATTCTTCCCGATCAGGATATTTCCGCGCTGTTCCAGACGGGCGCGCTGAAATCGCCGCGCATGTTAGATGCCGATCAGATCCAGCCGGCCAGCCTTGACCTCAGGCTCGGCGACAAGGCCTGGCGGGTGCGTGCTTCCTTCTTGCCCGGTCCGGACCACAGGGTTGTCGACAAGCTCGACCGGCTGAAGCTGCACGAGATCAACCTCGCCGAAGGTGCCGTGCTGGAAACCGGCTGCGTCTACATCGTGCCGCTGCTCGAAAGCCTGGCGCTGCCCGCTCATATTTCGGCTTCGGCCAACCCGAAAAGCTCGACCGGACGGCTCGATATCTTCACTCGGGTAATGACCGACCGCGGCCACGAGTTCGACAAGATCGCCGCCGGTTATGAAGGCCCGCTCTATCTGGAGGTCAGCCCGCGCACCTTCCCGATCGTTGTACGCACCGGCTCGCGGCTGTCGCAGATCAGGTTCCGCACCGGCAATGCGCTTTTGTCGGAAAGCGAACTGCACGACCTGCATCGCGCCGAGATGCTGGTCGCCACCGAACCACCCAACATCTCAGGCGGTGGCATCGCGCTGTCGATCGACCTCGACGGCGACAAGGATGGGCTGGTCGGCTATCGCGGCAAGCACCACACCGGCCTGGTCGACGTCGACAAGCGCGCCGCGCAGGATGTCGTCGATTTCTGGGAGCCGCTCTACAAGAGCGGTGCCGGCGAGCTGGTGCTCGATCCGGACGAATTCTACATCCTGGTGTCGCGCGAGGCGGTGCATGTGCCGCCGCTCTACGCCGCCGAAATGACGCCCTTCGATCCGTTGGTCGGCGAGTTCCGCGTCCATTATGCCGGTTTCTTCGACCCCGGTTTCGGCCATTCGGCGTCGGGCGGCACCGGCAGCCGGGCGGTGCTCGAGGTGCGCAGCCACGAAGTGCCGTTCATTCTCGATCATGGCCAGATCGTCGGACGGTTGGTCTACGAGCACATGCTGAAACGGCCGCAAGCGCTCTACGGCACCGATCTCGGTTCGAACTATCAGGCGCAAGGCCTAAAACTGTCCAAGCATTTCCGCGCCGCGCGCTGAGCTTCCCCTCACTTTGCGGCCTATGCCGGCTCAAAGCGCCTTCACCGCCACCTTCACCGGCTGCTCGATTTCGAGCGGGTTGCGCAGAGGCAGGCCGAAATCCTTCGCCTCGATCTCGAATACGTCGCCGGGCTCGGTCCTGATGCCGTCGGCGAAGGACAGCGTCGCCGTGCCGAACATGTGCACATGTACGTCGCCCGGCTGGCGGAAGGCCGAGTATTTGAAGTGGTGATGCTCGAGATTGCCAATGGTGTGCGACATGTTCGCTTCACCCGACAGGAACGGCTTTTCCCAAAGCAGCTTGCCGTGGCGCAGGATGCGTGAAGCGCCGCGAATGTCGGACGGCAGGTCGCCGATCAGGATCTCCGGCCCGAACGAGGCGTTGCGCAGTTTCGAATGGGCGAGGAAGAGATAATTCACGCGCTCGGTGACGTGGTCGGAAAACTCGTTCGACAGCGTGAAGCCGACGCGGAACGGGGCGCCATCGTCGCCGATCACATAGATTCCGGCGATTTCCGGCTCCTCGCCGGCATCCTGGGCGAAGGCGGGCGACATGAGCGCCGCGCCGGGCGCCACTGCCATGGTACCGTTACCCTTGTAGAACCATTCGGGCTGCACGCCGATCTGGCCCTTCGCCGGCTTGCCGCCCTCCAGCCCCATGCGGAACATCTTCATGGAATCGGTCAGCTGTTCCTCGCCGCCATCGCTGAGCTTCTTGTGCATGGAATCGCGGGTCGCGGCGGAGCCGAGATGCGTCAGCCCGGTGCCGGTGAGATGGAGATGCGCCGGATCGGGATGGTTGATCGGCGACAGCAGCCGTCCCTTCTTGTAGGCTGCGTCGAGATCGACGGTTTCGCCGAAGCCCTTGCGCTCGATCAGGGCGACAAGCCCGGTGCCGGTGCGCGCGGCTTCCATCGCCAGCGAATAGACGCTGCGAGCGCCGTTGATGACGCGGGTCTTGCCGCCGTTGCGAGCAACGACGCGGATCGTCTCGGCGTCGTCGAGGATCTGTGAGATCAGCATGGTAACCCTCTCTGAATTGCGGCCTGCCTTCTTGGCAAACCCTGCCCGGCGCGGCTCGGACCCTGTCCACGCCGCGGTTGAAATTCTTCGTCCGGATTGCGCTCGCGGGTCAGGTCCCTCGGGGGACTTCTTCGCGCCGCCCGGCAGCGCCGCGATGTGACCCGTATGCCTCCTGGTTGCCTCTCAAGCCTTGTTCTTGTTGTAGACGTCGAAGACGACAGCGCCGAGCAGCACCAGGCCTTTGACCACCTGCTGCCAATCGACATTGACGCCCATGATCGACATGCCGTTGTTCATGACGCCCATGATGAAACCGCCGACCACCGCGCCGATGACCTGGCCGACGCCGCCCATCGCCGAAGCGCCACCAATGAACACCGCGGCGATGACGTCGAGTTCGCTGCCGAGGCCCGCCGCAGGCACCGCCTGCCCCAGGCGCGCCGCGATAATCAGGCCGCCGAGTGCCGACAGCACGCCCATGTTGATGAACACCATCAACGTCAGCCGTTCGGTCTTGATGCCCGATAGCTGGGCTGCCTTGGCATTGCCGCCCATCGCATAGATGCGGCGTCCGATCGTCATGCGTTTGGTAACGAAGACGAACAACGCGATCAGCACGCCCATCACCATGAGAACGATGGGCAGGCCCCTATAGGTGGCGAATTGGTAGACCAGAAACAGTGCCAGCCCGCTGATCACCAGGGTCTTGACGACGAACAGCGAGAAAGGCTCGGCTTCGTAGCCATGCCGCTCGCGGGTGCGCCGCGCCCTGAGCCCGAAATAGGCATAGGCGAGCACGGCGGCGAGGCCGATCACGATAGTCGTCAGGTGCAGCGTCAGGCCGCTGCCGACAATGGTTTTGCCGGCGGCGTTCACGGTCGGTGGTATCAGCGTCAATGGGCCGATCAGGTCCGGAATGAAGCCGGAACTCAGCGCCTTGAAGCCGACTGGAAGCGGCCCCACGGAAGACCCGCCACCCAGCAGCGCCTGACAGATGCCGCGGAAGATCAGCATGCCCGCCAACGTGACGATAAAGCTCGGTATTCGGTGATAGGCAATCCAGTAGCCTTGTGCCGCGCCGATCGCGCCACCCACGATCAGGCAGATGATCGACACCACCAGCGGATTGCTCAATGGGCCAAGCGGCCAGATAACCATCATCATCGCCGCCAGTGCGCCGATGAAGCCGGCGACTGAGCCGACGCTGAGATCGATATGGCCCGAAACGATCACCAGAAGCATGCCCAGCGCCATCACGATGATGAAGCTGTTCTGCTGCACGAGATTGCTGAGGTTCACCGGCTTGAACAGCGTTCCGGACGTGGTGAACTGGAAGAACACCATGATTGCGATCAACGCCAGCACCAACCCGTATTCGCGCAGATTGGTGACCAGCGCCGAGACGGCAATGCGAGGTGCCTGTTGTATATCCTGGGCGACGCCGGTTTGCGGCCCGGGAGCGCTTTCGGTGCTCATGATGCTTTCCCTTCTCCACGGACGATGGCGCGCATGATCTTTTCCTGGCTGGCGTCGCTCGCCGCCATTTCGCCGACGATGCGTCCTTCGTTCATGACGTAGATGCGGTCGGTGATGCCGAGCAGTTCGGGCATTTCCGACGAGATGACGAGGATTGCCTTACCCTCGGAGGCGAGACGCGCGATGATCGTATAGATTTCATATTTGGCGCCGACATCGATACCGCGTGTCGGCTCGTCGAGGATCAGCACTTCCGGATTGGCGAACAGCCATTTCGACAGCACCACCTTCTGCTGATTGCCGCCAGAAAGGTTGCCGGTCATCTGGTAGACGCTTGAGGCGCGGATATTGGTCCTGCCGCGATAATCGTTGGCGACGGAAAGCTCGCGCAAATCGTCGATCACGCCATGGCGCGAGACGCCGGGCAGGTTGGCCAGCGTGATGTTATGCTTGATATGGTCGATCAAGTTGAGACCGTAGGTCTTGCGGTCCTCCGTAACATAGGCGATGCCGTGTTCCACCGCCTTGCTCACCGAAGAGACATCGATCGGCTTGCCGTTAAGGAACACCTCGCCCGTGATGCGACGGCCATAGGACCGGCCGAACAGGCTCATGGCAAACTCGGTCCGGCCGGCGCCCATCAGCCCGGCAATGCCGACCACCTCGCCCTTGCGGGCGTTGAGGTTGATGCCCTTGATGACCTGCCGCTCGGCATGGATGGGATGGTAGACCGACCAGTTTTTCACTTCGAGAACGGTCTCACCGATCTTCGGCTCTCGCGGCGGGTAGCGGTCGTCGAGCGAACGGCCGACCATCGAGGTGATGATGCGGTCCTCCGAGATGTCCTTCTTGGCCAACGTCTCGATGGTCCGGCCGTCACGGATGATCGTGACCTTGTCGGCGACCCGGTTCACCTCGTTGAGCTTGTGCGAGATCAGGATCGAAGTGATGCCCTGCCGCTTGAATTCGAGCAGCAGATCGAGCAGCGCCTGGCTGTCCTTTTCGGACAGGCTCGCCGTCGGCTCGTCCAGAATGAGCAGCTTCACTTCCTTGCTGAGCGCCTTGGCGATCTCGACCAGCTGCTGCTTGCCGACGCCGATATTGGTGATCAGCGTGTTGGGGTCTTCCTTGAGGCCGACCTTCTTGAGCAGGGCGCTGGTGCGCGTCTCGTTGGCATTCCAGTCGATGACGCCGTATTTGGCCTGCTCGTTGCCGAGAAATATGTTTTCGGCGATAGACAGCATCGGCACCAGCGCAAGCTCCTGGTGGATGATGACGATGCCCTTGCGCTCGCTGTCATGGATGCCTTTGAAATGGCACTCATCGCCGCGATAGATGATCTGGCCGTCATAGGTGCCGGACGGATACACACCCGACAGCACCTTCATCAGCGTCGACTTGCCGGCGCCGTTCTCGCCGACCACGGCATGGATCTCGCCTTCCTCGACCATGAGCTTGACGTTCGACAGCGCCTTGACGCCTGGAAACGTCTTGGTGATGTCGCGCATCTCCAAAATCGTCGATGCCATTGAGAATACCACTCCTGCGAGGTCCGCAAACAATACCGGGCTGGCTCGCCAACGAAAAGGGGCCCTGCCTGCGCAGGACCCCAGGCTTTGTAACCGCGATTACTTCAGTTCTTCGGCCTTGATGTAGCCGGAGTCGACCACCAGGGCCTGGTAGTTCGACTTGTCGACGTCATGCGGCGTCAACAGGATCGAGGGAACGACCTTGACGTCGTTGTTGTAGGTCGTGGTGTCGAGGCCTTCCGGCTTGCCGCCCGAGAGCACCTTGTCGACGAGTTCGACCGTCGCCTTGGCGAGTTCGCGGGTGTCCTTGAACACGGTCGAATACTGTTCGCCGGCAATGATCGCCTTGACCGAAGCGGTCTCGGCGTCCTGTCCGGTGACGATCGGCCATGGCTGATCGGCAGTGCCGTAGCCTACGGCACGCAGCGAAGCGATGATGCCGCGCGACAGGCCGTCATAGGGCGAGAGCACGCCATCGACGCGGCTGCCGTCCGAGTAGTTGGCGGAGAGCAGATTGTCCATGCGGGCCTGGGCGGTTGCCGCCAGCCAGCGCAGCGTGCCGACCTTGTCCATGCCCATCTGGCCGGACTTCACGACGAGGGTCTTGTCGTCGATCAGTGGCTGAAGAACCGACATGGCGCCGTTATAGAAGAAGAACGCATTGTTGTCGTCCGGCGAACCGCCGAACAGCTCGATGTTGAACGGGCCTTTCTTCTCGGGATAGCCGAGGCCCTTGAGCAGCGATTTGGCCTGGATGACGCCGACGCCGAAATTGTCGAAGGTGGTGTAGTAGTCGACATTTGGCGTCTTCTTGATCAGGCGGTCGTAAGCGACGACGACGACGCCGGCGTCATTCGCCTTCTGCAGCGCATCGCCCATCGTGGTGCCGTCGATCGAAGCGATGATCAGCGCCTTCGGGCCTTTGGTGATTTCGTTTTCCAGCTGGCTGAGCTGGTTCGGAATGTCGTCCTGCGCGTATTGCAGGTCGACAGTGTAGCCCAGAGCCTCGAGCTGGGACTTGACGGCGTCGCCGTCGTTGATCCAGCGCTGCGAGGTCTTGGTGGGCATCAGCACGCCGACCAGGCCTTCGCCCGCTTGCGCCGGCAGCGTCATAGCCGCGATGCCTAGGGCCGCGACGGCGGCCAGTGTCTTGATAATCTTCACATTAACTCTCCCTGGTTGATGGACGCGTACCCTTGGGTTTCGTGGGCCGCGCAATCGTGCAGGAGCGCCAAACGCGCCGCTGCCGTCAATCGATCTCCGGTATCCTCCCAATCGGCCCCGAAACTCTGGTTCAATCGATACGAGTTTTCCCTCGTCACCGACCGTCAAGTCTCAGGACGCGCGAAGGGTGTGTCGCTTTGCCATAACTGTCAAATGCGATCTTTGATGGTTGCTATATCGAGACTGATATGGCTTAGGCTGGTGACGACGCTGCCGGATCCAGCTGGGGCGCCGGGCGTAGGAGTAGGGAAAAATCATGGCGGCGCTGCGAAATCCTGGTGGAATATCAGCCGGTTACGATGAGATTCCGCGCGATGGCGGAACCCTGCTGCGCAGCGGCTTGAGCCTGCGTCACATGCGTATGATCGCAGCCCTCGACGAGCACGGCCGGGTGAGTGCCGCGGCCCAGGTCATGAACATCTCGCAGCCGGCGGCTTCGCGCATGATCGCCGAGATGGAGGCGGTGCTCGACGTCAAGCTCTGCGAAAGGCTGCCGCGTGGCATCACGCTGACGCCCTATGGCAAGGCGTTGGCACGGCGCGCGCGGTCGATCCTGCTCGAGATGCGCGAGGTCGACCGCGAGATCTTCGAGCTCAAGGCGGGCAAGGGCGGCTCGGTGTTCCTGGGCGCGGTCACGGCACCGGCGATCGAGCTGGCGGTGCCGGCGATCCGCGAGATCCGGCGCCTCTATCCGCGCATCGAAATCACCATGCAGGTCGAGACCTCGAACGTGCTGGCGCGCGAGCTGATCGCCTCTCGGCACGATTTCATCATCGCCCGCATCCCCGACGACCTCAATCCGCGGCTGTTCGAGGCCCGCGTCATCGGCGTCGAGAAGGCCTGCCTGATCGTGCGCCGCGGCCACCCGCTGACCAAGGGCAAGGCAGTGCGGTTGGAAGACACCGCCGCCTATGACTGGGTTTTCCAGTCGGGCGGCTCGCCGCTGCGCCAAGCCATGGAAAGCAACTTTTTGAACCGCAACATCGCGCTGCCGGATCGCATCCTCAACACCAGCTCGCTGTTACTGACTCTGGTCATGGTCGCGCAATCCGACGCGATCGCGCCGGTGTCGATCCAGGTCGCGAAGTTCATTCAGAACCCCGAAGGGCTCGACGGCGCCATCGACGTCGTCCAGACCGAGTTCGACATCGAAGTCAGACCCTACAGCCTGATCACGGTAAAGAACCGCGCGCTGTCGCCGGCGGCCAAGATGCTGCACGATTTTATTTTGCGGGAGGTGGGCTGAGGATTGGAGCGGGTAGCGGGGCGCATCCCGTGGCCGGCCAGACGACCAGACAGGCCCACCAGCAGCGGCGCCGAGCACGTCGGCCACTACTGCTGCGTGATGCTCAAAAAAAGCCCGCCAGCAGAAGCCAGCGGGCCAAGGGTAGACATTCCGGTTGGGGTCATTCGAGGCCCCGCCGACCCTCAATGTGAGATATTCGACGAACTGGCACATCGGCCAAACAGATGAAGGACGGCCAGCCGAGCTGTAAAACTGCCTGTAAGGCCGCAAGTTTTCAACATCGCCAACTCAGGCGCAACCCGTGTGGCAAAAGCTGGAGCGGGTAGCGGGAATCGAACCCGCGCGTTCAGCTTGGGAAGCTGACAAGCTACCATTACATCATACCCGCGCTGGTTCCTCCGATATCATGGCCCGGCGCCGATACGCAATCCGATTTGAGGGCGCGCCTTGATGCAGCGCGACCAACTGCGTATTTCTGGGCATGTGCCGAATCGTGGCACCCGACCGTGGAGACAGGCCTTGTCCGCACTGAACCGCTTTCTCGGCGATACGCCGCTCCGGGTGATCTTGAAGTTGCTTGTGGTGTCGTTCCTCGTCGGCCTGGTCATGAACGCCTTCGGCTGGTCGCCGATGGACGTGCTTTACGGCATCCGCAAATTCTTCATCGACCTGTGGAATCTGGGCTTCCACGCCATCGACCGCTTCCTCGGCTACATCCTGCTCGGTGCCGCGATCGTCGTGCCGGCCTTCGTCCTGCTCAGGATCGCCAATTTCAGGAAGTAGAGCATGATCCCAAACAGTGGGAACCGGCTTTCGGAAAAGATCATGCTCAAACAAACAGCCTTTCACGCGTAGCCCGCAGCCACCTCGAACAGGATGGCGTGGCGTGCGGCAAGTGCTGCGACATCCGTCGAATAGCCGCCGCCGATAACGCCGCACACCGGGACGCCTAGCGTGCGGAAATGGCGGATCACCATATCGTCGCGGGCGCGCAGCCCGTCATTCGACAGCGCCAGCCTGCCGAGCCGGTCCTCGGCATGGACATCGACGCCGGCATTGTAGAAGACGAGATCCCAGCGCTTTCGCGCCGACAGCTCCGGCAGGATGGCGCCCAGCCGCTCCAGATAGGCTGCATCGCCGGTGCCGTCGGGCAGGGCGACGTCGAGGTTGGAGGCGATCTTGCGCGCGGGGTAGTTGCGGTCGCCATGCATGGAGAAGGTAAACACGCGCGGCTCGTCGTTCAGGATATCCGCCGTGCCGTCGCCCTGATGCACGTCGAGGTCGACGACCAGGATGTTTTGGGCGGCACCTTCGGCGAGCAGCACCAGCGCGGCAACGGCCACGTCGTTGAAGGTGCAGAAGCCGGCGCCTTGCGCGCGCCGCGCGTGATGACTGCCGCCGGCCGTGTTGCAAGCGATTCCGTTCAGCAAAGCCAGCCGCGCCGCCATCACCGTGCCGGCCGTTGCGAGCTGCGCCCTCAGCGAAACCCGCGGTCCCACGGGAAAGCCGATCTCGCGCTCGATCCTCACCGGCACGTCGCAGGCAAGCACCTGGTCGACATAGTCTGCCGCGTGGGCAAGCTTCAGCCATGATGGCCGCGCCACCGCTGGTGTGTTGAGCGCTTCGGGCCGCGCCAGGCCGCGTGCCCGCAAGGCGTCCATCAGCAGCGGATATTTGCTCATCGGGAAGCGGTGGTTGACGGCGAAACCGGCGTCGTAATCGGGATGATGAACGATCTGCAAGGACATGGGACGGCCGGTGCGCCAGAGGCGGGTTTCGGTTGACCATGCCGGGATGGATGGTTGCGCGAGGTCCGCAAACTGGGGCACATCGGCTAGCCGATCAAGCCGCAACAGGAAGCAACACACGTTTGGAGCAGGCTTTACCCACCGAAGCCCACGTCACCGAAGCCAGGGCTTTCGTCGTCACCAACCGTTCGGTGCTCGCCATCGCCGTGCCGATGACGCTTGCCTATCTGACGACGCCGTTGCTCGGAATTGTCGACACGGCGGTGGTCGGACAGTTCGGCGACGCCGCCCTTCTCGGCGGCCTGGCGGCCGGCGCCCTGATCTTCGACGTCGTTTTCACCACCTTCAACTTCCTGCGCTCCGGCACCACCGGCCTCGTCGCCCAGGCCTTCGGGCGCGGCGATGCACTGGAGGAGCAGGCGGTGTTCTGGCGCGCCGTGCTGATCGCGGTCGTCGCCGGCATCGTGTTTGCCGCACTTGCGCCCCTGGTTTCGGCTGCCGGGCAATGGTTCATCGGCGCCGAGCCGCGCGTCGGCGCGGCGATGGACGTCTATATCCGCATCAGGATGCTCGCAGCACCGTTCTCGCTTATCAATTACGCCATCCTTGGTTATGTGCTGGGGCGCGGCGAGGGCGGGCTAGGGCTGATGCTGCAATTGATACTGAACGGCATTAACATCGCCCTCTGCTTCCTGCTTGGCCTGGAGCTTGGCTGGGGTGTTGCCGGCGTCGCCTGGGCGACGCTCACCGGCGAATTCGTCGCCATGCTGCTTGGTCTCGCCATCGTCGGCCGGCGCTTCTGGGCCGCACCCAGGCTGCCACGCCATCGCGTGCTCGATCTGGCGGCATTCCTGCGCATGATGTCGCTCAATCGCGATATCATGATCCGCTCCTTCTCACTGCTCGCCGCCTTCGCGCTGTTCACCCGCCAGGGCGCGCAGTTCGGCACTCTGACGCTGGCCGCCAATGCCGTGCTGATGAACCTCTTCCTGGTTGCCGGCTATTTCCTCGATGGATTCGCCACCGCCGCCGAACAGCTCGCCGGGCGCGCCATCGGCGCCCGTGCCGCCACGGCGTTTGACCAGGCGGTGCGGCTGACGCTGTTCTGGGGGCTCGGTCTGGCCGGCGCTGCGACGCTCTTCTTGTTGCTGGAGGGCACGGATCTGATCGCCCTGATCACGACCTCGACAGACGTCCGCGCCATTGCCGACATCTACCTGCCGTGGGCGGCGTTCACTGCGCTCAGCGGCGCGCTGGCCTTCGAGATGGACGGGGTGTTCATCGGCGCGACATGGTCGCGCGACATGCGCAACATGATGCTGTTGTCGTTCCTGGCGTTCAGCGCCGCGTTGCTGATCCTGGCACCGGCGTTCGGCAATCACGGCCTGTGGGCCGCGCTGCACGTGTTCCTGCTGGTGCGCGGCTTTAGCCTGCTCGCTACATTGCGGCTGCGGGTGCGCACGGCCTTTAACTGATCGCTAAAGCGGTTTCGTCGCCCAGTGATCGAGGCGGCTGTCGCGAAGCTCGCGCAGCGATTTCAGCCCTTGACTGTCCATGAAACGGACCATGCCGGAAAGAATGCGCCCCGGCAGCGCCGGCCCGGCATAGATCATGCCGGTATAGAGCTGGACGAGATCGGCGCCGGCACGGATCTTTTCCAGCGCCGTCTCGGCGGAATCGACGCCACCGACGCCGATGATGGCGGAATCCGGGCCAAGCAGTTTTCGCATCCTTGCCAGCACGATGGTCGAGCGCTCGAACAAGGGTTTTCCCGAAAGCCCGCCGGTCTCGCCGGCAATGCCGGCGTTGCGCAGGCCGGGTCGCGCGATCGTGGTGTTGGAGATGATGACGCCGTCTATTTGCTTGTCGGTGATCTCGGCGGCGATGTCCTCCAGTTCGGCCTCGACCAGGTCCGGCGCGATCTTGAGGAAGACGGGCGGCTTTGCCGGTGCCGCCGCACGCGCGGCCATGACCCGCGACAGGAGTTCACCAAGCTGTTCGCGCGCCTGCATGTTGCGCAGGCCCGGCGTGTTTGGCGAGGAGATGTTGATCGTCAGATAGCCGGCGTATCGCGCAAACCTGATCACGCCGCGCTCATAGTCGCCGACGCGGTCGGCGCTGTCCTTGTTGGCCCCGACGTTGACGCCGACGACGCCGGCGCGGCCCTTGCGGGCAGCAAGACGTTTTTCCGCGGCGGCGTGGCCTTCATTGTTGAAGCCCAGCCGGTTGATCACTGCCCCGTCCGAAGGCAGCCGGAAGATGCGCGGCTTCGGATTGCCCGTCTGCGGCAGCGGCGTGATCGTGCCGACCTCGGCGAAGCCGAAGCCGAGGCCGAGCAGTGCGTCCGGCACTTCGGCATTCTTGTCGTAGCCGGCCGCCATGCCGAGCGGGTTCGGGAAATCGAGCCCGCAAAGGCTGACCTTTAGCTTGTCGTCTCGCAAAGGGCGCCCGGCGACCGGCAGGCCGCATCTCAGCGCGGCAATCGACAGCCCATGCGCGGTTTCCGGATCGAGCGTGAACAGCAGTTTCTGGCCGATCCGGTCGAACGCGCTCATTCGGCCTCCAGCGCCGGGAATTCGTGCCGGCCGTCGGCACCGAGCGGCAATGCCTGCACCGAGACGACCGCATCGAGGCCGAGCCCGCCATAAAGATGCGGGAACAAGGCGCCGCCGCGCGAGACCTCGTATTTCAGCGCATCGCCGAGGTGCGCGCCGTCGACGGCGACCAGCAGCAACCCGCTCTGGCCGGCGAAATGCTTGGCTGCCGTTTCCCGAACCTGCCCGGCGGTGGAAAAATGGATGAAGCCATCGGCGACGTCGATCGGCGCGCCGGTGAAGCGGCCTTCTCGTTCAGCCTCGCGCCACAGCGCCTCGGGAACTATCTTGTAGATGATCTCGGACATCGTTGCGCTATAGTCCGAACCGACGACGCGGGGAAGGGCAGGCCCGCGTTCTTCCCCATTTCAGGTTCTTCCCCAATTCCGGCGCAAACTGTGATAGATTGCGCCGACTGGCTCATGGAGGAAAACATGCGTCTGAAACACGTCTTGATCCCCGCAGCACTGGTCTCGCTTGTCGCAGCTTCGGCCTTTTCCGAGGAAGCCGATCGCTACCGGCTGGAAAAATCGGCCAATGGCTATGTGCGCATGGATACGCAGACCGGCGCCATGTCGCTCTGCGAGGAGCGTTCCGGTCAGCTCGTCTGCAAGACAGCGGCCGACGAACGTGCCGCCTTCCAGGATCAGATCGACCGGCTGCAAAATTCGGTGAAGGCGCTCGACGAACGCGTCGCCAAGCTCGAAAATTCGCTTGCCGCGCGTTTCGAATCGACTTTGCCCAGCGAGGAGGATTTCAACAAGACGATGGGCTACATGGAGCGCTTCCTGCGCAGCTTCATGGATATCGTCAAGGACATGGACAAGGACGAAGACGGCGCCAAGCCCAATTCGCAAAAGACCTAGGCAATTCGCAAAAAGACCTAGGGCGGGAATAGCAAGCCGGCCACGCCGAACAGCGGCGTAGCGTTATGATCGTTCAGATCCTGCAAGGCGGAAAATCGCCAACGGGATTCGGGGAGGGATATCACCGTTGGGCTACACATTCGTCATCGCCGACGATCATCCGCTTTTTCGCGGTGCATTGAGGGAGGCACTCGCCGGCATCGGAGATGTTGCCGCCATTCACGAGGCCGGCGATTTCGAAAGCGCCAAGGCGCTGGTCCTGGCCAATGAGGATGTCGATCTGGTCCTGCTCGACCTCTCGATGCCGGGCGCAAGCGGCCTTTCCGGCCTGATCTCGTTGCGCGGCATCCATCCGGCGGTGCCGATGATGGTGGTCTCGGCGCATGACGATCCGGTGACGATCCGGCGCGCGCTCGACCTGGGCGCCTCGGGGTTCATCTCCAAATCGGCCAGCATGGAAGAGATCCGCAATGCGGTGCAGTCGGTGCTCGCAGGTGATATCGCGGCACCCGCCGGGGTCGATCTCGGCGTCGAGCGCGATCCCGAGATTTCCGACCTGATCAAGCGGCTGCAGGCGCTGACGCCACAGCAGACGCGCGTGCTCGGCATGCTGGCGGAGGGACTGCTCAACAAGCAGATAGCCTATGAGCTCGGCGTCTCCGAAGCGACGATCAAGGCGCATGTCTCGGCCATCCTGCAGAAGCTCGGCGTCGACAGCCGCACCCAGGCGGTCATCCTTTTGTCCAAGATCGGCAGCGACCCGGTGCAGGCCGCCGGCTGATTCTTATTCGGCCGCCGGCGCCAGCGGCCTGACCCTGGCCATCATCGAGCGCAGCATCGCCGGTTTCAACGGCTTGCTGATCACAGGCACGTCGAGCCTGCCGGCGGCGGCGCGAACCTCGCTGGAGCGGTCGGCGGTGACCAGCACGGCCGGCAGGTCCTCGCCATGGATCGCACGCAACTGGGCGATCAATTCGAGGCCGGTCTTGTCGTCGAGATGATAGTCGGCAAGCACAATGTCCGGCCGATGCATGGCGGACCTGTCGAGATCCTCCGCGCCGGAAAGCGTGTCGACGCTGCAGCCCCAGCCCTCGAGCAGCAGCCGCATGCCGTCGAGGATGCGGCCGTCATTGTCGATGCAGAGCACATGCAGCCCGGCAAGCGAGGTCGTAGCGCGGGCAGGCGGCTTCGCCTCGGCCTCGCGCCGCGGTGCCTGCACGGCCGCCACCGGCAGCAGCACGGAAAAGCGCGTGCCCTTGCCGGGATTGGAGAAGATCCGGATTTCAAGGCGCAGGACGCGGGCGATGCGGTCGACGATGGAGAGCCCCAAGCCGAGGCCTTCCGCCTCGCGCATGCCCTCGTCGAGCCGGGTGAATTCGCGGAACACGGTGTTGAGCTTGTCGCCGGCAATGCCGATGCCGGTGTCGATAACCTGGATCTCGGCCAGTTCGCCGCGCCGCCGCACGCCGACCAGGATGCGGCCATGGCGCGTATATTTGATGGCGTTGGAGACCAGGTTCTGGATCAGCCGGCGCAGCAGATTTCGATCCGTCATGACGCTGAGCGACGACGGCATGATCGAGAGTTCGAGCTTCTTTTCGGCGGCAAGCGGCCGGAAGTCGTTGCCGATCTGGCGCAGCAGCCCGTCGAGGCCGAAGCTCGTATCGTCCGGCTTCATCGCGCCGGCATCGAGGCGCGAAATGTCGAGCACCGCGCCGAGGATGGTCTCGACCGATTCCAGTGACGAT
This sequence comes from Mesorhizobium sp. M0815, assembly GCF_040319995.1. Classification (NCBI taxonomy): domain Bacteria; kingdom Pseudomonadati; phylum Pseudomonadota; class Alphaproteobacteria; order Hyphomicrobiales; family Phyllobacteriaceae; genus Mesorhizobium; species Mesorhizobium sp. M0815. Next base: position 199,909 of record NZ_JAMYOU010000004.1, on the reverse strand, counting down.
TCGATATTCATCGCCGCCTTGCCGGCAGGCCCCTTGCCGGTCTTCTCGATCAGCGACGAGCAATAGAGGCGGGCGGCGTTCAGCGGCTGCAGGATGTCGTGGCCGGCGGCAGCGAGGAAGCGCGTCTTGCCGAGATTGGCCTCTTCGGCCAGCATCTGCGCCTGCGCCAGCTCCTCGTTGACGCGGGTGAGCTCGGCGGTGCGGCTCTTCACGCGCTGTTCCAGCGATTCATTGGCGCGCTTCAGCGCCAGATCCTGCTCGACGCGCCCTGAGATGTCGGCATAGGTGGCGACGATGCCGCCGTCCGGCATCGGATTGGAGCGCAATTCCAGGATACGCCCGCTGGTCTTCAGCTCCATCTGCCATGGGCTGACGAAGCTGGTCAGGCGGTTCAGCATGGTGACGCGCTGGTCTGGCGGTATATCGCCGCGCTCGGCAAGGTGGCGCAGGATACGATCGAGCGAGACGCCGACCTGGCCCATTTCGTCGGGCAGGTCGAACAGCGCCCGGTACTGGCGGTTCCAGCAGATCAACCGGAAATCGCGGTCGAAGACGGTGATGCCCTGTTCCATCTGGTCGAGTGCGATCTGCAGCAGGTCGCGATTGTGCTGTAGCGCCTCGGTGGCGTCGTCGAGCAGGCGGAAGGCGTCCTTGGATTCGCGGTCGTTGCGGCGCAGCAGCAGCGACAGGATCAGCCGCGCCGAGGAGGAGCCGACGGCACTGGCCAGAAGCTGCTCGGAGAAGCGGATGACATCCATGCTGGCCTGTTCGTTGCCGTGCAGTGAAGTGCCGCTGCTCTTCTCGAATGACTGGAAGGAGCGCTCGGTGCGTTCGACACCGAGATAGCGCGCGATCGTGTCCTTGAGGTCGTTGACGGTGATCGTGGTGCGGAAGCGGCGCAGGCTCGGCAGCGGCCCCGCCTCGCGCGGCACGAAGATCGACGCCTGGATGCGTTCCAGCGGCACCGACGCGCGCGACAGTGAGCCGAACACAAAAAACAACGTGTTGATCGACAGGCTCCACAGCACGCCATGGTTCAGCGGCTCGGCGACGGTGCCGAACAGGGCTTGCGGCCGCAATGCATCGAAGCCGAACAGGCCGTGGACGAGGATGCCGGTCTCGGGCGCGGCGAGCGAGGGAAGCAGTAGCGTGTAGCTCCAGACGACGATGCCGGCCACCATGCCGAGTGCCGCACCCCTTCCGTTGGCGCCGCGCCAGACCAGGCCGCCGATCATTGCCGGCGCGAACTGCGCGATCGCGGCGAACGACATCAGGCCGATCGAGGATAGCCGCGCGCTGTTTGTGCTCTCGCGGTAGTAGAGGAAGGCGATGAACAGCATGATGAAGATCGCCGCCCGCCGCACATTGAGGATGAGCGTCGACCAGTCCTCGCTCTCTGAGGTCGTGGTCCGCAGCAGCCGGCGCACGAACAGCGGAATGATCAGGTCGTTGGAGATCATGATCGACAGCGCGACGCTTTCGACGATCACCATTGCCGTCGCCGCCGACAGGCCGCCGATAAAGGCGGCCATGGCCAGAACGTCGTGGCCGCTGAACAGCGGCAGTGACAGCACATAGAGGTCGCTGCTGGTCCTGGGGCCGACCAGTTCCAGGCCGGCCAGCGCGATCGGCAGCACGAACAGGTTGATTGCCACGAGATAGAGCGGAAACACCCATGTCGCCGTGCGCAGCTCAGCCTCGCTGCGGTTCTCGACGATGGTGACGTAGAACTGGCGCGGCAGCATGAGGATGGCAAAGCCGCTCAGGCATGTCAGTACCAGCCAGGTCGCGAGCGAGGTGTTGTAGCCCATCGCCTGGCGCACCTGCGTGTTTTCGGCGAGCCGGTCGAACATATCGCCTGGCCCGCCGAAGATCAGAAACGTGACCATCAGGCCTATCGCCAGGAAGGCGGCGAGCTTGACCACGGTCTCGACCGCCACCGCCAGCACCAGACCGTCCTGGTGTTCGGTGGCGTCGGCATGGCGCGTGCCGAACAGCACGGCAAACAGCGCCAGCAGCATGGCAACGACAAGCGAGATGTCGCTGACGAACGGATCGAACGACGGCGGCGAGCCGGTATAGTGCTCGACCATCAGGCTGACCGAGCCGGAGATCGCCTTCAATTGCAGCGCCATGTAAGGCACCGCGCCTATGGTTGCGATCAGCGTGGCGATCGCCCCGACAGCGAAGCTCTTGCCGTAGCGGGCGCCGAGAAAGTCGGCGATCGAGGTGATCTTCTCGGTCTTTGCCAGCCTGACGATGCGCTGCAGCAGCGGAAAGCCGAACACGAACACCAGAACCGGTCCGATATAGATGCCGAGGAATTCGAGGCCGCGCTCGGAGGAGAGCCCGACCGAGCCGAAGAAGGTCCAGGAGGTGCAGTAGATGGCGAGGCTGAGCGCATAGATAAAGGGCCGGGCGCGGCCAGGCCCGGATGAAGTCGAGCGCCGGTCGCCCAGGCTGGCGATAGCAAACAGCAACGTCACATAGGCGATCGCGATGATGACGATGAACCAGCCCTGCACGCCTCGAACTTCCTCCCTGCGCCGGCTTTTTCATCCGGCCTTGCAGACGCAATCACAGCTTGGCCACCGAGTCCATCGCGGCTTTCGGCGCATTATGGCCGCGGCTTCGCGCAATCCAGGCCGGGGAAACACGTCTTTGCTCCTGTCGCAACCGCAGGTTTTTGCTATTCTGCCTGCCGGTCGATGCCGAGGGCGTGGACGGCAGCACGGCCGGTCAGGAAAAGGAGGGTCGAATGCTGAAAGAGTTTCAGGAATTCATTTCCAGGGGCAATGTGATGGACCTGGCCGTCGCCGTCATCATCGGCGCTGCCTTCGGCAAGATCGTCACCTCGCTGGTCGACGACATCATCATGCCGGTCATCGGGGCGATTTTGGGCGGATTAGACTTCAACAACTACTTTCTGCCCTTGTCCTCGGCCGTTAACGCCACATCGCTGGCGGATGCCAAGAAACAGGGCGCGGTCTTCGCCTATGGCAGCTTCATCACCGTGGCGTTGAACTTCCTTATCCTCGCCTTCATTATCTTCCTGATGGTCAAGGCGGTGAACAATCTGCGCCAGCGGCTGGAGCGCGAGAAACCGGCTACCCCGGCCGCTCCGCCACCAGCCGACGTCGCGCTGCTCACCGAAATTCGCGATCTCCTCGCCAGAAAGTAGCGCCTGCGGCAACTTTCTGGACCAAAACCCCGGTCGCTTGCGGCCGGGGTTTCCTGTTTTCGTCCGCCCTGAAACACGCTAGCAGTCGAGCAAACGAAAACGGACCCATCCATGACCCTGATCGATACTCTGCGCGCCGAAGCGCGGGCGGCGCCCGAAAGCGGCATTGTCGCCGTCATGAATCGTGGCCGCGGCCGCGACGGTATGATCCCGCTTTGGGCCGGCGAGGGCGACCTGCCGACGCCTGCCTTCATCACCGATGCCGCCGCCAAGGCGCTGGCCGCCGGCGAGACCTTCTACACCTGGCAGCGGGGCATTCCCGAACTCAGGCAGGCGCTCGCCCGCTACTACACCAGGCATTTCGGCAAGACTTTCGCCAACGAAGAATTCATCGTCACCGGCTCCGGCATGCATGCCATCCAGATGGCCATCGACGCGGTGGCCGGCAAGGGCGACGAACTTGTCTACCTGTCGCCGGCATGGCCGAATTTCGCCGCCGCCGCCGGCGTGGCCGGCGCCGTTCCGGTTGCAGTCACCCTTGATCAGTCCGGCAATGGCTGGTCCTGCGATGTCGACAAGATCGCAGCGGCGATCACGCCACGGACCAAGGCGCTGTTCGTCAACACGCCGTCCAACCCGACCGGCTGGACCGCCGACAAGGAGACGCTGCAGGCAATCCTCGATCTCGCCCGCGAAAGGGGCCTGTGGATCATTGCCGACGAGATCTATTCGCTGTTCCACTACGGCCATGGCCGCGCGGCGTCGTTCATCGACATCATGGCCGATGAGGACCGCATCCTGTTCGTCAATTCCTTTTCCAAGAACTGGGCGATGACCGGCTGGCGCATCGGCTGGATCAAGATCCATCCCGCCTTGCAGCAGGTGTTCGAGAACCTGGTCCAGTATTCGACTTCCGGCGTTGCGCAGTTCATGCAGCGCGGCGCCGTCGTCGCCCTCGACGAGGGCGATGCCTTCATCGTCGAACAGGTGGAGCGGGCGAGGGCGGCGCGCGACCTCGTCTGCGGCATTCTCGCCGAAACCGGCAGGGCGCGGTTCACCGTGCCGCAGGGCGCGTTCTATCTGTTCTTCGCCGTCGACGGCATCACCGATTCCCGCGCTGCCGCTTTCGACATGGTCGACCGCGCCAATGTCGGCCTGGCCCCCGGCACCGCCTTCGGCCCCGGCGGCGAAGCTTTCCTCAGGCTATGCTTCCACCGCCGCCTCGACCAGCTCGAAGAAGCCGCGCACCGGCTGGCGAAATGGATGAAGACTGCGTGAGGTGTGTTGAGCTTCGCGCCAGGCATCGCAGCACTGAAAAATGAGGCGGCACCGATAGGCGGCTTCCGCAATGGTGCCCGTAGCGGCGGAGGTTACCCGCCCGACTTCGGCACCAGCAACGGAATGACGCGGTCGCTCTTGGCCACTGAAGGCCGGCCGGCCGAACCGTAGGGAATCCCCAACGCATCCCATGTCTCGACTAGCGCGTCCTGTAAGGAGGCAATCAGCGCGTCAGAATGGAACGGTGTCGGCGTGATGCGCAGCCGTTCGGTGCCGCGCGGCACTGTCGGGTAATTGATCGGCTGGATATAGATGCCGTGTACGCCGAGCAGGCGGTCGCTGGCCATCTTGCAGAGCTCGGGATCGCCGACCAGCAGCGGCACGATGTGGGTAGGTGACTCCATTACCGGCAGGCCGGCCGCGGCAAGCACTTCCTTGGTCCGCGTCGCCTGACGCAGCTGCGCGTCGCGCTCGGCCTGCGAGCGCTTGAGATGGCGGATCGAGGTGGTTGCCGCGGCAGCGATCGCCGGCGGCAGCGCCGTGGTGAAGATGAAGCCCGGCGCATAGGAGCGCACGGCGTCGATCACGGCGCTGGTGCCGGTGATGTAGCCGCCAAGCGTGCCGAACGCCTTGGCCAGTGTGCCCTCGATGATGTCGATGCGGTCGGCCAGCCCTTCGCGCTCGGTGATGCCGCCGCCGCGCGGCCCGTACATGCCAACGGCATGGACCTCGTCTATATAAGTCATCGCATTGTAACGCTCGGCGAGGTCGACGATCTGCTTGATCGGCGCGATGTCGCCATCCATCGAATAGACGCTCTCGAAGACGATCAGCTTGGCACGCTCGCGGCCGGCCGCCTGCAGCAGGCTTTCGAGATGCGCGACGTCGTTATGGCGGAAGATCTTCTTCTCGGCGCCCGAGCGCCGCACACCCTCGATCATCGAAGCGTGGTTAAGCTCGTCCGAGATGATCAGGCAATTGGGAAGCAGCTTTGCAATGGTCGAGATCGACGCTTCGTTTGAAACGAAGCCGGAGGTGAAAACCAGTGCCGCTTCCTTGTCGTGCAGGTCGGCAAGCTCCAGTTCGAGCTCGACCAGCGGGTTGCTGGTGCCCGAAATGTTGCGGGTGCCGCCGGCCCCCGATCCCATTTTGCCTGCCGCCTTCTGGAACGCGGCGATGACGTCGGGATGCTGGCCCATGCCGAGATAATCGTTGGAGCACCAGACGGTGATTTCCTCGGCGCGGCCATTGGCACGCCAGATGGCGCGCGGGAATTTTCCCACGATACGCTCAAGGTCGGCGAAGACGCGATAGCGACGCTCTGCATGGAGCTGGTCGATCGCTTCCTCGAAGAACCGCTGGTAATTCATGTCGCCTTCCCAATTTTGCGCGGGATCATAGTCATTGGCCTATTCGCCGTCCACCGCACCGTTTTGGTCAAAATGCCACGCCCCAGGCCTGTTCCTAACGACCACGGAACGTGGCCTATTCCCTTGATGTGGATCAATCTTGTTTCAGGACAATGCCACCCGCCGATGAGACTGGTTACCGCAGATTGTAATGGCCTGGCGGCAGGTTTTCCAGTACGGCGACGATTGAGACAGTTCCGATAAATCATGAATAGCGAGGATGCGGATGACGGTTTTGGTGACAGGCGGTGCCGGCTATATCGGCAGCCATATGGTCTGGGAGTTGCTGGACACGGGCGACAGCGTCGTCGTCCTCGACCGGCTTTCGACCGGCTTTGAATGGGCGGTGGCTCCGGAAGCAAAGCTCGTCGTCGGCGATGTCGCCGACAAGGAATTGGTCGCCTCGATCATCCGCGACAACAAGGTCGACGCGATCATCCATTTCGCCGGCTCGATTGTCGTGCCCGAATCGGTGGCCGACCCGCTTGCCTATTACGAGAATAACACCTGCAAGACACGCACCCTGATCGAGACCGCGGTGCGCGAAGGCGTGCCCAATTTCATCTTTTCCTCGACCGCCGCCGTCTATGGCGGCGCCGGCCTGGAGCCGGTACGCGAGGACGCCAGGCTTGCGCCGGAATCGCCCTACGGCCTGTCCAAGCTGATGAGCGAATGGATGCTCCGCGACGCGGCTATTGCCTATGGGCTGCGCTATACGGCGCTGCGCTATTTCAACGTCGCCGGCGCCGACCCGAAGGGCCGCACCGGCCAGTCGACGCCCGGCGCCACGCATCTGATCAAGGTCGCCTGCGAGACGGCGCTCGGCAAGCGCCCCTTCATGCAGGTGTTCGGCACCGACTATCCGACGCCGGACGGCACCTGCATGCGCGACTATATCCATGTCAGCGACCTGGCGGCGGCGCATCGGCTGGCCCTGCAGCGGCTGCGTGCCGGCGGATCGAGCCTGGTCGCCAATTGCGGCTACAGCCACGGCTATTCGGTGCTCGAGGTCATCGACAGCGTACGCCGCGTCTTCGGCCATGATTTCGAGGTGCAGATGGGCGAGCGCCGCCCCGGTGACGCCGCCGCGGTTGTCGCCAATTCGGAGCTGGCCCGCGGCGAACTCGGCTGGACCCCGCAGCGTGACAACCTCGACCAGATCGTCTCCGATGCGCTTGCCTGGGAGCGCATCCTGACCAGCAAGAATTCGGCTCTGGGCTAAGCGCGGGCTCTCCGCAAGGGCTCGTCGGCAGGAGGCAGAGGCGCTATTGAAGGGCCTCACGGCTGAGCGTGCAGGCGTTCGGCTGCGTTCGACTTGGGGGCGGCATGAAAATATCGGTGCTTGGAGCCGGCGTCGTTGGCACGGCGGCGGCCTATTGTCTGGCAAGCGACGGCCATGAAGTCACGGTGATCGAGCGCCATCCGGCGGCGGCGCGCGGCACCAGCCAGTCGAATGCCGGCCTGGTATCTCCCGGCGATGCCACCGCCTGGGCTTCGCCCGCCGCGCTTAAAACGTTCCTGCGAGCCCTCTACAACCACGATCTCGGCATCAAGGTGCGGCTGCGCTTCGATCCGTATTTTGTCGCCTGGAGCCTGCGCTTCCTGCGCCAGTGCACGCATAAGCGCATGCGCGCCAACACCGAGATCAAGCTGCGCCTGGCGCTTTATTCACGCGACTGCATCAACGCCATCTCCGCTGACACCGGCATTCACTATGACGAGCGCAAGAAAGGCATTCTGTATTTCTTCCGCTCGCAGCAGAGCTTTGATACCGGCACCGACAATTACCGCTATCTCGCCGAACATGGCCTGCCGATCGAGATCGTCGGCCGCGACCGGCTGGTCGAGCTCGAGCCCGGCCTTGCCGGAGCCAAGGACAAAATTGCCGGCGGCGTCTATTCGCCGATCGACCAGACCGGCGATTCCAGTCAATTCACGCAGCGCCTCGCTGCCTATGCCGCCGAAAAACTCGGTGTCCAATTCCTCTACGGCACGACGGTCGAAGGCCTCGACATCGACGGCGACCGGGTGCGCGCGGTGATGACCTCGGCCGGCCCGGTGGCCGGCGACGCCGTGGTCATTTCCATGGGGCCGGAGAGCGGTCTGCTCGGCCGCCGCTACGGCATCGACCTGCCCGTCTATCCCGTGAAGGGCTATACCGTGACCGTTCCGCTGGAAGATGAAAGCAAGGGGCCGATCATGGGCGGCGCCGACGAGGACCGGCTGATCGGCTATTCCAGGCTGGGAAATCGGCTGCGGATGTCCTCGACGGCGGAGTTCACCGGTTTCGACCGCACGTTCAAGCCGCGCGATTTCAACTCGATCCTGAACACCGGCAAGGACCTGTTCCCCGGCGCCTTCGACGAGAGCAAGGCCGAGCTCTGGGCTGGACTTCGCCCGATGATGCCGAACTCCGTGCCGGTCATCGGCCGGGCGCGGTATGACAATCTATATCTCGATACCGGCCACGGCCATCTCGGCTGGACCATGGCCTGCGGTTCGGGAAAATTCCTTGCCGACGTGGTCGCCGGCCGCAAGCCGGAGATCGATCCACAGGGATTGCTCTACGCGGGCTAGCAACGGCCTGACCGCAGGGCGCCATGAGCTCGGCGGTCAGGCTCGTTCGTCGACTGCCGAACGCCAGGAGCGCACGTAACTTGTCCAGAGTGGATCGGCCGACGGTTCGGTCCTTTCGCCTCTGCCTTGCGGTGTCCCCTGGTCCGACGCCAGCAAGGCGGCGCCGATGCTGGTGCCTGTCGCAGCCGCGGAGGCAATGACGGCGCGCGCCGTCGCCGCAGCCAGCATGCGGGTGAACAGCCGGTTGCGGGCGAAGGGTCCTTCCACGATGGTTGACCCCCCGCCGCCGATCAGATCGAGGCAGGTCGCGGTCATCAGCGCCAGGTAGAACGAGATGGCGACAAAGCGCTGGCCATTGTTGATGCCGTCCGCGTTAAGCCATGCCGCGGCGCAGTGCGGAAACGGCCCCGAACCCCGTTGGATCGAAGGCAATAGGGACGTCTTGCGCGCGAGCACCGCGGCGACATCGTCTTCGGTCCAGTCTTCCAATTGGCCTTCCGTCAGCACGGAGAACTCGCGGCCACCCATGAAGCGCGCCGAGGGCACGGCATCGCCGAACGCGTTGACATTGACCAGCGTGTCGCGCGCCGGATCGAGCGTGACCTTGCTGCCGCCAACCGCCATCGACACCACCCAGGTGCCGGTCGAGACGACGGAGAAAGGCGGCTTGTCGGACAGGAGATGCGGCAGCAGCGAGGCGTTGGAATCGTGCAGGCCGCAATACACCGGCGTTTGCGGATCGAGGCCGGTTTGCCGCGCCAGAGCGGGCAGGATCGGGCCCAAGCGGTCCTTGGCCTGCCGCACCGGCGCCATTAGCCGGCGCCATTCCAGCCGGTCGACCAGTGAGGAAAAATCCGCTTTCCACGGGTTCCACAGATCGGTGTGGCAGCCGAGCGAAGTCACCTCGCTGGCGGCGACGCCGGTCAGGCGCAAGGCCCAGTATTGCGGATACATCAGCATCGCGGCGGCCCTGGCGAAATCCGCTGGAAAGCGCTTCTGCTGCCAGAACAACTGCGCGCCGAGATTGAGGCCGGCCGGCAGGCGCGGCGTGCCGGTCTCGGTGAAAGGCGGGCGGATCGCGTCGTAGTCCTTGGCGAAGGCATCCGGACCGCCGAACTCGTAATCGAGCACCGGCAGCGCCAGTTCGCCTGATGCGTCGGCCAGCACCGCCGTTGCGCCATGGGTGGTGATCGATATCGCGTCGATGCGCTGCTCGCGATCGATCTCGGCCAGGCTGCCGAGGATGAACGCCCATAACCGCTCGACGTCGTGGTGCGGATACGGGCGTTGCCGAACCGGCTCGTTGACCATCCTGCGCAGCGCCACTTCGCTTGCTGCGGCGAGATCGACCAGCGCCACCTTGGCGTTGGTCTTGCCGATATCGATGACGGCGACGTGGCGGGTCATTCCATATGGAACATTGTTTCCAACGGCACCGCCACCGGCTCGTTGTTCGGCTTGGTTTCCATGATGTCTGCCATCTCGGCCCACCAGCGCTGCATCGCCGGATGCTTAGGCAATTCGTCCATGCCATGGTCGTCACGGCGCCACAGCACGCCGAACAAGGTGTTGGTCTCCTCGTCGAGATGGATCGAGTAATCGGAGATACCAGCCTGTTTTAGCAACGCGACGAGTGACGGCCAGATGTCGTCGTGGCGCCTCTTGTATTCGGCCTTCATGCCGGGATTGAGCTTCATCTTGAACGCATATTTTTCGGGCATCAGGCAAAGCGCTCCCGCCGCACGCGCTGCCACAGGATCGGCAGCGCGATGACGATGATCAGCAGCAGGCCGATGAAGATCGACATGACGATCCCCGGCACGTTGAGCAGGCCAAGACCGAAGGTCACCAGCCCCATGATGAAGGCCGCCAGCACGACGCCCAGAATGCTGCCGGCGCCGCCGAGAATGCTGACGCCGCCGAGCACCACCATGGTGATGACTTCGAGTTCGTAGCCCTGCGCGATCGACGGCCGGGTCGAGCCGAGCCGTGACGTAATCAGCACCGAGGCGATGCCCGCCATCAGGCCGGTCAGGCAAAACAGGATGAACTTGATGCGGCCGACACGCACGCCGGAAAACTGCGCCGCAACCGGGTTGTTGCCGATGGCAAAGACCCGGCGGCCGAAGCTCGTCCGATGCAGAAGGAACCAGTAGACGACGGCCGCGACCAGGAAAAGCGTCAGTTCGAACGACACCACCCACCAGACATAACCTTGGCCGAAGAAGGCGAAGCTCGCGGGATAGCCCTTGTAGGCCTGGTCGCCGAGGATGATGAAGGCAACGCCGCGAAACAGGCTCATCGTGCCGATGGTGACGACGATCGACGGCAGCCCCAGCCTGGTGACGAGCAGCCCGTTGAAGGCGCCGCAGCCGAGCCCGACGACGATGCCGATTGCCACCAGGACAGGCGTGCCGGCGCCGGCCTGCACCGCCATGCCCATCATCGTCGAGGCGAGTGCGATGATAGCGGCGACCGACAGGTCGATTTCGCCGGAGATGATCAGCAGTGCCATGGCCAGCGCGATCAGCGCCTTTTCGGTGAAGTTGAAAGTCAGGTCCGACAGCGACCACGCGTCGAGGAAATAGGGCGAGGCAAAACTGTTGACGGCAAAGATGGCGACCGCCACGACGACCAGCAGCGCCTCCCATGAGAAGATCGCCGCAGTGAACGGCTTGTCGAGTCGGTTCGGAACATGGCGCGGGGCAGGGGTATCGGTCATGCCACTTCCGCCTTTTTGAGGATGATGCGGCCTTGCCGGCGTTCGCCGCGCGCGTTGAGCACCACGGCCAGGATGATGGCGCTGCCCGAAATCGCCATTTGCCAGAAGGGCGAGATATTGATCACCGGCAGCGCGTTGGAGATGATACCGAGGAACAGCGCGCCGAGCACCGCGCCGCCGACCGAGCCGATGCCGCCGGCGATGGAGATGCCGCCGATGACGCAGGCGGCGATGATGTTGAGCTCATAGCCGTTGGCGACCTCGACCGAGGCGATGACGTAGCGCGAGATCCAGAGATAGCCGCAGAGGCCGCCGATCATCCCCGAAATGCAGAAGACGATGAATTTCGTCCGGCCGACGTCGATGCCGGCATAGACCGATGCGGTCGGGTTGACACCGATGGCGTAGATCGAGCGGCCGAGCGCCGTGCGCGTCATCACAAGGAAGAACAAGGCGATGACCAGCAGGGCAATCCATGACAGCACCGGTATGCCGAGGAACGTCGCGCGCTGCAGGCCGATGAAATCGGGGCTCATCTGGTCGGCGTTGACCCAGGCGCCGCCTGAAATAACGAAGGTGGCGCCGCGGTAGATGGTGAGAGTGCCGAGCGTTACCACGATCGAGGGAATGTTCAGCCGCCACACCAACAGGCCATTGATGGCGCCGAGCACCAGGCCGACCAGAAGTGCGATGACGATCAGCAGCGGGATCGGGATTGCCGGATGCGCGGCGTTCAGCATCGCCACCACCATGCCGGTGAAGCAGAGATTGGCTGCCATCGACAGGTCGATCGAGCGGGTCAGGATAACCACCATCTGGCCGAGCGCCAGGATCATCAGGATCGACGTGTCGTTGAACACCTGGCGCACATTGCCGGGAGCGGCAAAGCCCGGAAAACGCATCGAGATCAGCCCGATCAGCAGGGCGATTGCCGCCAGCAGCCAGACTTCGCGGTATTTGAGAAGAGCCTTCATGCCGCGATCCCCGCTGCCGTCCTGACCAGCGTTTCGGCGTCGAGCCCCTTATTGTCGTAGACCGCGGCAATGCGGCCCTCGCGCATAACGACGACACGGTCGGACATGCCGAGAATTTCCGGCAGTTCGGACGACACCATGATAACCGACAGGCCTTGCGCGACGAGCTCGGCCATGAAGCCGTGCACGGCGGCCTTCGAGCCGATGTCGATGCCCTTGGTCGGCTCGTCCAGTATGATCACCTTGGGCGCGGTCGCCAGCCATTTGGCGATGACGATCTTCTGCTGGTTGCCGCCCGACAGCGTGCCGACGTCCTGGCTGAGCGAGGAGGCGCGCAGGTCGAGCCGCTCTGTGTAGGAGCGGGCTAGCGCAAACTCTTCCGCCAGCCGCAATATGCCGGATTTGGAGGTTCGCTTGAGCGAAGGCAGCGAGACATTCTGGAAGATAGGCAGGCCGATCACCACGCCTTGCTTGCCGCGTTCCTCCGGCACATAGACGATGCCGGCATCGATCGAATCCGCCGCCGATTTCGGCGCGATCGCTTTGCCTTCCAGCGTGATCGTGCCGCCGCTGGTGCGGGTGATGCCTGATATCGCCTGCATCACCTCGCTGCGCCCGGCGCCGACAAGACCGTAGAAGCCGAGGATCTCGCCCCTGTGCAGCTCGAAGCCGATATCATCGAACTCGGTCGGATGCGACAGGCCGGAGACGGCCAGCACCGGCGCGCCGATCTCGGCCTTGCGCTGCGGAAAGATATGATCGACCGCGCGGCCGACCATCATGCGCACGATCTGGCTCTGGCCGGCATCCTTGATCAGGCCTTCGCCAACCATCTCGCCGTCACGGAACACGGTATAGCGGTCGGCGATGCGGTAGATCTCATCGAATTTGTGGCTGATGAACAGGATCGCCTTGCCGTCGCTCTTGAGGAACTCGATCAGCAGGAAAAGCTCTTCGATCTCCTTCATCGAAAGTGCTGCCGTCGGCTCGTCCATGATGACGATCCGCGCGTCGATCGACATGGCGCGGGCAACGGCGACGAGATGCTTGTTGGCGATGCCGAGATCCTTCAGCCTGGCATCGGCGTCGATATGGCCGGCACCCATCGTGTCCAGCACTTCGCGGGCGTTCTTGCGCATCGTGCGCCAGTCGATGGTCTTGAAGCGGGTGCGCGGCGCATGGCCGAGGAAGATGTTTTCGGCCACCGTCAGGTCGTCGAACAGCACGGTTTCCTGATGGATGGCGGTGATGCCATGCCCGAAGGCGGCATGGGCGCTGGGCAAGGCGACGGGCTGGCCGTCGATGCTGATCGTGCCCGCATCCGGCTGATAGATGCCGGTCATGATCTTGACCAGCGTCGACTTGCCGGCGCCGTTCTCGCCGATCAGCGCGGTCACCTGGCCGGGATAGAGCGACAGGCTGACATCGTGCAGCGCGCGCACGCCGGGAAAGCTTTTCGAGATGCCGGACAGCGTCAGCCGCGGCCCGGGAGACAAAGGCGCTTCCTTCGCCACTTCGTGTTGGGCTGTCGTGTCCATAATCGTATCAAGCCCTGAAACTAGGTCCGGTTGAGGCCGCGGCGGGGCCAAGGTCCCGCCGCACCAGTTCGAAGGCTCCAGGATCAATAGATCTTGGAGAACTTTTCGATGTTCGACTTGTCGAACTGGAAGGGCGGAGCCATCGCAGCCGAGTTGGTGTCGTCGAGCGTGACCTTGCCGACGCGGCCGATCGACAGCGTAGCACCGGGCTTCGCCTCTTCCTTCTTCACCGCCAGGTCGTGGGCGAGGTAGACGGCCGAATAGCCGAGGTCGATCGGGTTCCACAGCGCAACCGCTTGGCTGGCGCCATTGTCGATGAACTTCTTGAACTCCGATGGCAGCGCCAGGCCGGTGACGTTGACCTTGCCGATCAGGCCTTCATCGGTCACCACCTGCGCGGCGGCAACGACGCCGACCGTGGTCGGTGCGATGATCGCCTTGAGGTTCGGGTAGGACTTCAGCAAGCCCTTGGCCTCGTCCGTGCTCTTGGCCGAGTCGTCGTCGCCATAGACGGTGGCGACGAGCTTGATCTTGGGGAACTTCTCCGGCAGCACCTTCTTGGCCGCGTCGATCCAGGCGTTCTGGTTGGTCGCGGTGGACGAAGCCGACAGGATGGCGACATCGCCGCCTTCCGGCAGGTAGTCGGCGGCAAGCTTGATGATGGTCTCGCCGATCAGGTTGGTGTCGGAAGGGTTGAGGTGAAGCTGGCGGCCTTCCGGCGCGACGCCTGAATCCCACGAGATGACGGTGATGCCGCGTTCCATCGCCTTCTTCAGCGCCGGAACCAGCGCGTCGGCGTCATTGGCCGAAATGGCGATGGCGTTGACCTTCTGGGCGATCAGCGAATTGACCACTTCGATCTGCGCTTCGGCGGTCGCCTTGGTCGGGCCGGTGTAGATGATCTCGACGTCGCCGAGTTCCTTGGCCGCCTCTTCGGCGCCCTTGTTGGCGGCGTCGAAGAAGCCGTTGCCGAGCGACTTCACCACCAGCGCGATCTTGACGTTTTCGGCATAGGCGGCATTCACGAACATGGCGGCGGAAAACGCCGCCGTAACCATCAGTTTCTTCAGAAAGCTCATCGAATATCCTCCCTTGAGCGTTGCATTCCATCGCCGCTGCGGGCGTGAGTTTTCTCAGGCCTGCAGCGAAGATTCTTCCTTATTGCTTGCCGTTGTGCGGGCGACGATCAGCGTCACGCCGGCGGTCTCCAGCATCTTGGCTTCGCGATCCTCGATGCCGTCGTCGGTGATCACCGTGGCGATGCGCGACAGGCCGCACAGGATCAGGCTCGAGCGCTTGCGAAATTTCGAGGAGTCGACCAGCACCACCAATTCGTCCGCCTGGTCGATAAGCTTCTGCTCGGCCTGGATCAGCAGCGGGTCGCCTTCCATAAGACCCAGCGGCCCCAGTCCCTGCGCGCCCATGAACATGCGGCGCGCGTAGAAATTGCGCGTCACGTCATTGTCGAAGGGCGACAGGATGATGTTCTGCTCGCGGTAGATGGTGCCGCCCGACAGCATCACCGTGTTCTTGGAATGCCTGAGCAGGTGCTCGGCGATCGGAAAGGAATTGGTGAAGATCGGCATGCGGCGGCCGCTCAGGAAATGCACCATCTGGAACGTGGTGGTGCCGCCATTGATGATGATCGGCTCGCCGTCCTTGCAGAGTTCCACGGCCTCTCGTGCGATCGCCCGCTTCTGCGAAGCGTTGATCGTCTCGTTGACGGAAAACGGCCGGCCGGCAAGGCCGATGAACTGCGGAGGCGAGAGCGCCTCGGCGCCGCCGCGCACTCGGCGCAGCCGCTTTTGCACATGCAATGCCGCGATGTCGCGCCGGATCGTCGCCTCCGACGACTCCGTCAGGTCGACCATCTCCTGCACCGTCACCACAGGCTTTTCCTGGACGGCGGACAGAATGATCCTGTGGCGCTCTTTCTCGTGCATGGTTCCTCCCTGCTTGAGCATCTAGGCACCCAAAGCGCGCAGTGTCAATCATTTCCGATCAGATAATTTCATTGTGCAGTGCAATATGATTGATATTGATCGTTTGTGATTGACAAGACAGCCGCTTGCGTAGAAATTCGCACAAAAGGGACCCGCGCCGTTTGCGTGTCCCAAAGGGAGGATTACCTATGCTCGACAAGCGCTCCGGCACGCGCCTCGCCAATCTTTGGGATGACGCAAAAGCGCAAGCGATGAGCGAGCCCGAACGTCTGGTCTATCGCTCGAATGTTCTTGGCTCCGACAAGCGCGTCACCAATTATGGCGGCGGCAACACCTCCTCCAAGATCTGGCAAAACGATCCGCTCACTGGGCAGAGCGTGGAAGTGCTGTGGGTCAAGGGCTCGGGCGGCGACAGCGCCTCGATCAAACTCGACGGCTTCGCCACGCTCTACATGGACAAATTGCGCGCGCTGAAAGGTCTCTATCGTGGCCTCGAACATGAAGACGAGATGGTCGGCTATTTGCCCCACTGCACTTTCAACCTCAACCCGCGCGCGGCCTCGATCGACACACCGCTGCATGCCTTCGTGCCGA
The DNA here is from genome assembly GCF_040319995.1 of Mesorhizobium sp. M0815. Classification (NCBI taxonomy): domain Bacteria; kingdom Pseudomonadati; phylum Pseudomonadota; class Alphaproteobacteria; order Hyphomicrobiales; family Phyllobacteriaceae; genus Mesorhizobium; species Mesorhizobium sp. M0815. Next base: position 183,693 of record NZ_JAMYOU010000004.1, on the reverse strand, counting down.
AGCCTTATGTCGACCACATGCACCCCGACGCCATCATCGCTATTGCCGCCGCCAAGGATTCGCAGGCGCTGACCAAGGAGATATTCGGCGACACGATCGGCTGGCTGCCATGGAAGCGCCCGGGCTTCGAACTCGGCCTGTGGCTGGAGAAATTCTGCCTCGAGAACCCCGAGGCCAAGGGTGTCGTGCTGGCAAGCCATGGCCTGTTCAACTGGGGCGACACGCCGAAGGAATGCTACGAGACGACGATTTCGGTGATCAACCAGGCGATCGACTGGTTCGAGCGCAAGAGCCAGGGCAAGCCGATCTTCGGCGGCGAAATCGTCAAATCGCTCGATGCACCGGCGCGTCGCGCTGTGGCTGCAAAACTGATGCCGAGGATCCGCGGCCTGATCTCGGAGAAAAGCCATAAGCTCGGCCATTTCGACGATTCTCCTGCGGTGCTCGAATTCGTCAATTCCAGGGATTTGCGGCCGTTGGCGGCACTCGGCACATCCTGCCCGGACCACTTCCTGCGCACCAAGATCCGGCCGCTGGTCATCGAGTTCGATCCCAGGAATCCCGATGTCGATGCCGTCATTGCCCGTCTTGTCGACGATGTGGCGGAGTATCGCGTCGGCTATCAGGCCTATTATAACCGCTGCAAGCACGCGGATTCGCCACCGGTGCGCGATCCGAACGCCGTGGTCTATCTGATGCCCGGTGTCGGCATGTTCACCTTCGCCGGCGACAAGGCGACGGCGCGTATATCGGGCGAATTCTACGTCAACGCCATCAACGTCATGCGCGGCGCCTCGACGGTGTCGACCTATGTCGGGCTGCCCGACCAGGAAGCCTTCGATATCGAATACTGGCTGCTCGAACAGGCAAAGCTGCAGCGCCTGCCGAAACCGAAAGCTCTTGCCGGCCAAATCGCGCTGGTCACCGGCGGCGCCGGCGGCATTGGCCGCGCCACCGCCAACCGGCTGCTGCGCGAAGGCGCCTGCGTCGTGCTGGCCGATATCGACGAGGCAGCCCTTGCCAGCGCCAATGACGAGCTTGCCAAGGCCTACGGCAAGGATTTCGTGCGGCCCGTCGTCATCAACGTCACGTCCGAGGATCAGGTGATCTCCGGCTTTGCCGAGACAGCGGTCGAGTTCGGCGGCATCGACATCCTGGTGTCCAACGCTGGCCTGGCCTCCTCGGCGCCGATCGAGGACACCACGCTGGCGCTGTGGAACAAGAACATGGACATCTTGTCGACGGGATATTTCCTGGTTTCGCGGGAGGCGTTCCGGCTGTTTCGGACGCAAAAGATCGGCGGCAACGTCGTCTTCGTCGCCTCCAAGAACGGCCTTGCCGCATCGCCCAATGCCGCCGCCTATTGCACGGCCAAGGCCGCCGAGATCCATCTGGCGCGCTGCCTGGCACTGGAGGGCGCGGAAGCGCAGATCCGGGTCAATGTCGTCAATCCCGACGCCGTGCTGCGCGGCTCGAAGATCTGGACCGGCGAATGGAAGGAACAGCGCGCCGCCGCTTACAAGATGTCGACCGACGATCTCGAAGAGCATTACCGCTCGCGCTCGATGCTGAAGCGGTCGGTGTTCCCCGAAGACATCGCCGAAGCGATCTATTTCTTCGCCTCCGACATGTCGGCAAAATCGACCGGCAACATCATCAATGTCGACGCCGGCAACGCGCAGAGTTTTACGCGATAAGCGACCGTCTTTGAGGATTGCGCTGCCCCTCATCCGCCTGCCGGCACCTTCTCCCCGTAATAGTGACGCCAAGAAGGGAAGCGCTCCAACGCCGGTGATCTCCCCGTTCTTTACGGGGAGAGGGGGTAAGGGTGAGGGGCAGCGCGACCAACGCAAATTGGGAGGAAACCACCATGTCCGAAACCATCATCTCCGCCGACCTCGTCGACAGGCACAATGCCGCGCGCAATGCCGACCTCAAGCGCGACTACGAGTCCCTCGGCGAGCGCCTCGACCGCCGCGGCATCGCCATCGATGCCATCCGCGACAAGGTCGAGAAATTCGCCGTCGCCATCCCGTCCTGGGGCGTCGGCACCGGCGGCACCCGCTTTGCCCGCTTTCCCGGCGCTGGCGAGCCGCGCGACATTTTCGACAAGATCGAGGACTGCGCCGTCATCCGCCAGCTGACGCAGGCGACGCCGACCGTCTCGCTGCATATTCCGTGGGACAAGGCCGATCCGAACCGGCTGAAGCAGGCGGCATCCCGCTTCGGCCTCGGCTTCGACGCCATCAACTCCAATACCTTCTCCGACGCCAGGGACCAAAAACTTTCGTATAAGTTCGGCTCGTTGTCGCATGCCGATGCCGCAACACGCCGGCAGGCGGTCGAGCATAATCTCGAATGCATCGAGATCGGCAGGACGCTGGGCTCGAAAGCGCTGACGGTGTGGATCGGCGACGGCTCGAATTTTCCCGGCCAGGTTAATTTCGCCAAGGCGTTCGAGCGTTATCTCGACGCGATGAAGGAGATTTATGCCGGACTGCCGGACGACTGGAAGCTGTTCACCGAGCACAAGATGTACGAGCCGGCCTTTTATTCGACCGTCGTGCAGGATTGGGGCACCAACTACATCATCGCCAAAGAGCTTGGCGACAAGGCGTTCTGCCTGGTCGACCTCGGCCATCACGCCCCCAACGTCAACATCGAGATGATCGTGTCGCGGCTGATCCAGTTCAAGAAGCTCGGCGGCTTCCATTTCAACGATTCGAAATATGGCGACGACGACCTCGACGCCGGCTCGATCGATCCCTACCGGCTGTTCCTGGTCTTCAACGACCTGGTCGATGCCGAGCTTTCCGGTGCCGAAGGGTTCGATCCGGCCCACATGCTCGACCAGAGCCACAACGTCACCGATCCGATCGAAAGCCTGATGCTGTCGGCGGTTGAAGTGCAGCGCGCCTATGCCCAGGCGCTGCTGGTCGATCGCAAGGCGCTCGAAGGCTTCCAGGACGCCAATGATGCGCTGATGGCAACGCAGACGCTGAAGATAGCCTATCGCACCGATGTCGAGCCGATCCTCGCCATGGCACGACTAAAGACCGGCGGCGCCATCGATCCGGTCGCAGCCTACCGCGCCGCCGGCTACCGGGCGAAGGTCGCAGCCGAACGGCCGGCGGTGGCGAGCGTCGGCGGCGGGATTGTTTGATGTCGGGGTGAAAATGAAAAACCCGCCAGAGGGGGGTCGTTGGAGCCAATTAGCACCACACCCAGATTAGTAGCATAGCTGCCGGCACAAAGCAAGAACAAAGTTGCTCGCCAGCGTTGAATCGCGCCTTCATTTCAGCTTGGATTCCTCGCCCCCACGAAAGTGGGGGAGAGGTGGCTCGGCGAAGCCGAGACGGAGAGGGGGAGCCGCGCTCTACGAAGGCCCCCTCTCCGGCCGCTTCGCGGCGAGGAACCTCAGGTGTTGATAGAAGGTGCAAGCCTCGCCGATCCCATTATTGTCAGTAGACTCAACCGCTCCAAGCGCGTTTCCTAGGCTCACCTCAAGCCACGGAGAACGGCCATGCACCGCCGAACCCTAATCGCCGTCAGCCTTTCCCTCACCCTGACCTTCGTGCCGTTCCTCGCCTTCGCCGCTTCGCCGCAGCCGGCGAAGGGCGAGCACGGCATGGTGGTGACCGCCCAGCATCTTGCGTCTGAAGTCGGCGTCGAGGTGCTGAAGAAGGGCGGCAATGCCGTCGATGCCGCGGTCGCCGTCGGCTATGCGCTGGCCGTGGTCTATCCGACCGCCGGCAATATCGGCGGTGGCGGCTTCATGACCATCCGCTTCAAGGACGGCCGCTCGACCTTCCTCGATTTCCGCGAGCGCGCGCCGCTCGCCGCAACCAAAACCATGTATCTCGACAAGGACGGCAAGCCGGTAAAGGGCGCCAGTCTCGACGGCTATCTGGCCGTCGGCGTGCCGGGTTCGGTCGCCGGCTTCGAGATGGCGCGGGAGAAATACGGCACGCTGACGCGGCAGGACTTGCTGGCGCCGGCCATCCGCTTTGCCAGGGAAGGCTTCGTACTGGAGCAGGGCGATGCGGCCTCGCTCCAGGGCGGCGCGGAGCGGTTGGCGAGGGACCCGGCGGCGGCGGCCGTTTTCCTCAAGCCGGACGGCAAGCCTTACACCGTCGGCGAGCGCCTCGTTCAGCCCGATCTCGCGGCTTCGCTTGCCGCCATTTCCGAACGCGGTGCGGATGCCTTCTACAAAGGCGCGATCGCCGACGCCATCGTCAAGGCGAGCGGCGAGAAGGGCGGCATTCTGGCCAAGGCGGATTTCGAAAACTACGCGGTGCGCGAGCTCAAGCCGGCGACCTGCAATTATCGCGGCTACGAGATCACGTCCTCGCCGCCGCCGAGCTCCGGCGGCGTCATCATCTGCGAGATCCTCAACGTGCTTGAGTTCTATCCGCTCTCCTATCTCGGCTCTGGTTCGGCCGAGACGGTTCACGTCATGGTCGAGGCGATGCGCCACGCCTATGTCGACCGGAATTCGGCGCTCGGCGATCCCGGCTTCGTCGACAATCCGGTCGCAAAACTGCTCGACAAGAATTACGCCAGGGAAATCCGCGAAAAGATCGATCCGTTCCGGGCCGGCGTGTCGCAGGAATTGATGCCGAAGGGCTTTGGCGAGAGCAACGAGACGACGCATTATTCGATCATCGACAATGACGGCAACGCCGTCGCGGTAACCTACACGCTGAACGGCTCTTTCGGCGCCGGCGTCGTCGCCGACGGCACGGGCATCCTGCTCAACAACGAGATGGACGACTTCACCCAGAAACCCGGCGTGCCCAATCTCTACGGCCTCGTCCAGGGCGAGGCGAATGCGATCGCGCCGAAAAAGACGCCGCTGTCGTCGATGAGCCCGACCATCCTCGCCAAAGACGGCAAGCCGTTCATGGTCATCGGCAGCCCTGGCGGTTCACGCATCATCACCATCACGCTGGAGGCGATCGTCAACGTCATCGATCACGGCATGAACATCCAGGAAGCGATCGACGCGCCGCGCACCCACCACCAATGGTTACCCGACACGGTCTATATCGAACCCTTCGGCCTGTCGCCGGATACCGAAAAGCTGCTTACCGGCATGGGCTACCATCTCGATCTCGCCGAGGCGAATTGGGGCCAGGCGGCCGGCATCCTGGTCGGCGGCAAGAGCCTGGCGGAAATCGAGAAGGGCGGCGGCGCCCGCTACAACGGCGCCATCGACAGCCGCGCCGCATCCGGTGAGGCTATCGGGTATTAGACCATGGTCTCAAAAGGCGGAACCGGTTTTCGGATAAGGTCACGGTCAATAGGAAGATTCGCCTTGCTTCAGGTGACCAGCGCGATGGTCGACGCAATCAGCATCAACGCCGCGACGCCGACGAACAGGGCGTAGATGCGCGGCCGATCGAGCAGGAGCGCGTTGCCGGATATCCATGCCGCGGTGGCGCCGCCAAGCGCGAAAAAGAAGGTGCTGCGGCGCCCGAAGCTCAAGCCGGCGGCCATCAGGCCGCCGATGATCAGGGCGCCGAATACGATGATCACGGCTACCGCGTATTTTTCGAAATCGTTGCTGCCGGCGCTCGGGCCGATCGCGTTCAACCTCGACAGATCGTCCGGATCGAACGGGCTGGTCGACCCATATTCGTCTTGACCGACAGGCTCATGCATCATTCGTTCTCCGCAAACCGACAGCAAATCATCAAGCCTCGCCGAGCGCAACCGCTCGCCGAATGTGATCGGCACGGTGTTCAACACTTTCTGGCGGCGGCTTGCCAGAGATTTTTGGGTGCGTGCTTTGATCGCCCTGCTGCTCGGTCTGATCAAAGTGCTTTGCCCGAGCTTGATCTTCAAGCCGCCCTGGCCAAAGACTGCGTCGCCTGAACGGAAGCTCCAAGCACCGCCTGTGCGGTGTCGGCCTGTCTTTCATCGACATGCGCCAGCACCAGGATCACACCTTGTGCGGCATCCGGCTGGCCCGGCTGCTTGCCGATACGGGACAATGTCGCGAAAAGTCTGCCGGCAACGCCGCCCAAGACTGCACCGACGAGGGCCGATGCCAGCCATCCCGCGCCGAGGGGATCGATGCCGGGCATATCAAAGGCGCCGAGGCCGGCCAACAAACCGGCTGCCGCACCAAGGACGGCACCCGTACCTGGATCGCGCAAGACGGCGCCGATTTCATCATCGTAGGGTCCGATGACGCTGATCTTCTGGCGAGCAATTCCTGCTGCCTGAAGCGTTTCGACGGCACGCGCCGCCTGGTCATGGGAATCGAAAAGTCTGCTGATTGTTCGCATTGAAACTGCCTGTGAGGCCCCCCGGCCCTCGACGGTAAGGCGGGTCCCAGCTGAGCGCCGAGGAACCGCCTGACGCAAACGTCACCCGCCGCTCATTTCTGAGCGACGGGCGACGGCTGCCCGAGTTTTCACGTCACTCGATGACCTTGATGACCTTGCGCGTGCCTGGGTCGACGACAACGGTGCGGTTGTCAATGACGACATAACGATATTTGACGTTCGGGACCTCATGAAGCTCGACGGTGTCGGGGAGCGTCGAGCCGATGTTGAGCTCCACCCCAGGGATTTTCACCGAGGCCAGCGGCTGCTTTTTCACATACTCCCTGATGACGGTTTCCTGCTGCGGTTCGATGACAACGTCTTGCGCCGCAGCGGCGCCGACGCCTGCCAGCAGCAAAAGTCCCGCCGCCGCGGTGGAAAGATGCATTCTCATGGTCGTCTCCTTTGCGAACTCGGTCCGCTCTTCGCGCCAAGGCTCATTCGAACGGAAGCCAGCTGAAAACGTTCCGTCGACGGGGCTTCGGTCCCACCCGGCGGGGACCAATCGACGTGTTGCCGCAGGACCTAAGTCTGATCCTCGCGGGCAAAGGGTAGGTTTGTCGCGAAGCCCGGAACCGCCGCCGCTCAAACTCGTTGCTGGCTGCACGTTCCGGGAGGATTCTTTGGAAAATGTCGACGGTTGCTCGCACCGATCTTGGCTGTTTCCATTCCGATCGAACCCGGCATCTGCGCAGCCCTGTCCCTTCCTGCGCCGATAGGGTTCGCGCGTCACTTTTGTGGCGGGCGAACCCTCAATTGCAGCGTGCTTCTGACCAAAGTTGACCCTGAGGCGAGGAGAAGAGACGAGGAGAAGAGAAATGGCCGATGACAAGAGCAAGCGAGACTTCAGCGACCGCAACCGCGTGTCGGCGGATGAGTATTATGAAGTCGAATATTTCGCGCGGGAAAATGGTGTCTCGCCCAGCCAGGTGAGCAAGCTGATCAAAAGGACCGGTGGCGACCGGATGATCCTCTCGCAAGCGGTGAAAGCATTGCGCGAGCGCAAGTGAGACGGCGGCGGAGCCGGCGGTTGGAAAGGCACTGATCACGATCTGCCGAGAATTCCGGTCAGCTATCGACAACGTGCCCGGATGCCGCTGCTTCGGCCAAGCCAATGCCCCTTTATTTCTTCGATTCCGATGAAGACGGAATCGTCTATTCCGACGATTATGTGACGATTTCCCGCTGGTCAGGAAAGAAGCCCTTCGCACATTGGGCGAGATGGCCAGGGATGGCCTTCCTCACCGTAGGATCACAGTCAAGGTCCGGAACGACCATGACGGTCTGGTGCTTGAAGTGGCTTTGACCTTTGCCGTCGAAACGCGGCATTTCGACGAACGGATTTTCCAGATCAACATGCGCATGAGTTGACGGCCCGATCGTTGTCGTGCCGACCATGAGATTCTGGAGCAGCCGGCATCTTCCCCAAGGGAACATTAGAAGTCTCTAATTGTTATCTTAAGCAGCGGGAACCTCCCGGGTTTCTGCTGCAGATCGGGGTGCAACCCGGTCGGCCCGCGCCCTCCGCCAGAGGCGCGGGCTTCGTTTGTTTAGCCGATGCGCAACGCCATGCGGCGGCAGCATATTGGAAACCTGCGGGAGCATAAGCAGCAGAAGTCGCTACCGCGGCGCCCTGGCGCCCAGGCAACGGAGCCCGTCGTCCGACAGGGCGGCGGGCTTTTTGATGCGGGCCGGGTCATCGCGCAACCGGTGGAGATCCAATGCATGTCGCGCAAAAGTGTGAAGCGGTTTTGCGATAACGACATGCATCAAGACAAGAACCTTAAGCGCGTCGCATGAGGCCGGTCGAACGCGACGCGCTTTAGCTGGGAGAGATGGCCGGCGCTGCTTCGTGAGGCGTGGGGTAAGGTGCCTGATGCAGCGCCGGCCAAGCGGAAATCAGGTCCGCCGCAGCCAGATAGTAGCTGCGTTGGCGCGGCGGGTAATTGCGTGATCGCGGAAGCCACACCATTGCAGACCACTCGCACGAGCCCGGCCTGTGCAGCGGCTGACCCGAAGCATTCATTCATTCTGACGATGCACCGGACGCCCGGACGGCGGAAATTGGACGCCGCGCTCGCTCTCGATTCAGCGGCCAGCGGTGTTCCCTGCCGATTTCGGACGAAAGGCCATTTCACCCTTGTTGCGCCTGGATTCTTATCAGATCGTGGCAAGGATTGCTTTTCCCGCCGCGTTTGCCGGCGTTCTGCTGTTCGCCCTTTTGCCGGAGCAACTCCTGCAGGGTCTTGGCCTGGCTTTCACGTTTGGTCACGACAAGCTCAATCACGCCGCCGCCTTCGTCGTGCTGGCGGCTCTCGGAAGTCTCGGCTGGCCGGAACACAAGGCGAAGCTGATCGTCCTCCTCGTGCTCACGGGCGCGGCGATCGAGGGCCTTCAGGCCGTGCAGCTGATAGGGCGCCACCCGGATCTATTCGACTGGGTGGCCGACTGCGCCGGAATGGCCTTCGGGCTGACAATTGCAGGCTGGACAAAGCGGCTCGCCGGCGGATTGCCATAGCTCGAAAGCGCGTAACGGAATCGGCGCGCCCGTGCTGCAATATGGGGAAAATGGCCGGCGTCACTTGGGGGGGCGCGTTGGGGTAAGTTGCCTGACGGACGCCGGCCAGGCGGAAAAATCAGGTCCGCCGCAAAGTAATGTAGCAGCAATGGCAAAGCGCGGCAGTAGCGTGATCGCGGAAGGTCCGCCTTCTCGCCTCCGATGCGGTGACCCGTTTTGGGTCAATAATTCTGGCACCTGAATTGCGCTGTAAGCAATGCCGGGGAACACTCCGGCGATCGTCCCCGAATATGGGGCCTCGCCGCTTCGCAAATGGAGCGGCGGGCCTTTTTGCCGGACGTTGAAAGCGGCCGATCAGCGGCTTAGCTCATCACGGTGTGCTTGCCCCATTTTCCCCCCAAGTGTTTATTCTCACAATAGAAATTCTAACGCGCACAAGCTTCGGTGCTTGACACAGGTCGCGACAACTGGATAAGTGGATACACAGATACGCTCTGATTGGACCAAGGACATGGCAGCAGACGCAATCGAGCCGCTGGGCATCACGACCGCCGAGGAGGAGGCTTATCGCCACATTCAGCGTGCCTTGAGGATGGGGCGCTACCGCGCCGGGGACCGGCTTATCCCGGAAGAGATCGCGACGGAAATCGGCATGAGCCGCATGCCGGTTCGCGAAGCGTTCCGCCAGCTGGCCGCGGAAGGTCTTGTGGTCATTCGCCCGAACCGTGGCTGCATCGTCGCCGGGCTTACCCTCGATGAGATTTACGAAACCTTTGAAATGCGCTCGGTGCTCGAAGGGTTGGCGGTGAGGCTTGCCATGCCGCACATCGATGTCGAAGTGCTTGAAGAACTGGAACGCCAGCTCGACCGCATGGAGCGCGCCAGCCAGACCGGCAGCAGCGACTGGGTCGTGCGCCATCAGGCCTTCCATTTGCAGATTTGCCAACTGAGCAACCGACCCAAGCTGGTCCGGCAGATTGCCAGCCTGCACGTCGTGATCGAACCCTACCTGCGCATCTGGTTCGACTATGTCGACAAGCCCGCCAGCGCGCGCGCCGAGCACGAGATCCTGATTGAGGTGTTGCGGTCAGGTGATGCCGGCAAGGCAGAGATCGTCATGCGGGATCATATCGTCGAGACAGCGCCCCTTCTGGCCAACTTCGCAAGTCCCGGCCGCCGCTAGAAAACGCCATCTAACTCGTTGAAGCCGGAAGATAATCCGGCACGACGAAAGGGAACTGCCATACCGGCAAAAAAGAGGAGAATGACATGAAAATTAGCCGCATCGCAGCCATTGCGTCGGTCCTGTTCGGCCTGGTCCAGGCCGCCGTCGCACAAGAAACACCAAAGGCAATTACCATTGCCACCGAAGGAGCCTACGCGCCCTGGAATTTCACAACAGCCGACGGCAAACTGGACGGCTTCGAAGTCGATCTCGCCAATGATTTGTGCGGGCGAATGAAGATCGAGTGCAAGATCGTCGCACAGGACTGGGACGGCATGATCCCCGCGCTGACCGTCGGCAAGTTCGACGTGATCATGGCGAGCATGTTCATCACTGAAAAACGTCTGAAGATCATTGACTTTACCCAGCCATATGCGGTGGATCCCTCAGGTTTCGCGGTCGCAAAGGATAGCGAACTGGGCAAGGTCGGCATTTCCAACGAGCGGTTCAAGCTGGAGAATGAAGCCTCTGCGCAGGCGGCAATCGACAAGCTCAAGCCATTGCTGAAGGGAAAGATCATTGGAGTTCAGGCCGCAACGGCGAACCTGGAATTTGTGAAAAAATACTTCTCGGACGTCGCTGAGATTCGCGAATACAAGACCACCGAGCAACACGATCTCGATCTTGCCGCGGGTCGCATCGACGCGCTCTTCGCACAGCAGACAGCGCTGGCCGCCACGCTGGGCAAACCGGAGTTCAGCGACTATACGCTTGCCGGGCCGGGATTTGTCGGGGGGCTCTTCGGTCTTGGCTCCGGTGCCGGTATCCGCAAAGAGGACATCAAGCTGAAAGATATGCTCAACGGGGCCATCGACGCCGCGATCGCCGATGGCACGATCAAAACCCTGTCGCTTAAATGGGTCAAGAGCGACGTCACTCCAGTCAAGTAGGCGCTTGTCGGCGAACGGCCATTCCTGACCCGTTCCGGAGCTGAGCCGTTCGCCCTGCCGGGGGTATCGATGGTTGACGCATTCCGGCTACTTGGTTTCCAGCACGGAGGTTGGGGGGCTGCTCTTCTCATGGCGGCCTCGGTTACAGTGCTTCTGTCTGTGCTGGGCTTTGCGCTTGGCGCTGTATTCGGTGGGCTGGCAGCGGCCGGCCGTCTCAGCAACTCCAAGGTATTGAGGTTCTTGGCCCTTGGCTATTGCACGGTTTTCCGAGGCGTGCCCGACCTTCTGACCATTTATCTGCTTTACTATGGAGGAAGTGTCGCCCTGACCTCGCTTGGTCATAGCCTGGGCGGGTCCGGATTCGTCGGCGTTCCGGCCTTTGCCACTGGAACCTTGGCCATCGCAATCATCTCGGGCGCCTATCAAGCCGAGGTCTATCGAGGGGCTTACCTCGCCATCGATCAAGGACAGCACGATGCCGCTTGCGCGCTTGGTCTCAACCGGCTGCAGCGGCTGCGACAGGTTATTTTTCCCCAGCTCCTGAGCTACGCGCTGCCAGGTCTCGGCAACGTGTGGCAGTTGGTTCTGAAGGACTCGTCGCTGATATCGGTAATCGGCCTCGTTGAACTGATGCGCCAGGCACAGATCGCTGCAGGTTCGACCCGTGAACCATTCATCTTCTACATTGCTGCAGCCTTGCTCTATCTGGCTATCGCTTCCGTCACGGGCCATGCCTTTTACCGTCTGGAACGAAAGGCGCCGTGGCGCGTCCGGTCGGCATGATAGATTTCAGTTTTTTCCTCGAAATCCTGCCGAAGCTCCTCGCCGGCCTGCCGCTTACGATAGAATTGGCCCTGACTTCCATTGTTGCCGGCTTCGTCCTTGCCGTCACATTGGCGCTTGCCCAGCAATCGGAATCGCCCTTCGTCGTTTTGCCGATCCGTGGCTTCGTTGCCGTGTTCAGGGGCACGCCCCTGCTGGTGCAGATTTTTCTGACATATTATGGCCTTGGTCAGTTCCGGCACCAACTGTCGGCAATTGGATTATGGGCCGTTTTCCGCGAACCCTACTGGTGCGCAATCATCGCGCTGACACTCAACACCACCGCCTATGGCAGTGAAATCCTCCGCGGCGCGATTCAATCGGTGCCGCGCGGCCTTGTCGAGGCGGCCCGGTCTGTCGGCCTGTCCACCTGTCTGACCTATCGGCATGTTATCCTGCCGCTGGCCTTTCGCCAGGCTCTGCCGAGTTACGGCAACGAAATCATCCTGATGATCAAGGGCACGTCTCTGGCCTCCATCGTGACCTTGATGGAGGTGACTGGAATTGCCCAGGGATTGATCTCCCAGACTTACCGCGCCTTTGAAGTCTTCATCTGCGCGGGCGCCATTTATCTCACTTTGAATTTCGCGATCATCCGTGCCTTGGCGGCACTCGAATACTGGATGTCGCGGCATCTGCGGCACCGCCCCTCGACGAGGGACGCCGCCTCTTGAGCACGATCAGAAGGGCATAGCATGCGAAATTTTGAGAAACCAACGCGCTCGGTCGTCGTTTCACGCGAGGCCATGGCCGCCACCTCTCATCCGTCGGCGACCCTGACGGCGGTGGAGATCATGGCGACCGGCGGCAACGCCATGGATGCCGCCATCGCAGCCTGCGCGGTGCAATGTGTCGTCGAACCAGCCTCGACAGGCATTGGAGGCGATTGCTTCGCTCTTCTGTCGCGAAACGGATCCGGCGAGGTCATCGCCTACAACGGATCGGGCAGGACACCCGCCGCCTTCACAATTGACTGGTTCCTCGAACGTGGCATGGCGGAGGTAGCTCGCAATTCTCCTGGCTCCGTCACCATCCCGGGAGCGATCGATGCCTGGACCAGATTGCACGCTGATCACGGGCACATGCCCTTCGATCAAATTCTGGCCCCTGCTATACGCTTCGCCGAGGAAGGCTACGCCATTTCACCGCGGGTCCATCGTGACTGGGCGTTGGAGGAAGAACTTCTGGCCTCCGATGTTACTGCGAAACGGATTTTCCTGCCAAACGGTCGCGCGCCAAGCGTTGGCCAAGTGCATCGCCAGCCTGAGTTGGCTGCAACGCTGCGGCTGATCGCAAGAAAAGGACGAGAGGCTTTCTACGCTGGCCCTGTGGCCGAAGACATGGTCGCCTATCTTCGTGGGCTCGGCGGATTGCACACACTCGAAGATTTCGCCTCGGCAACAGGCGAGTACGTGACCCCGATCAGCACGGCGTTTCGAGGCTGCGATGTGTTCGAATGTCCGCCGAATGGCCAGGGTGTGATCGCGTTGCTGATTCTAAACATCCTCTCGCGCTTCGAAGCCAACGGCGACCCGCAATCCGCGGACCGGCTTCACCTGGAAATCGAAGCGACACGCCTCGCTTACGCCGCGCGTGACCTGCTCGTCGCCGATCCTGATGCGTCCGAGGTCCCGGTGGCCGACATGTTGTCGAATGCTTGGGCCGATCGTCTGGCCGGCATGATTGACCTAAAGCGCGCCCGCGCGGACCTGCCGGCGTTCGATATGCCGCTGCACAGCGACACGGTCTATATTTCCGTTGTCGACAAGGATCGCAATGCGGTCAGTTTCATCAACTCGGTCTTCGACAGCTTTGGCTCGGGCCTGGTCTCGCCACGCTCCGGTGTCGTCTTGCACAATCGCGGGCAAAGCTTTTCCCTTGACCCCAGGCACCCCAATGCAGTGGCGCCGAACAAGCGGCCTCTGCATACCATCATACCCGGGATGCTTGCGAGAGGCGACCGGGCAGAGATGCCTTTCGGCGTTATGGGTGGCTACTACCAGGCAATGGGCCACGCGCACCTGCTGACGAAGGTGCTCGACTTCGGGATGGACCTGCAGGAGGCGATCGATCTGCCGCGGGTCGCCCCCGTCAGCGGCACGATGAAGGTCCAGGCCGAACACGGGCTCGCTCGCGAAACCGTAGCTGAACTTAGCCGGCGCGGTTTCGAAATCATTCCTGCCACGGACCCGATCGGCGGTGCGCAGGCTATTCGCATCGATTGGGCAAACGGGACCCTGCTGGGCGGTTCTGAACCGCGCAAGGACGGCTGCGCCCTCGGTCTGTAGGGCGGTTGTGGCCAGAGCGGAATCCAAGATGCTGAAGGCGTTCTTCATCGCCATTTGGCCGGCGAGCAGGAGCCTCTGGCGCCATGGTCCAGATAATTCTTGCACGCCATCGACAATCCGCTCGGCGCGAGATTGTCACCCATGTCTTAGGTATAAACTGTTACCTATATGTACAGGGAAAAAATAGTGCCCAGAGGCGGATTCGAACCACCGACACGCGGATTTTCAGTCCGCTGTCGGTGATTGATATTGTTCAGATTTTAGGCCGAATGTCGCGTTTGTGTCGCGTCAAGCCAAAACCGCCCGCTCGGCCTGAACTCGTTGCCCTGTTCAGCGCCCAAACGCGCGTGCCGTGGTGCCGGCAGTCATTCAGATGGATGATGGTATGGTTCGGCACTCATAGTAAGCACTGATCCCCAGGCAATTTAGAGACTTTCTGAGGTCCATGTTCCCTATGGGCGCAAGCGGCGCGACGACGGAGGTGTTGGCGCAGGCGGCGGGGTCGGCGTCGTCGAGGCTCGCACGCCTGGAAGCCACGACGACCGACGTCGACCAACGGGCAACCGTTGGGCGCTCGATCGATCAGGAGATGGCACGGGCGACGAGCCAGTTCGACAGCGACAGGCGTGTCAACCAGCCGCAAGCGCAGGCGATCGAGAAGCAATTGCAAGTTCTCAAGTCAACCGGCAACGCTGTGGCGGCTCAACAGGCGGGACTGCACGCCATGGAAAGGCAGTCTTCCACCGCATCGCATCTCCTCCAAAGCTTTTTGCGGCGTCAGCAGGATGCCAGCGAGCGGGGTCAAACCGGCCAGGCGGATGCCAGAGTGTTTACGCTCGCCACACCGCCGGAGCGGGCGAGCTCGCTTCATCCGATCTTTCTGCTTCCTGTTCGGGAGATGCCTATATGATTATCGAGTTGTTCGGTCCGCCTGGCGCAGGCAAGACGACCCTTCTCCGCGCCCTTTGCCGTGAGCTGGCGAAACACGACATCCGTGTGAAGACAGTCAATGGCTATCGCCGGATTGATTTTGTGTCTGTCGGTAGCGAAGTCGATTCGGTCGAGGATGAAGGCCCGGAGACACGCCATGGCATCCAGCGTCTGGTGCACAAGCTCGCCACCGCGAGTCCGGTCTTGTTCTCGACCCCGCCGAGCGAGGGGGCCGCTGCGCGGCTTTTGGCATCGATCCCTCCAAAAAGTCGAATATGGGCGTTGCGTCTGAAGATCGACGTCGTTTTGCTTTTCGAAGCCTGGAATACGGCGCAGGCCTCAGAAGGGTACTTCATTTTCGAAGAGGGCATTGTTCAGGCGTTGTGCGCGCTCGTCCTGTTGGGACGAAATCAAAGTATCGACATGGTTCGTAATTGCCTGACGTTCCTGCCGCGACCGGATCTCCTCATTCAAGTCGACGCGCCCGGGGAAACGCTGCGCCACCGCCTCATTGAGCGGTATGCGCGGCAGCCGTACCTCGAGCGCCTTCTCGAAGTCGGAGTGGTCAGGGGCCTGAAGCAAGCGGATATCGCGAGGGAGATCGGGCAATGCCTGCAAGACAAATGGCCGCTGATGCGTGTCGACGGCCTCGACCCACGCAATTTCGAACAGGTCGTCGCGCGCATCGTGGGGCACGGATTGCCCGCGACGGCATGCGTCGGGCCAGACTAGAGGCGCGAGTTGCATGGTGCTCACGGTGAGATCGTTCGTTGGCATTCGCAGATTTCTGCGGGCGCAGCGGCGACCGTTCGGGAGCGTCCATGAGAACCGTGCACCCGCTCGTCGGGATTACCGAGCAAGCCACCAGACGGCTGGGTACGGTGCCCATTACTCCGACACGTACCGGTCCGGCTACTATGCAGCTCTGTGGTCGGGTATCGAAAAGCCTTTGGTCGAACGTATTCTCCTGCCTGTCGGCGGGCCGAACCGGAAATGCCTGGACTTCGCATGCGGCACAGGCCGCATAGCAAATATCGCAGCTCCATTTTTTGGTGAAGTCGTCGGCGTTGACATCTCCCAATCTATGCTGGCTAGCGCACGGGTTCCGAAGAACGTGAAATTGGTCCGCGCTGATCTTACGTTCTCTCCGCTTGCCGAAAGGTTCGACGTGGTCACGGCATTCAGATTCTTCCTCAATGCTGAAGATGAGCTCAGGAAGGATGCACTGTCGGCCATCAGCGCGCATTTGAACGAAGGTGGATTGCTAATCTCGAATATCCACATGAATGCGACCTCCCCAATAGGGCTGGTCTGCCGCATTCTGAACCGTTATGCAGGAGGGACAGTCCGCCACACTTTGAGCATTAAAGGATACGAGCAGACGCTCATTGCAAATGGCTTTATTGTCGAGCGGATAGTTGGGTACGGTTTTTTGCCGCGACCCGGGAAATTGCTGCCAAGACTGTGCGAAATATTGATGGTGCCGTTTGAAAGGACCTGCGCAAGTGCCAGGATTCCGGCGGAGCTTGCGCAGAATTTCCTGGTGGTTGCCAGAAAGCGGTAAAGCCGGCGGGCACATGAAATTTGAAACCGAGCATTTGCCATGAGGCTGGTCTTTGTTGAAGTTCATGTCGCGTGGAGTTGCCGACAGTCGCAGGAAACCCTTGAAACTCAACGGTAACAGTTCGCAACACGGCGCGACATGAAATGCCGTAAGTCGCCAAGCTGGCGACACCGCAAGCCATTGACTTTATATGAGGAAGTAGTGGTGCCCAGAGGCGGATTCGAACCACCGACACGCGGATTTTCAGTCCGCTGCTCTACCAACTGAGCTATCTGGGCCTGCTCCGGCGGGCGGCAATCTGCACACCGGGTTCATGAAAGCGCCGTCGGCACCCCTTGAAAGCGCGTGGGTTATAGCACGGGAATCCGGCCTGTCCAGCGCTTAGAGCATGATCCCGAAAAGTGGAATCCGGTTTTCGGAAAAGATCATGCTCAAACAAAAAGCATGATCCCGAAAAGTGGAATCCGGTTTTCGGAAAAGATCATGCTCAGGCAAAACGCCAGAACCTGTTCCATCCGACTCTACCCGGATGGAACAGCTTCTGGACATTGAGTTCAGGCGGGAAGCGACAGGCAGTCGGCAAGGCCGATCATCGGTCACAATCGCGGCCGCGAAACCGTCCCGAGCTTGTGGAAAACTGCAGGCGGACGGCGCTATTTCTGGTGGTCGTCGTCGTCCTCGTCGTCGCGGCCCGGGATGACGTAGACGCCCTTCAGCCAGCGGTTGAGGTCGATGTCCTTGCAGCGCTTCGAGCAGAACGGGTAGGTTTCGCGCGCCGATGGCTTGCCGCATTCGGGGCAGGGCCGCTTGGGTCGCAGCGGCGTGACCTTGTCGTCCGGGCTCATATCCGCGCACCCGCCAGCCAGTTGACGTGTACCTTGAAGCCTTCGCCGCTCAGCAGCGCCACCGTCTCGTAGAGCGGCAGGCCGACGACGTTGGTGTAGGAGCCGACGAGCTTGACGACGAAGGCGCCGGCAAGCCCCTGGACGGCATAGCCGCCGGCCTTGCCGCGCCATTCTCCCGACGCGATATAGGCGTCGATCTCCTCGCGCGGCAGCCGCTTGAAGCGCACCCTGGTCTCGACCAGCCGCAAGCGCTGCTTGCCGCCCGGCGTGATCAGGCAGATGCCGGAATAGACCCGGTGCGAACGGCCGGACAGCAGCCCGAGGCAGTTGGCGGCATCGTCGAGCGTCTCGGCCTTGGGCAGGATGCGCCGCCCGACGGCAACCACCGTGTCGGCGGCCAGCACGAAGCTCGGCAGGTAGTCCGTCTCGGTTTTCAGCGAGACCAGCGCCTTCTCGGCCTTCTGCGTCGCTAGCCGCTTGGCCAGCGACCGCGGATGCTCCGCGCGCAGCGGCGTCTCGTCGACATCGGCCGGCAGCACGCGATCCGGCTCGATGCCGGCCTGCTGCAACAGCTCGATCCGGCGCGGCGAACCCGAGGCAAGCACGAGCTTCTGCAAAATGCCCATCGCGATCCCGGCCGGGTCCTTGAACTTACTTGAAGCGGTAGGTGATGCGGCCCTTGGTCAGGTCGTAGGGCGTCATCTCGACCAGGACCTTGTCGCCGGTCAAAACGCGGATGCGATTCTTGCGCATGCGGCCGGCCGTATGGGCGATGATTTCATGTTCGTTTTCGAGCTTGACCCTGAACATCGCGTTGGGCAGCAATTCCGTCACGACACCCGGAAACTCGAGGACTTCTTCCTTCGGCATTCGATACCTTTGCTTGGATGGGTACTTCCAGCGCCCCGGCCGGAAAGTTGCGCGGAACCTATATGATAAACGTCCGCTTGTGAACACGCTTAATCCGCGGCGTTTTCAGCCTCGTTGCCGAGAAAACGGCGGCCGATCCGCGCCTTCAGCCGCTCGCGCACGTCGCGATAGGCAGCCATGATCTGTTCGCGCGTGCCGCTGACGCCGGTCGGGTCGGGCATCGGCCAATATTCGACTTCGACGGCCAGCGAGCGGGTGAGTTCGAGCGCGGTGTGGTGGGCTTCCGGCGCCAGCGTCACGATCAGATCGAAATAATCGTCTTCGAGGTCGTCCATCGTTCTCGGGTGCCGTTCGCCGAGCGACAGCCCCTCTTCGGCCAGCACGGCATCGACGAACGGATCGCGTTCGCCGCCGCGCACCCCGGCCGAGGCGACGAAAGTGGTAGGCGGGAGCACCTTGCGCGCCAGCAATTCGGCCATCGGCGAGCGCACGGCGTTCATGCCGCAAACAAACAGGATCGAGCGGGGCAGGATCGAGCGGGGCAGCGGGGCGGCCAGTTTAACCTCGCCAGTGCAGCACGCAAACCAGCGTGAACAGCCGGCGCGCCGTGTCGAAATCGATGTCGATCTTGCCGGCAAGCCGGTCCATCAGCGTCTGCGAGCCTTCATTGTGCAGGCCGCGCCGGCCCATGTCGATCGCCTCGATATGGCTGGGCGTCGCGGTGCGGATGGCGTCGTAATAGCTTTCACAGATCATGTAGTAATCCTTGACGATGCGCCTAAGCGGCGTCAGCGACAGGATATGGGTGACCACGGCCGCGCCGTCCTCGCGCGCCACCGCGAACACCAGCCGGGATTCGGCCAGCGACAGTTTCAGTCGGTATGGCCCGGCACCGTCGTCATTGACCGGCTGGAAACGGTTCTCCTCGATCAGGT
Source organism: Mesorhizobium sp. M0815 (assembly GCF_040319995.1). Taxonomy (NCBI): domain Bacteria; kingdom Pseudomonadati; phylum Pseudomonadota; class Alphaproteobacteria; order Hyphomicrobiales; family Phyllobacteriaceae; genus Mesorhizobium; species Mesorhizobium sp. M0815. The sequence continues at coordinate 164,474 of NZ_JAMYOU010000004.1, read as the reverse complement.
CGAAGATCGCCACCGCCCGCTCATGCTCGACATCGGGCGTCGATCGGCCGATCGTCTCGTCGAGCTCGACATCGATCAGCCTGGCGCGGGTTTCGTCGTAGTCGGACATTTCTACATGTTCAGCCGGATGGCGACGGAGCGTCCATGCGCATCGAGTCCTTCCGCCTTGGCCAGCGTGATCGCCGCCGGCGCCAGCGCCCGCAACTGTTCCGGCCCGAGCTTCAGGATCGAGGTACGCTTGACGAAATCGAGCACCGAAAGCCCGGACGAAAAGCGCGCCGAGCGCGCCGTCGGCAGCACGTGGTTGGAGCCGGCGACATAGTCGCCGATGGCCTCCGGCGTATGCCGGCCGAGAAACACCGCACCGGCATTGCGCATCCGCGCCAGGAAAGGCTCTGGGTCGTCGATGGCAAGCTCGACATGTTCGGCCGCGATGCGGTCGACCAGCGGCAGTGCTGCCTCGATCGTCGGCACCAGGACTATGGCGCCGAAATCGCGCCAACTCGCCGCCGCCGTCGCGGCGCGCGGCAGGTTCTGCAATTGGCGTTCAACCGCCTGTTCGACCGCGTCGCCGAAGGCAGGGTCGTTGGTGATCAGGATCGATTGCGACGACACGTCGTGCTCGGCCTGGGCCAGCAGGTCGGCTGCGATCCAGTCGGGGTCGTTGCTGCCGTCGGCGACGACCAGCACTTCCGAAGGCCCGGCGATCATGTCGATGCCGACCGTGCCGAACACCTGGCGTTTGGCCGCCGCGACATAGGCATTGCCGGGGCCGACGATCTTGGCGACGGGCTTTATCGTCTCGGTGCCATAGGCAAGGGCTGCGATCGCCTGGGCGCCGCCGACGCGGTAGATTTCGGAAACGCCGGCAAGGTCGGCCGCGACCAGCACCAGCGGCGGCACGTCGCCGCCGGAGGCTGGCACCACCATGGCAATGCGCTCGACGCCGGCGACCTTGGCCGGCAGGGCGTTCATCAGCACCGAGCTCGGATAGCTCGCCGTGCCGCCCGGCACATAGAGCCCGACGGCCTCGATCGCCGTCCAGCGCGAGCCGAGCTCGACGCCGGCGGCGTCGGTATAGCGATCGTCTTTAGGCAGCTGCCGCTGGTGATGGGAGCGGATGCGCTCGCGGGCGAATTTCAGCGCCTCGACCGTCTGCGGATCGGCTGCATCGTAAGCCTTGGCAATGTCATCCTTGGACACCGCAATGCCGAGCCTTGTCAGGTCGCCGCCGCCGAATTTCTGCGTGTAGGCGACGAGCGCCGCGTCGCCGTCGGCGCGCACCTTGGCGATGATCTCGCGCACCACGGCGTCGACGTCGGCCGAGACTTCCCGCTTGGTCAGCAGGAACGCGGCAAAGCGCTGCTCGAAATCGGCGTCGGACTGGCGAAGCGTGATGGCCATCGGCTCAGACCCTGTGGACCGGGCGCGACGTCGCTTCCCAGGCACCGCCGACATCGGCAAGCCGCGCCTCGATGCATTCGACATCGAGCATGATGGCGCCGCCTCCCGCAAAGATCAGCTCGACGATGCCGGCCGGCTTGTCTAGCGCGAGAAAGCTGATCGCCAGCAGCGACAGCACCTCGTCCGGTTTGTCGCGGGCAATGCCGCTGGTCTTGGCGGCGAGCACCCGGTCGAAATGCAGCACCGCTTGCCGCCGCTCATTGTGCTGGCGCAAGAAGCCCGATTTCGCCTCCCAGACGAAGCGGTTCATGGTCAGCACGAAGCGCTTGACCGAAGGCAGGTATTCGAGATCGCTGACCTTCATCACGGCATCCTGGACATGCGCCGAGATGATGCTCAGATCCTGATCGTCGAGCGCGACAAGCTTAAGGCCATTCATGCGGAATTCGCACCTGCGAGTTGACTATTCGACCTTCTGTTAGGCGGTCTTTCCGGCTCGTGCAACCGCACCGGAGGTCTTGGCCAGGCAATCGCCCCGGTCAGCGCCGCCCCTCGTCCGCCTGCCGGGACCTTCTCCCCGTATAGGGACGGGGAGAAGAGGCTGGCCGCAACCTCGGCACCCTCTCCGCAACGCTGGAGATTGGCGAAATCCTTCGCCAGGCGGTCCTTCTCCCGTCCCTATACGGGGAGAAGATGCCGGCAGGCAGATGAGGGGCGGCGCTGACCTGAGCCTGCTATCGTTACCCCGAAATGCGCTCGATCTCCGCGCCGCAGCCGGACAGCTTTTCTTCCAGCCGCTCGAAGCCGCGGTCGAGATGATAGACGCGGTTGACCGTGGTCTCGCCTTCTGCCGCAAGGCCGGCGATGACCAGCGACACCGAGGCGCGAAGGTCGGTTGCCATGACAGGCGCGCCCTTCAGCTTCGCCACGCCGTCGACGATCGCCGTCTGGCCGGACAGCGTGATGTGGGCGCCGAGCCGGGCGAGCTCCTGGACGTGCATGAAGCGGTTTTCGAAGATCGTCTCGGTGATGCGCGACTTACCCTTGGCCATCGTCATCAGGCCCATGAACTGCGCCTGCAGATCGGTCGGGAACGCCGGGAACGGCGCCGTCGTCACGTCGACCGGCGAAATGCCGGCGCCGTTGCGCCTGACGCGGATGCCGGAATTGGTCTGCGTGATCTCAGCACCGGTCTGCGAAATGATGTCCAGCGCCGTCTGCAACAAGTCGGGCCGCGCGCCTTCCAGCACGACGTCGCCGCCGGTCATCGCCACCGCCATCGCATAGGTGCCGGTCTCGATACGGTCGGGGATCACCCTGACGCGGGCGCCCGACAGCGCCTCGACGCCGTCGATGGTGATGGTCGCGGTGCCAGCGCCGGAGATCTTCGCACCCATGGCGTTGAGGCAGTCGGCAAGGTTGACGATCTCGGGCTCGCGGGCTGCGTTTTCGAGCACCGTCTCGCCCTTGGCCAGCGAGGCCGCCATCATCAGCACATGGGTGGCGCCGACCGAGACTTTCGGGAACACGTAGCGGTTGCCGACCAGCCGGCCGTTCCTGGTCTTGGCGATGACATAGCCGGTATCGACGTCGATGTCGGCGCCCAGCGCCTGCAGGCCTTCCAGGAAGAGGTCGACCGGCCGCGTGCCGATGGCGCAGCCGCCGGGCAGCGACACCTTGGCCTCGCCCATGCGGGCCAGCAGAGGGCCGATCACCCAGAACGACGCCCGCATCTTCGACACCAGCTCGTAAGGCGCCGTCGTGTCGACGATGTTGCGGGCGGAGAAATTGATGGTGCGCGAATAGCCCTCATGCTGCTTTTCGCGGCGGCCATTGACCGAATAGTCGACGCCGTGATTGCCGAGGATGCGGATCAGCTGCTCGACGTCGGCCAGATGCGGCACGTTTTCCAGCGTCAGCGTGTCGTCGGTCAAAAGCGCGGCGATCATCAGCGGCAGCGCGGCGTTTTTCGCGCCCGAGATCGGGATGCTTCCGGCAAGCTTGTTGCCGCCGACAATTCTGATGCGATCCATGAAGAGCGTCCCCTCGGCCGAAAAGCCGGTTTAAATCGGTTGAGTCAGTTGCGGCCCATCTAGACCATTGGCCGGCTTGGTTCAAGAAACAGGCTATTTCCCCGCGTTGGCCCACGATACCTTGGCCAAAATACCGGCGACCAACATAGCCGATTCGCGTTAATCCTTCTGCTTTGCCGCCTGCAGCCCGTCCGGCCGCTGGTCGGCCCCGCCGGTTCGCCGTGAGCGCGATTGCGCCTTGCGCTTCTGCAGATTGGCACGCAACTGCTCGGCCAGCCGGTCCTTCCGGCCAGCCTTTTTTGGTAGACCATCCTTGTTCGGAGAAATTGTCTTGTCGTTCATCGTCCCGTCCCCGGCCGGCGACCCGCCCGTGCGGATCAAGGGATAGCCAACATTGTGGCATGGCCATGTCCGGAACAATCGCCTGGTGCGGCCTTTCAACCCGTCTTTGTCTTGGCCTTGCGCTTGCCGGTTCGATATGGCAGAAGCCCCGCCATCGGCGGCTGCGGTAGCTCAGTGGTAGAGCACTCCCTTGGTAAGGGAGAGGTCGAGAGTTCAATCCTCTCTCGCAGCACCAGTTTATCCCATTGAAATCATTGAAGGCATTGACATGCAACGGTTTCTGTCCATTCTGACGTTACAAATGCCGTAACAAATCGGATGGAGTTGATGGCAGGTCGCGTTCGAAATCTCCTGAATCGGGACGGCCGCTATTTTGCGCGGCTCGTCGTCCCAAAAGAACTTCGGCCGTATATGGGCGGGAAGACCGAACTGCGAACAGCGCTCGGTCCCGACTACCGGACAGCCCTTAAGACACTGCCCGGTGCTGTCGCCGCCCTTCAGCACAAGATAGCACTTGGCGAGCGCCGCGCGATCGAGGCAGGCGAAAGGTCCATCACAATCGGCCGCTATCCACTTCTTCCACCCCAAATAGCCAGCCGGGACTATCGGATGCGGCTCGCCCACGATGAACTAATCCGGGCACATTATCATCAATATGCGGGCTTTGAGGTCGACTACGAGAAAGCTCGGCGCTTTCGCGATGGCTACTCGGGAAAGCTATCCGATGATGAGCTTGAACGGCTCGTCGGCGAGCCCATCGAGGAGTTCAAGTCTCTTGGCAATCATACAGCGACCAAAGGTAGCGTCGAATGGCGCCTGATCGCTCAGGCTCTTTGCGTCTCCGCCTACGAGGCCATGTCCCGGCAACACGAACGAAACGACGGTGATTTCAAGGGCGAGCCCTCACACCCGTTGCTAACAACTGCTCAACCGGCCGAGGACGACCGCCAGCCAGTTTCTCTCAAAGGTCTGCTTACTGACTACCTGGATGAGCGCGCCGCCGACGGCAAGGGCGGGGAGGCACGCAAACGCTGGACCCCTGTTTTCGCTAGCCTGTCCAAGTTCATCCGCCATAACGACGCCCGCAAGCTCACCAAGCAGAACGTTCTGGATTGGAAAGATGCGAGCCTGAAAACGCTCGCCAGCAAGACCGTCGGTGATGTGTATCTGGCATCCGTGCGCACGGTCTTGAAATGGGCGGTGAACAATGATCGGCTCGAAACCAACGTTGCGGAAAACGTTCGCATTAAGGTTTCGAAAAAGCAGCGTTCGCGCGAACAGGGTTTTACCCTGGACGAGGCGGTTGAGGTTTTGAAGGTCGCTCGCGACCATCAGCCGAAACATTCTGCCAACCCGCAGACGCGGGAAGCACCCGAAACGACTGCTGCAAAACGATGGTCGCCGATCTTGTGCGCCCATACGGGAGCGCGAATTGCCGAGATCACTCAGCTTCGGAAGCAGGACTTTCGCTATGAGAACGATGTGCCGGTAGTTCGCATCCGGCCCGATGCGGGTTCCGTGAAGGCGGGCAATTATCGCGATGTTCCATTGCACCAGCAGTTAATCGACCTGGGCTTTATGGATTTTGTGAATCGCGCGGCCGACGGCCCGCTCTTCTACCCGGCTTCCAAAAAGAAAGACGGGACGCTGCCGGCGCGAACCGTGGCAGGCAGGGTAAGTGACTGGTTGCAGGATAAGGAGGTCATCCCTGAAGGTGTGAGCCCTAGCCACGGTTGGCGCCATCGGTTCAAGACGGTTGGTCGTGAGATCGGCATTGCCGATCGGACGCTTGATGCAATCCAGGGCCATGCAGGACGGACCTCAGGCGACGACTATGGGGACGTGACAATCGCCGCGAAGGCGGCTGCGATTGCGCGGTTGCCGCGGTATGAATTCTGAAATCACAGCATTTGCAGCCTCGCCAGGACGAACGCCCCACCTGGTTCGATTGACCCAAATACATACCTAGCGGGCCAAATAGCCAGTCGTTGCGAAGAGCAACGAGGGTGCTCGAATCATGTATCACTAGGTTGCGATATTTTGAGCGGCTTAGTAGAAATCGCTGGGGCACCCTCGATCCGACTTTCGCGGTCTGATTCGAGTGAAATGAGGTTTGGGGAAACTTTTGGGTTCTTACACGCAAGTTCAGGGCCACTATCACAGCCATCGCATAACTTTAGATGGCTTTGAGCAAGACGCATTCACGCGGTCTCTGACAGCGGCGCGGGTCGAAATGAATCCGCACCAGGTCGAAGCCTCCTTGTTCGCTTTGAAATCACCGCTCTCGAAAGGCGTTCTTCTTGCTGACGAGGTAGGCTTGGGCAAGACGATCGAAGCTGGTCTCGTTATGGGCCAGAAATGGGCTGAACAGAAGCGCCGTATTCTTTTGATTGTCCCGGCCTCGCTGCGCAAGCAGTGGGAGCAGGAGCTGCGCGACAAGTTTTCGCTGCCGGCAACGATCTTGGAGTCAGCTACCTACAAGGTCTTGAAAAAGGAGGGGCGCGCCAAGCCGTTCCGCGATGCTCCTGGAATCATCATCTCAAGCTACGAGTTCGCGGCTCGATGCTCCGATGAACTCGCCTTGACGAAGTGGGACTTGGTGGTGTTCGACGAAGCACATCGATTGCGCAACGTCTACAAACCAGGTGCTCTTCGATCGAAGCTCTTGAAAGACGCTTTGAAGGATCCATTCAAGGTGCTGCTTACGGCTACGCCGCTGCAGAACTCCCTTATGGAGCTCTTCGGTATCGTTTCGATGATTGACGACAATCATTTCGGCGGCGAGGAAGCGTTCAAAACGCTCTACACTGGCGCTCGCGCCACGCCGGCGTCACTGGAGGCCTTGCGGGACCGCCTAATACCGGTCTGCTACCGCACGCTGCGCCGCCAGGTTCAAGAGGCCGGTCACATTAACTTCACCAAGCGGAACGCCGTAGTCTTCGATTTCGAACCGCCCAGCCTCGAGGTGCAACTCTACGAGAAGGTGTCGACCTTTTTGCAGCGCAAGGACACTATCTCTTATGGGGACCGTGCCAACCAACTCGTCGTGCTTCAGGTCCGCAAAATCCTCGGGTCATCGACTTTTGCCGTCACCGGATACCTCCGGTCGCTGATCGAACGTCTGGAGAAACGCCAGCGCGTCGACGAGACTGTCACCGACGACATCGAGACGATTGCGGAGATCGCCGAGGAGCTCGAGGACAAAGAGGATACTGAAGAACAAATCATTGACGCAGCCTTGTTGGCTGTCGAAGTGGACGAGCTTAAGTCGTTCCTGGCCCTAGCCGAGTCGATAGGCCAGAACGCGAAGGGCGAAAAGCTCCTCACGCAGCTTCCCGGCATCCTCGATGCAATCTCAAGCAAGGGAGGCCAGCGCAAAGCCGTGATTTTCACGGAGAGCGTTCGCACGCAGAAATACCTGAGCGAGCTACTATCGGCCAACGGCTACGACGGCCAGATCGTGCTTCTGAATGGGTCGAACAACGACCCGGTCAGCAAGTCTCTCTACCAGGCTTGGCGAGAAGATCATGCCGGCACGGACAGGGTTTCCGGGTCCCGGACTGCCGATATGAAAGCCGCAATTGTTGACGCCTTCCGTGGCAAGGACAAGGCAATCCTCATCGCAACAGAGAGCGGCGCTGAAGGTATCAACCTCCAATTCTGCTCGCTCGTGATCAATTTCGACCTCCCATGGAATCCGCAGCGCGTCGAGCAGCGCATCGGTCGCTGCCATCGCTATGGTCAGAAGATCGATGTCACCGTAGTGAATATGCTGAACCGCAAGAACCAGGCCGAGCAGCGGATCTACGAACTGCTTGCTCAGAAATTCAAGCTCTTCAGCGGCGTGTTCGGGTCAAGCGACGAGGTTCTCGGCACCATCGAACGCGGCGTCGACTTCGAGCAGCGCGTCCTGGGTATCGTCCAATCCAGCCGAACCGAGGCCGAAATCGTTCAGCAGTTCGATGCGCTGACAGCCACGCTTCAGGATCGCATCGATTCGGACATGCAGTCGGCGCGCGCTAAGGTGCTGGAGCATCTCGATCAGGATGTGGTCGCTCGGTTGAAGGGCCGCAAGGGTGAACTCGATAACGCCGTGGATGATTTCACACGGCGCCTCATCATTGTGGCCCAAGCTGAGTTGCCAAGCGCCAGGTTCCACGACGATGCGATTTTCCGGTTTGACTACGAAGGCAAGACCTGGACGACCAAATGGCCTGACGCCGACGACCATGACTGGCAGTTCTTTCGGCTCTCGGACGGTAATCTCGCAACCGAGATTGTCGAGACGGCTAAGGGACGAGATGAGCTTTCGAGCCCAACATCGGTGCTGTTCAACCTGGCAGCCTATGCGTTTCCCGGGCAGCTCGCCGACGTCAAGAATTTGGCAGGAAAGTCAGGCTTGCTGCGCGTCTCGAAGGCGCGGATTCAGACCCACAACTCAGCAAGGGAGGATCTTCTTCTGTCCTGTGTGACGGATGATGGCATTGCAATTCCCCCGGAAACAGCTGACCGCATGCTGATGGTTCCGTCAACAGCCCAGAAACTGGGGGCCCTCATTGATGCTTCGGGTCTTCAGCCCATCGAAGACGAGCAGTTTTCTGTCTTCTCGGATCGGGTGAAGAAGCAGAACTTCCGCTGGCTCGAGGAAGAGGAAACACGGCTCGACAACTATGCAAAGGACATCGAAATCGAACTCGATGCGCAGATTGGGGTGCTCGACGCTGAAATCAAGGGGCTGCGAAAGGAGCGCCGGTCGCCTGACGCGTCAATGGAGCAGAAGCTCGACCTCGGGCGCAAGATCAAGAAGCTGGAGGGCGAGATGGACGACCTGAAGCTCTCGAAACACGAGCGACGGCGCGACGTGCGCAAGCAGGTGTCTGACATGCTCGACGAGATCGCTGAAAGTCTGAACCGGCAGCCCAAGAAGGACCTGCTCTTCACCATACGTTGGTCGGTCCAATAGCGGTGTTTGATCGGCGTGGAGTTGCTTTAGAGGGGTTTGGAGCACTTCCGGTCGAGACTGGGTTCTATCTCGACTCCTACCCAGGTCCGGCCTGGGAGGTGAGCTCACTTCGTTACCGCGCGGGCTGGCTGATGGTCTCGCGCGCCACCCTGGAAACGCCGTTTTGTTCATGGTCGGCGCCACTGGTTGCCTGCGTGAATGAGCAAGGCGAGCCGATTCCCCCTTGGCTTGCGTCGAAATTCTTCGAGATGCGGTGCTCTACTCCGAGCGAAGTTTTTGACCTGCCGCCCAACGAACTCGAAATCGCATCAGATGCCCTCTATTGGGACTTTCTTGGCACTTGCGACCTCAAGCACCTGGCGATGCTGGAAGAAAAGGAAGCGGATACGGAGAAGGCGATTGCGCGCCTAGTCATGCGCGGAAATGAAATGCTGGCCCAGACCGACTCCTACATCGCCGACCTGCGGCGCAGGTTGCGCATCGCGAATTCCGATCCGGAGCGACGTATAGCCGTGGACGAACAGATCAGCTTAATAGAAAGGAAGCAGGGCGAGGCCGTGCGCTGGCTGCGTGAGAAGATCAAGTCCGTTCGGGACAGCGCAGCAGACTTCGAGGCAGGAATCATGGAGTCGTTGACCTGCTACGGTGAAGTCGAGCATCTCTATACGGTGCGCTGGACTGCGCGCCACGTGCGCGACCGCAAGGAGGTAGCGCCGAAAACGCTGCCGGCATTCTTGACTCCCGACCCGCACATTGCTCCCGTCTATGTCGGTCGAACTGTAGAACCCTTCAGGCGCATTCGCTGGCGACGCGGGGCCCCGACAGGCCCTGGTATTTCGGTTGAGGCAACAGTTGAAGTCGCGCTCTACTCGAAATCGATCGTGCCTCCACACTTGCTCGGCGGTGCTCCAGGGCAGGTCAGTGCCGAGGTTCGCGGCATGAAGGGCGATACAGCCAAGGTTAAACAAACGCGCGCGCCGCGGCAGGCGCGGCGGCCGACGAAGAAGCAACTAAGCGCTGAATTTCGAGAGAAGCGACGCATCTGGGAAGAACGAAAAAAGAAGTTCAATGGCCAAAAAACAGAAGCTTGAACTGACCTGGATCGGCAAGGATGAGCGGCCGAAGCTTGAGCCGCGCATTCTGGTCGAGGATTCGTCGCTATCGCATCATGCGGCGGCGCGTCGGTCAGAGGCTGACATTTTCGACAACTTGCTGATCCATGGCGACAACCTGCTTGCTCTGAAGGCGCTCGAAAGAGATTTCGCTGGCAAGGTCAAATGCGTCTTCATCGATCCACCTTACAACACCGGCAGTGCCTTTACGCATTATGACGACGGGCTGGAGCACTCGCTATGGCTCAGCCTGATGCGCGATCGCCTAGAGATGATTAGGGCGCTGTTGTCCGACGATGGCTCGCTTTGGATCACCATCGACGACAATGAGGCGCATTATCTCAAGGTGCTGTGCGATGAGGTGTTTGGACGCGCGAATTTCGTGGCCACAATAATCTGGCGCAAGAACTATTCGCCAAAATCCACAGCTCGGCACTTTTCCGAAGACCATGACTACGTAATTGTTTATGCAAAAGATGGTGACCGCTGGTCGCCAAACCAAATGGCAAGGTCAGAGAAGCAAAACGCCGCATATAGAAATCCGGATAACGACCCTCGAGGGCGATGGAAACCGGGAGACTTGTCAGCTAGGAATTTCTATAGCAAAGGCATTTATTCAATTACGTCTCCCTCAGGAAGAGTAATTTCCGGACCGCCGAACAAGAATTATTGGCGTGTAGAGGAAAGTAAATTTTGGGCCCTACACAGAGACAACAGGATATGGTGGGGGAAAGATGGGACAGCAATTCCGCAGATAAAGAGGTTCTTGTCTGAGCTAAAAGACGGGATTACCCCACAGACATTTTGGTCGCACGAAGAGGTCGGCCATACTCAAGAAGCAAAGCAGGAATCTATCAGGCTTTTTGGCGCAGATCCATTTAGCACGCCAAAACCTGAGCGGCTGTTGGCCCGAATTGTAGGCCTTGCTACTAAACCCGGCGATCTGGTCCTCGACTCCTTTGCCGGTTCCGGCACCACCGGTGCAGTCGCCCACAAGATGGGCCGGCGCTGGATCATGGTCGAACTTGGCGACCATGCCGAAACACATACTGTTCCACGCCTGAAGAAAGTCGTCGACGGCGACGACGCCGGTGGCATTACCGAAACCGTCGGCTGGAAGGGTGGCGGTGGGTTTCGTTACTACCGCCTCGCCACGTCGCTGCTCGTTCACGATAAATACGGCAACTGGGTCATTGCGAAGGACTACAACGCGGCGATGCTTGCGGAGGCGTTGTGCAGGCACATGAATTTTACCTACGCGCCTTCCCTGAATCCTGACGAATATTGGAACCACGGCTTCTCGACAGAGACCGATTTCATCTACGTTACGACGCAGAATCTGACGCATGACGCCTGCCGGAAAATTTCGGAAGACGTCGGGCCAGACCGTTCACTGCTGATTTGCTGCAAGGCCTTCAACGCGAACCCAGATTCATTCGATAATCTGACCCTTGTGAAAATCCCAACTGCGATCCTGTCGAAATGCGAATGGGGCCGCGACGACTATTCGCTGAACGTCGAGAACCTCCCGCTGGCGCCGGATGAAGCGGAGGAACCGGGGACGCCAAGTGGCTCCCGCAGGAAGGATTCAGACCTACCGCTTTTCAACTTCAGTATCGACGAAGGCAAGGTCTGAGATGAGCGAGGATCGCATTCGTCGTCAAATCGCGCAGCGCCTGTCGCTGCGCGCGCCGCAGGAGCAGTCGCTTGATATCTTGGCTGACATCGTCGGCCGCATTGGTCTGGCGAAGGGCGGAGACCCAGTCGCGGCGCTCAATGCAATCCAGGCCGAATATCCTTCAGTGCAGGATTTCGAGCGCGACTTTCCCTCGCTCTGCTTCGCCATCGCCACTGGCGTTGGCAAAACCCGCCTAATGGGCGCCTTTATTGCCTGGCTCCACCTTGCTGGCCGCTCGAAGAACTTCTTTGTGCTGGCCCCCAACACGACGATCTATGACAAGCTGGTCGCCGATTTCTCGAAACAAACGTCGCCGAAGTATGTGTTTCGCGGCATCGCTCAGTTCGCGGAAACACCACCGGTCATTGTCACTGGCGATACCTGGGAAGAGGGGCGTGGCGTCCGCGGCTCCGACCTCTTCGGCAGCGAGGCAATCGTCAACATCTTCAACGTCGATAAAATCAACAAGGACAAGGGGCGCATCCGCACAATGCGCGAGACCATCGGCGAATCCTATTTTGATTATCTCGCGGCGCTCCCCGATCTTGTGCTGCTGATGGACGAGGCCCACCGCTACCGTGCCAGCGCCGGCATGCGGGCAGTAAACGAATTGAAACCGGCACTTGGCCTCGAATTGACGGCTACGCCGAAATCCGTCGGCGCCAGGTCGACCGCGTTTCGCAATGTCGTCTTCGAATATGGGCTCGGCAACGCCATGGCCGACGGGATGGTAAAAGAACCTGCGGTAGCTACGCGGGCGGACTTCAACCGGGCTGACTTCAACGATCACCAGCTCGAGCTCATCATGCTCGAGGACGGCATTCATTACCATGAGCATGTGAAGGTCGAGCTCGACCTTTACGCCCGTCAATCAGGCCGGAACCGAGTTCATCCCTTCGTGCTGGTTGTCGCCCAGGATACGACCCATGCGAGCACGCTACGCGCCCGTATCGAAAGCGATGAATTCTTCAAGGGCGCTTACAAAGGCCGTGTCGCAGAGGTTCACTCAAACCTGAAGGGCGACGAAAGCGACGAGGCTATCCAGCGCTTGGTCGGGCTGGAAACCGACAATCTCACTGAGATCGTCATCCACGTGAACAAACTCAAGGAGGGATGGGATGTCAACAATCTCTATACGATCATTCCCCTTCGCGCGTCTGCTTCCGACATCCTGACCGAGCAGACGCTCGGCCGCGGCCTTAGGCTGCCCTATGGCGAACGCACGGGTATCGAGTCGGTCGACACGCTGACGGTGATCGCGCATGACCGCTTCGACGAGGTGATCAAGCGCGCAAGAGAAGCTGACTCGCTTGTGCAGATCAAGACGCTGACGATTGGTAAGGGCGGCGACGTTCCGGCTGAGACCGAACGAGTCATCGAGATTCCCGTCTCGTTCGAGGTGGCCCTGATCGGCAATGGCTCGTCGTTACACGGGGCGCAAGAGGAGGCCGCTGTCTTTGACCACATAGATGATCGCAAGGTCGTCGAGTCCGCACTCGATTTCATCAACCGCAAATATGAGCGCCAACTCAAGGGCGGCGTTCAGGAGCTGCTAAGGCCGGAAGTGCGCGAGGAACTCGCCGCCGACATCAGACGCGCTCTGCAGCCGGCCCAGAGCTCGCTGGAGGGCATAGTCTCCCGGCCGAGAGTGGAGGAGATCGTCGGTATTGTTACCGCTAGCGTTGCGGAGAACACAATTGATATTCCTGAGATCGTCGTCATCCCGAGCCGGGAGGTAAACTTTTGGTTCGACGCCTTCGACCTGACTGGATTGCAGTCAATCCGATATCAGCCGCGGTCCGACCGCATCCTGATCCGCAATCTCCGGGACCAAAACCAGCGCGAACTGGCTCGCTCGATCGCCGGACCGAAAGAAGGCCTACTCGAGAACTATATCGTCAAGCACCTGATCGACTACGACCAGGTCGACTATGATTCTCAATCCGATTTTCTCTACAGGCTCGCTGCTCAGGCAGTTTCGCATCTGCGAACCTATCTCGTGACCGAAGATGATATCGAAAACGTCGCGCTCGCTCATGGAAAGGCGATTGCCGAATTCATCTTCGCGCAGATGAAGGGCCACTATCGCGAGACGCCAGCGGACTACCAGGCGAAGCTTGTCAGGTCGTTCCGGTCGCTGAAACCGCTGACCATCAGCATAACCAGCATCGCCAAGATGCTCGACATAAACTCTGCCGCAAAGCCGCTGTCGGACACCAGAAGCTACGTCTTCAAGGGCACGCGCAAAAGTCCCTATAACTTCCACAAATTCCAGTCTGACACGGAGCGCCGTTTCGCTGCGCTGATCGACAGCGATTTCGAGAAGGACGTGTTGCGCTGGGTAAAGCCAGGCCCTGGTCAATTCCAGATCGAATATCGTTCAGGCAAGGCCTACGAGCCGGATTTCGTCGTTGAGCTGTCGAAACAGAAGCTGATCGTCGAGATCAAGTCCGACGGTGAGATGACCGATCAGACCGTTCAGGAAAAATCGCGCGCTGCGTGCGAGTGGGTGAGACACGCCAACCAGATATCGACGGACACAGCATCCAAGCCGTGGAGTTACGCGGTTGTGCCAGAAAGCGCGGTCATAGAGAGTGCGACCCTGGCCGGATTGATGGCGAAGCACAGGTTGGTCTGATGCGCGCCCGAGCATCAACCGTCGTCGGTTCCGATTTGGCAGGTTTTTCCCACCAGAGACTCTATCCGTCGGCATATCCGGATGTGAGCAGTCGCTTTCGGAGCAAGGGTCCGACGCAATCAGAGGTTTCGGGGACCTAATAACTTGGTCAGTGTGGATAGTTCTCTAACCCCTCACTCACCTTCCCTATGCCCCAGCTTCTCCAGCGCCATCGCCGCTCGCCCGTTTAACGTCTCGTAGGCGAGAAAGCTACCTGAAGGCCCGCTGCCGACCCTAGTCGTGGGCCGGACCTTCTGCCCCTTAGCTCGCAGGAACTCCTTGAGCGCAGGCCTGGCATTGTCTCGGAACAACTTCCTAGCCCCTTCCATGGCAATTACCCCGACGACGCCGGCGTTGAGGAACCGTCTCCAACGATCGACCTCAAGCGCTCTGTGGGCTGCGTGCTTGTCTCCGAACTGGTTCTCGAACGTGGGAACCACGAACTGGAAGTATCTACCCTGAAGCTTGGCGAATTTGAATCGCCGCAGATCATGTAGGTTGTTGACTGCGAGTCCGATTAACTCGCGCCGATCCAGGGTCACTTCGATCCTGGCTCGGTGCTCGCTGAGTGGTAGGTCATCCCAGGTTCCGGCTCCGATGTTCTGGTTATCGATGAGTTTCTCCATCACTCGCCAACTGACCTGCCCATCCTTTCGGCCGATCCAGAACGTCGCGTCGACAGGAGCAGGCCTGTCAGCATGGGATGAGAGCAGGTTGTTCGCTCCCATGATGAAGGTTGGTTCTTTCCCTCGACCCCGTAAGAATCGTGGTCTGTCGAGGCCGACAGTCATGAAATCCCGGTCTGGAAACAGATGCCGGGCCAGCACTCCCACCATCCTCCCGAGCTTGTCGGAGGACGGCGTCACCGGTTTGAAATCCAGGCTAATCTCGATCGAATGAATCACCCCATACATCT
Organism: Mesorhizobium sp. M0815; assembly: GCF_040319995.1. Classification (NCBI taxonomy): domain Bacteria; kingdom Pseudomonadati; phylum Pseudomonadota; class Alphaproteobacteria; order Hyphomicrobiales; family Phyllobacteriaceae; genus Mesorhizobium; species Mesorhizobium sp. M0815. The sequence continues at coordinate 149,349 of NZ_JAMYOU010000004.1, read as the reverse complement.
GCAAAGCGAATTCTCGGTCGAGCGCGCGTTCGCATTGTCCCAGGAGATCCAGCGTCGGTTCTTGGAACTTTACTCGAAACTCAGTGCTGACGTTTCCAGGTTCCGGATCTAGCGGCTCTACATAAGGTTGCCGGCCAATGATGGGACTGAGAACGTCTCGGACAAATCGGAACTGGGTCCGGTGCTCAAACCAGAAGTCAATCTCGACCCAGTCAATGACCGCTCGGCACGTGTAGTCACCGAGATCGATCACCGGGTGAACGACTGTCTTTCCGGCAAGCCGCCGCTGCGTCGCTGTCGTTGGAGCCGCGCTGTATTCGAGCACGACCTGGCGCTTCGGATCTTTGATGCCCCTGAGGACGACGTTGGTCGAGTAGTTCATCTGTGGCGGCCACCCATCGAGCAGCCGGTCGACCACACAGGATGTCCTTTATCCGAGTCGCGTCAGACAGACACTTCCGCTCAAGGCTATTTCCACCTCGCTACCTTTGAAGCCAGCGGATCCCTTGTGCGCACCGCTATATTTAGGACAGCAGTAAGTAATACATTACTTATGTATATATTTTACAAAGATCACACTAGTGAGCCTAATATTATGGCCTGTAGAGTGGTATTCGTGATTAATATGCTACGGTCGGCTAAACAGTTCTCGTATCAGTCGATGGGAAACCAAAATCCCCTACCATCTTCTGATATATATTAAGCAAGATCATAGATTTATAGAAAGAGACCCGCATGAGCAACGATAGCAGGGATGCACCTGGCAAATCCGAAATCGCCAAATTCTTGGACAAGCGCATCTATGAACTGAGCCCTCGAAAAAGCCAAAGAGACATAGCCAGGGAGATCGGCTTCGCTAACGACAACGTCATCACAATGTTGAAGTCCGGTAGAACCAAAGTGCCGCTTGATCGCGTCGTGAGCATTGCAAGGACGCTAGAAACCGATGCACGCCAGCTGTTCATCTTGGCACTCATGCAGGACGGCCATGAAAAGGATCGTGCAGCCTTTGAGGTAATCGTCGGCGAGCCCGTTTCAGCCAATGAGAAAGAGTTCATCCACGTGCTGCGCAAGGTGTCGAACGGAACGGATCCGAAGATATCGGTCGTGCTGCGGAAGATATTGCGCGCCCTCTTTGGTGACACGGGCGGCACGAAGCAGGACGATGATGCTGCGTGACGCCAGCGTCGAAACCCGATCACTGTGGCCATAACCCGTAGCCGACTCTCGCAACCGAGGGAAAGCAGCCGCAACTTCAGACTATTCTCGCTGGGGCGGGGCCTACGTATTTCGGTCCTTCCAGTTGGGTATTGACTTTTTCAGAAAATAGGAAGAAATAGGTCCCAGTTTTTCCTATCTTGGGAGTAGACCATGCCTGCATCCCCATCTTCCGTGCTTAAGTCCGCAGTCCGGCCTCATTTCCACTTCGATGGACAGACCTGCCCCTATTGTGACCAGCCGATCCCGGAGGATCGGGTTGAGGAGATCAGCGGTCGCATTGAGGCCCGTGCCCGAGAGCGCCTGACGGAAGAAACGGGGCGGCTTCGCGAACAATACGCCCGCGAGAAAGCGCAATCGGAAGTTAAGGCGAAGGCTGATCTGGAGCAGGCCAGGAATGAGGCCACGGCCCGCGAGGCGCTGGTCCGCGAAGAAGCCGTGCGCGGCGCCAACGAAGCCGCCCAGATCAAGATTATGGAGGCGCACAAAGCGCAGGCAGATGCCGAGCGGGCGCGGGCGGGTGTCGTGAGCCAGCTTGAAGAGACGCGCGCCAGGAACGCCGAGACGATCGAACAGATGCGTCGCGAGGCCGCCGACCGCGAGAGCGTTGTCCGTGCGGAGGCTGTCGCTGCAGCCGAGGACGCCTTGCGAGAAAGGCTTGCCGCCGCCGAGGGTGCCAAAACCGAGGCGGAAACCGCCCGCGACGGCTTGGCTGCCCGGCTTGAGGCTGAACGCGCCGAAAAGGCGGATACGATCGCCCGCCTGAGCAGAGATGCTGCCGCGCGAGAGGTAGCGATCCGTGAGGAAGCGGCGAAGATGGCCGAGGCTGGGGCCGCCGAGAAAATCGCCGCCGCCGAGAAAGCCAAAGCCGCGGCCGAGATGGCGCTTGATCAGAAGCTCGCCGAGCGCGTGCAGGAAATCGACACGCTGAAGGAGGCTCATGCCGGCGAACTTAACGCCCAGCGCGAAGTGCTTGAGAAGGACAAGGTCTCGGCCGTCAACGTGGAACGCGCCAACGCGCTGAATGCCAAGATGAAGCTTGAAGAGCAACTTGGCGATATGCAGCGCAAGCTTCAGGAGAAGACCGCGAATGAACTTGGTGAAGGCGCTGAGCTAGACCTCGAGAACGTCCTGAGGACCGCATTCGACGGCGACCGAATCCGCGCCGTTCCCAGGGGCACCAACGGCGCCGACATCATCCACGAGGTCGTGGAAGGCGGCAAGGTCGTCGGAAAGATCGTCTACGATTGTAAGAACCGCGGCAACTGGATGAGCGAGTATGCGGTGAAGCTACGCAGGGATCAGATCGCCGAGAAGGCAGATTTCGCGGTTCTCTCGACGAACAAGTTCCCCAAGGATAAGCGCGAGCTGTGCACTTTCGAAGAGGTCATCCTTGCCTCGCCGGCGCGCGTTCTTGCCCTGGCAGAAATCCTGCGCGCCCGCATCGTCGAGCATCACGAACTGCGCGTGGGGTCGGTCGAGCGCGAGGGCAAGATGGCCGAGCTCTACGATTTCATCAACTCGCCGCTGTCGCGTCAGCTTCTCGGAGCGGTAGAGTCGCTGGTTGGCAAGATGGATCAGCTCGACGCCGACGAGCAGAACGCCCACAGGAAGGTCTGGGACAAGCGCGCCATCATGCGGCAAGCCGTTCTCAAGTCAAACGGCGACTTCCGCTCCCAAATCCGCCGGATTGTCGGCACGGTGGACGACGACGCTGGCGACAGTGACACTTCGGCAGGGGAGTAGCGCCCATGACTCGCGCCGAACAAAGCGGTCCCGAGCGCGGCAAGGTTGTCGGCTTCGGCCTTCAAGAACGCCGGCTGGGTTCGACGGTGTTGCGAACCTACCGCACGAAGGTCGACCTTCACGACGTGGTTCCTAACGAGCGCCAACCGCGCCTAGGCCCGAAAGAAGACGAGGAACTTCAGCTTCAGATTGAGGCCAATGAGGGACTCTTCGAGCCCTTATTGGTCGAACCCCATCCTGAGCAAGAAGGCAAGTTCCGGATCATCGACGGCGAGCGACGCTGGGTGAATTCGAGCGCGCTGGTTGCGCAGGGGCGTGAGCAGTTCCGACAGATACCGGTAGAAGTGACCGACCGACCGCTGACCGATGAAGAGCGCCTCCGCGTGTGGATCTATATCCACCGTCAGCGCAAGGAGTGGGATGCGAAGGAGAAGGAGATGGTCGCTTATCGGCTTGTCGACCTGCTCGGTCGCGCAGGGGCTGCTAATATTCTTGGCATCACCGTGAAGGAGCTGGAGAAGCTGGTGCAGGTCTTCGAGATGTCGGAGAAGTTCACGGGTCTTCGCGACCCGAGCGGCGCTATCACCTGGGCGCGTGAACTTATGGGCTTGAGCAAGAAGCTTGTGACTCCGCCGGTCGTTGAAGCGGTTGTGAAGAAGGTTGCCGAGCGGCGCATTACCAACTCGAAAGAGCTGCGTAAGCTTCGCAAAATCCTGCCCGATCCAGTGGCTCGCGCCAACTTCCTCTCGGACGACGGCGATATTGATTCAGCTATGCTGCGGCTCGGCCCAGCCCCCAAAAAGAAAGGCGGCCTCGCCTCCGACCTTGAGGCAGCAGTGGAGTCTATGAAGCATGTCCCTTGGACGGCGCTCGCCGATTTGCGGGGCGATCCCGACGTCCTGAAGAAGATTGATGAGGCTGAGGCGCTTCTGCGATCTTTGCGCAAGACGCTGTCTTCTTAGGTCGTGAACCCATAAATGCGGAATTACCGAGATGGGTGGTTTACTGCCTTTTGGGTTTCGCACCCACCTTTCGGAAAAGAGACGTTGGCGAGCGGTCGGGATAGAACGTGACACTCTTGAAGCCGAAGGTCCCAGTGGTGAAAACCTTTCTGCTCGTCATCCTTGCGGTGGCTTCAGTCCTGATCGTCATTATTTCAGTCGGTGTATTTCTGTTTTCGGCGGCCACCTCGATTGGCACAGAGCAAGATCAAACTGAGGGTATGAAGGTCGCGGGCGTCTGCCTCCTACTGGCATCTGGCATAACCTTTAGCTGGATCGTTTATGGCCTTCGAGGTGCATGGCGAGTCGTCAGCGCGGTGCCATTCGCGCTTCTGATCTGCCTTGGGCTGCTTTGGATTGTGCCTGTATAGCCAAGGCAGCGCTTCGTCTTAATGCCCACAGGAGCGCCCAGAACATCCCACTCATCTGAGTCATTGGCGGCAGCTGATTTTGATCCTACTGCCCTCAAGCTCGAGCGCGGACCGCGAGCATGGGGCGCATGTTCGGTCAGTCCCGCTAGCGGGATCGGCGAAGTTAAGCGCCCGTCAGCGAGTGCACCGCAGGTGCCGGTTCTGGATGCCATGAGAGGAAGCAGCAGATGATCGCCCAGGTTCTTAGGAACCGATCGACTTTGTTCCTAACACGGGATGAGCCCCAAAGGTGGAAGTCCTAGGATTTTCTTGGTTAGATCAAGGGAATGCCTTTTGTTGCCGGAGACAAATATTCTGCCAATGCACCGCTTTGTGTGGGGTGTCGGCTGGACATCTGAAGGGAACGAGCTTTGACAAGCCCGAGGTTGACAAACGTCAACATAGGCCATCGATCACTCGTGATCCGCAACGAATTCTGTCAATCAAAACGTGCGGTCTCTTAGGCCGGTAAGAGAACGCATTACACTAAGTTTACCTCAAGTTGACAAAACCGTCCGAAATCCAAGTTTTTGGAGAAGTGTCAACTAAGGCGGGATCTAGGAAGCGCTCCGCGTCGGAGGCATACTGCTTATGGGACGAAGTGTAGGATGATTGGACGCGACAAGTCTCGACACCGCAAGGAATCTATTTCACGTCCTGCCCAGTTCCAAGATCGCTCATCCGCTAAGGCTCTGACAGACCACACCTAAATAGGCGCATTGACCTGTGCCGAATGCGTTTTCTTGGGAGACATCCGGGACTGGCGCTCAACCATATTCGTCGTTCGTTTCGCTGCTAGAAAGCCCCTGGTGCTGCGATCTGTGTCCGATGGTTCTCTCATTCGATCTCGTTCTCGATGACGGTTGAGTCACGGCGCATCGTCTTGGAGTATCGGCGGAAGTCCATGAACCATCCGATGTCTTGGAGGTCAGCGAGGTGTAGCAAGAGTGCATCCGGTCGCAGGGCGCCGAATACACTCGCCACGCTGTCAGGGGTGGCCGCCAGAGAGCGCCGTAGTGTGCTGCGGTCCGTTGAGCAGTCCAGTGCTCGATCTCGCCAATGAGCTCGCCTGTGAACGGTGGCTCGTCGTGATCAGTCGTCCAGATAGCGATTTAGTCAAAGAGCTGCTTACTGACTTGCGCAATGATGGCAGGGCTTCAAGTGCGCCAGGATGTAGACTTGGCGAAGCCTTCGTCGAATCTCCATTGACGCGGTAACGGTAACTGTGTTACTGAAACCGTGACTTGAAGATGGAGACACAATCATGGTCCTTACGCCGGCTGAAAAACAGAAGCGATATCGCGAACGCCAGAAGGCCGCCGAGCTTGAAGCGGCGAAGGCCGCGCCCACGATAACTGACTATCTTAAGCGGCCTTTCTCTGAATTCGTCGGGGATCGTCACTTCTCTTTCGACGCCAGCTTGGATGCCTACGGAGTCCACATTTCCGGTCCGAACTTTCTGAGAACGGAAATCCAGACCTTCAAATCTGAGTATCTGTCCGACGAGCCCGTGACCGCTCTTGAACGCGCGATGGGTATTTTGGGAGCATGCCTCGACGCCGTCGATGAACTGTCGGTGCTGGTCAACCAATACAAGCTGGAAGAGGTCGGCAGGGCGATCGATGAAGCCCTGGAGGCGAGTGCCAACTTGCCAAGGGGCGACGTTGACGCGCTGAAGGCGTCGTTTGCCGAGATCGATCGTCTGAAGCTAATTCAGACCCAATTGAGGGCGCCGACTCGCTACGTGTTCCCGTCAACACAAGTGAAGGCGGAGCGTCTCGACTGAGCAAAGAGATTTCGCCGGAGTGATTTTCGATTGAGCCCGATCTCACTCCGGCGACGTAGCTAACGGCAGGGGCTAATTCCTGCCGATCACGAGGAAAACTTATCATGAAGAACACCATTGATCAATTTCGCGATGAACGCGAGTTCATCCAAGCTAAACTAGACAAGGCCGAAGCTGTGCTAGGGCAGCTCAGAGCTTTGTTTGGAGACGTCGAAGGCGTGAGAGCGGGGCACCTCGAGGCCCCACCAACACTGCTCGAGTCGTTTCGAGACCGATTGCTCGACCGTGACGCAATTGAGCAATTGATCGCAGATGCTAACAGCCGGCCTCAGAACGATGACTACGACCATCCCCCTGTCACACTACTCGAAGTGATGACGGCCCTTTTCTACGGCGAACATTCCGATGCTGAAGCTGTGGTCGAGGAGATTCACCGCGCGATCCTCCACAACATCAGGCTCAACGACCCATGGCCCGAGCTCACTCGCGAAACTCTCATCCTGCTGATCGGCAACCGGAAAAGCAAAGCCGATTCGCTCGGCTTCTACAACATGCGACGGCATGACCGGCAGAACGAGCCATTTCTTATGGGGATGCCATTAACTCATTCAGACAAAACGCCGTTGCCGCCGCTCACGCTTAGAGAGAAGCTATTGGCGATGAGATGGCAGGGATGGTTGAGCAGAGGCGATTCACAGCCGGCGCTTCCACTCAAGCCGCTGGATGGAGGGTGCCTCAACGCTGCTACCTGAGAGCGAAGTGAGCACCGCTGAAAAGGTTCGTTTGAAGAAGCGCATCGAAACAATGACCCGTCTGGAGCTGCAAATCCGAGTGATCTTCTTGGAAGGCTTCATTGTTGGCGCCACAGGCAGTATCGCCCCGGTCTCGCCAGCCTGATCGATTGCAGAAGACGACAATAAGGGTGCGGATCAAACCGCGCCCTTTTTTAGCTGCGGCGCGTTAGGGGTGGCCGACAGAGTGCACTGGAGTGTGCAGCGGTCCGCCGCCGCAGTTCGGTCTTCAAACTCTCCAGTGAGTTCGCCTGAGCGCCGCTCGCTGGGTCACTCCTTCGAAGCAGCGATTTTTCGACGCGACTTCGCCACTCGCATTCTGACGCGCGCGGTGGAATCACGTGGCCCATCAACGACAAACGGTCTTTTGAGTGCAACGAGCAGATCTCTCAACCGAACATGACCGTAAGTTCGCGTATCGAAATCGGTGGTCCGGCTCTCAAGTTCATGTTGGAGAAGGTGAATCGACACCCAGTCCGCGGGATGATCGACAAGCCTGGCGATAGCGCTTTTTACTATGAGCAGCGCATCGCCGATCGGGCGTAGCGGCTTCATTTTGGGATCCGCATGCAGCAGATCGAACCTCAGGTTCTCAAGATAAACGAAGCGGCTGCACGCTTGCTTTAGCCGTTCGGGCGCACCTTCACCGCCGAAAATATAACACTCGAGATTCTGCTCTCGAATGCGGATCGCGAGGTTGGCGAAATCGCTGTCGCCCGACACGATACAAAATCCACCGAGGACCCCGCCATGCAGAAGATCCATCGCATCAATTACTAGCGCGATGTCAGCCGCATTCTTGCCCCTACCGGAAATCGCCAGATGACGGGGCACGATTGCGTGCCGGACCAACGTCTCCTCCCACGCCACGCCGTGTGGTCCGGCGAAATCGCCATAGGCCCGCCTCACCACCAGCTGGCCGTATTTTTCCATCTCTGTGATGGCACGGCCGATCGTCCTTGCCGGGACATTATCTGCGTCGATCAAGAGAGCCAGGCGAGCGGGTCGCTGTTCTGTGGGCATCATGGTCTCCGAGTCCCGCATATGCTTAGCGCTGTCAGGGGAGCTCGTCAGGGAGCGCCGGGGTGCGCTAGCGACAAGTTCAGCAAGCCGACGCTCGAGCTCACCAGTGAGCTTCCCTGAGCGCGCGTCGTTTCCGCGCTTGCAAAATCGCAAGGGCCCAGGAAGCTGGGCAATCCTGGGCCCTTTAAAGTCCATATTCCTGGAGGGTCATGCTTTGTGATTGGCACCTAGATGGACATTAGCATTTTTCAGTTTCTGGTCAATTGAAGAATCACTCGACTCGGTTCATTGATAGGAGCGTTATCAATAGGAGCATGCAACGATGGATGATGAACCTGGCAGAGTTGGCAAACGAACGATAGCTGACATGAGCTTTAAGATGGCTAAGGAGTGGCACCGTAGATTTAAGCTGCGAGCGCTCAAGGAGGGTATCTCTATGACGGCACTATTTAAGAAATGTTTTGCCTTCTACATACTCAATAATCCATTATGAATCTGAAATAGCACGGGCGCCTTTGCATAGTGCGTCCGTCGGCACCAGATAAATCATAAGTAATCTATGACTTATCTACTCTATTTAGACAATCGCAACCCCGTTCTTTTGCGAAAAGTCCAAACTCGATCGTCGACAGTTCGCTGCGCGGCATCAGTCAGGTTGAATCCTACCGCTGTTCGATCGGGACAATCCTCAAATCGACCGTGCGCCCCCAAGCCGTTTCGGCGACGCTCGTGGAAATTTCATTCGAGGCTGATAATCGACGCAGGCGCAAAGCTCATCATCTTTTTGAGACCACTGATCATGCCCTCGGCATAGCGCGGCGTGCCGATTGCGCCTTTCAGCCAGCATTGGCTCTTGCGCTTCATGTAAGTGAATCCGATGCAACGATTGTTTGCGACGCAGGCAAGCCGGCACTGCTGCGCGCTCACATTCCTCTCAAAGGGCCTTCGTGACAGATCTCCCCCAGGCAGGTCGACGTTTTTGAACACGGCTGTCTTCGGGTCGATCACGCCCATGGAGAATGTGCTGGGGTCCGGATCAGCGCTGCTCAGAAACTGGCCCGAGATAGCAGCCGAGTTGCCATCGGCTTTACCTGGACTGGCTTTCAGGAAGCAGTTTGGACCTCTTGCGATGTGCGGGTTCATATTGAATGTGAATGCCTTGCATTCACCGCCCATGGAGAGACAGGCTCGCGCGCAATTTGCAGCATCGTCCGTTCGCTGAGAAGTGATGTCGTCGCCAAAGAGATCGAGCCCCGCAAAGACAGCCATCCGTGTTGGGCGGCGGGTATATTCCTCGATCGATGACAGCTTGGAGAGCGATGAGCCGTCTAAAGCAGGCGTATCTTTCGTCACGGCAGTTGCCGGCGGAGGGGAAGGTGTCGAAGAGGTCTCGGACAATGCGCTTGGCTGGTTTCCACCATTGGAGGCCGTGGTTGGCAGACTGTCCCGCTGTCGATCGATCCCATAGCGTGCGACTTCGTCAGGAGTGAAGATATGCATGTCCTTCGGAGGTGTCTTGAACATCACCGTCAGCACCTCAACCGGCGTGTTGAAGCGATTGAGAAGGTCGATGATATCCGAGATGGAAAGCTGGGCGCTGACCAGATCAGTGGAGTCAGACGAGATCTGATGGACGCCCAGCTCACCATCGACTTGGCGCTCGACTCCTGCCAGAAAAATATATGCACACGCGGAATAGCAGCCTGCTTCTTTTGGGATGTAGGTGGCAAGCTTCCGCTCATGCACGTCGTCTGCGATCAAAAGGGCGATCTGGACCACACCGCCAGGGCTATTGAGAATGACCAGTTTGGCATTGGGTGCAGCCTCGGCCGCGCGGCGGAAGTTGAGCGCCGCCCCTGCATCAATCTCACCATTGAGAGAAATAATATCTGAATGGGCGTCGTCGACTGTAAACGGACCGAACGACTGCACAGCAGCGTGGGCAGAACACAACTGAACCGCCAACGACCAAACGACTGGCAGCAACCGGCTCAGGCAATATGAAAGCGAACTCAGCACTTTCGCCCCCCAGCGGCGAATTTTAGCTATGAAGACACCCAGCAGACTCAACTGGCAAGTGTCAACTAAGGATCTTTCAATCAACCGGTTAACACGGGATGCTCGGCATTTTGGAGGCGTCGTATAATCGTTGCGCGCGAGGGAACCATTCGAACGGTGACCTCTGCCTTCGGATTTCGCGCAAACTCCACCTGGCCGTTTGAAGCCCGCGCCGGCTTCCGCGAAGAAGCCGTGGCTGGCCGGTTACCAGCCGGTTCGTTTTCCGGACCGTCGACCTGAAGGCACCCATAGCTCAGCTGGATTGAGCGCTGCCCTCCGAAGCGTCCCTAGCGCAATCGCCATCAAAGCCGGGGGAGCTTGCCTGGCTTAGATGTCCGAAGAAACCCGCGATCTCAGAACGCCTGCGTCGCCGGCAGTGGCACGATCTCGCCACTCGCCCCCTATCTGTCCGGATATTGCCATCTTAGTCTGAGAGCGTCCTCGTCGCTGAGTAGGATGGGCAAGCCACGATTGAGAGGATCCTTTCGGCCAACATAGTCTTCTGCCCAAGCGATCCATTCCTGAATTTCAGCTTCGTGTTCCGATCCTCGGATCAGCCGGCTCTTAACAGCCTCGATAAACGCTTGGAGCTGACGCGCCTGTTGATGGGCAGATGCTTGCTCTTTGAAGCGCGCGCCCCGGACTCGATCGATCGCCTCCAGGCGCTCTTGTTCCTCTCTGCGTCTTTGCTCCTCCGCCCATTGCCGCTCTCGTTCCTCACGCTCGATCCGCCTTTGCTTTAGCGCGGCCGCCGCTCGCTCGATACCTGCAAGGAAGCTCGTTAGGACATCCTCGATCCGTTGGCGCTTACCGTCGGCCCATTTCTGCCTGACGCCAAGATAGGTCGCGTTTGTGATCGAAAGCTGCAAAAGGCCTGACCGTATGTGATCGTGTTCAGGGATCGATCTGCCGTAACTCCGGAAATCGCGAATTTCTGCCGCGGTAGGAGTGTGCGGGCTGAGTGCGTATCCTTCCGACAGCTGCAGCTCGACTTTCTCACCGTCGATCGCTACGCCGCCTTGGGCATCTATGGCGACGCTCCATAACCGCTCTGCGACGGCTGCCTTTAGGCTAGCGATCAGATTTGCAGCACGAGGGATGCTGTCGCGACCTATATCGACGCGTGTGAGTCCTGATCGTTGATGGACATCGCCAGCCACCGTCGACCGCCTCAGTTCTTTCTGGATCGCGATTGCTACAGGATCGGTTACCTCGACTGGAGTCGTAGCGTGAATTGGTTCTTTGGCGCTGGCCCCAGAAGTCGACAGCCCGCCTTGGCTGAACACCGGTTCCATGTGGCTGCCGATCTGCACCAGCTGATTTCGTCTGAATTGGCCGGTGGGCAATGCTCGGCGTTTCGCCGGACTACCGTTAGCAATCATCCGCCAGTAGTGTGGAGGTGGGATGGGAATATCGTATTCTCGGCAGAGCGCGATGATCGTTCCGGTCGGAACGCTGAGATCGTCGCCGACCTCCTCCATGTGTTTTGTCCAGACCAGGTTGTGGAGCGTTGTGCGGGTAACAGTGGTCATGCGGCTGCTAGCGATGGAGATGCACTATGGTGACGATCCTGTGGTCCAGAGGCTCATGCAGCTACCCGCATGAGCTAACGCCAGCCAATCTTCGACGGGACCAAGCCTCAATCCTGATTGATTTCTCTAGGCGCGGAACGAACGCGAGGTCGAAGGCATTAATGAAGGCATTCGTTCGCTCCTGTAAGCGCGAGGATCGTTTCTCTCTCCCCAAACGCATCTACATGGCAGACATTGGCCGCTAGATCACAGTCTCGATACCACGCATAACGTTCTCTCCTCTAATCGTATGCGCGAGTGAAACGTGCACCGACCTTCTCGCCGGGCTTAACATCAGCGGCGCTGTAGCCAAATACGTTATAGTCCGCACTTTGTAAAAAGCGGTAGTCGTCAATCATAGTTGGATCTCTTACAGGACCGCCTTTCTCCACGTTAGAGCGTGAGGGATCCGAAGAGACCGTGATCTGGCCGAATGATTTCGGTGTGCAGAGTATAATGTCTAGTCGCTTAAAAGCGATATTCTGTGAGTTTCTGATTGATATAAAATCAGAACCCTTTTGTTCTAAGGGAAGCATTATCTCCTGCTTCGCATAATGGCTTGATATTCTGATCTTATACCCGTCTTGTGAGGATCCAACCAGGGGCTCCTCAAAGAAAAGCAAGCAATCAATCGCTTTTGGTGGATTGCTATCCAGGTCATCCGCAGGAATCACTATGGGCCGAATCTTACGACGCGATTTGATGAACTCAACTGACCATCGCGTTGTGCAATATGCCCCGCCTCTATCTATGTCGATAAAACTACGTATGCAGGTTACTTTTGCAGCGTTCTTATCCTTCGGTAGGCGAATTATGATCTCCCGCGTAATCTGATCCGCCCTTCTGGATTTCGTGCTGCTAATTTTGTCTAAGCAATCCGCTCTTATAACATAAGACGACCTTTCAATCTGATATTCATGCCTGTCAAAAGCACTCTTATACATTTTGAAAACGGCATTCATCATCTCTTTCGTATCTATGTGTCCACTTACCGTAACTTTTTCAGATATGTCGCCATATGACTGAAGTTTAGCGAAATCCAAAAATTTAACCAAAGCTTCTTCTTTTATAAAGCCGTATTTTTCTGTAGAACGCAATGATTGGAGAGCGATCCGGAAATCTGTAAGCTTAATATCTGTTTTAATATCGATCAAGTGAGCGCTATTAAGGAGCTCTCGCGTCCTTCTGATGGCATCGTTTTGAACGGCGGACCATATTGCCCAGGCGTATGAAAATACATTGGATGGCACAGGATATCCGGTCCCGCCAATCGCCCCTTGCTCCGATAGACAAATTGCAAAGATCTCTCCATAAGTGGCTTTCCCGGCCATGAGATATTGAACCGGGAGATTGTCGCATACGCCGCCGTCAACAACAGGATTTGATGCGAGGTCTTTAAAGTTGCGATAGAAGAACGGAAGTGCAGACGAATTAAGTATAGCATCCACAACTGAACCGCTTGATACGACCCTTCCGCGTTGATTTATTATATCTGAACTAGTAATCAGTAGTTCTATCCCCGTCCTCTCTTTAAGATCTGTGAAGTCGCTAGGGATAAAGCCGCAAAGCCCCATAAAGATATGCTCGAGGACAGAGCGAAGCTTCTGGATGTCCTCCACAGGTAGTCCTTGCAGTGTATCCCTCAGGAGATTGTATGTGCCGCCCCATCTGCTGAGACGTCCGCTGTCGGCGATTTCATCCAGGCGCGAGTTCAGCGAGCCTACCAACGTTTGGAGCTTCGAATCAGCTAGAACTTGCTCTAGCTTCGAGAAATCCGCCTTTGCCGCTATAAGAGCCGCCGCGATCGCTCCAGCGGAGGAACCTGAGACCCTACTAATCGTTAGGATTTTATCGTTATGAACTTGGAGGGCCGCGTCCACTGCGGGTAGCAGGTTAACGAACTTAGCACCGCCACCTTGTATCGAAATTTGAATTTTGGGTGCCATTGAACCGCCCTATTGTCTTCCCAAATGAGTGGTGTAGGATTTGCCAACTTCAGGAGGTAGCTATGTCTAAGGGTATTGAGACAGTCATATAGTGGCATATCGTGACCTCCTCGGCGACTCTGAGGGGGTGGTCACCTTCTGTTAAGGATAATGGCGTGTGGGAGGCTATCTAGCTTACCGCGCGCCATTTTGCTGCCCGTGTGGGAAAGATCCCTGCCTAATTAATGCAGCGCTCTCCGGCTTTCAGACTTCCTAAAAGTCCTTGATCCTGCTGGTGCCCGATAGCGCTTCCTGAAGCCCTATAGAGCGCCCCAGACGCTCGCGACACGATCTGATCACAATCGACCCGGAACCCTCCTTGGCGGAGTCTGAGGGGCGTCCTACGCGTCAGAGGCACAAACCAAGGAGGTGCTTCATGGCGACGATCCGGTGGCTACGAGGGAAATGGCAAGCGCAGGTTAGACGTAAAGGTATTCCGCCGCGCGCCCTTCGATGCGAAGTCTGATGCAGAGAGGTGGGCGCGTAAGCTTGAGGCCGAGCTCGATCGTAGCGGCAGCCTGCGGGATCCGCGCCCCGCCGAACAGATGACGGTCCGCATGCTATTTGAGCGGTATCTGCGGGAGATCACTCCTGAGAAGCGCTCCGCATCGAGCGAGGCGGCTCCTGCATCGCGGCGAGGTCGACCCTGACGCCAACATCATTGTGAGCGCGATCTTCGACAAGAACCGGGAGGGCCGGTTTAAAGTGTCGGTCGTCGCATCGGGACTGGCCGATGGGACGTTGCCAATGGGGATCCATGTCCTTGGAAGCGGGCACGAGCGTCACCTTGCAATAGCCCTTATCGGAGATAGTCGGCAGCCGGATAGGTCAGCCCGGAGTCAGCCACCCTTTTGCGGTGCCGTCCAGCCATAGGCGGGCAGCGTAGTCTTCCGGCGTATGATTGCTTGAGTTGCGCTTGCGGAGCACAACGCCATCTCGTTCAGCTTGAGCATATGCGGCGCAGACGGCATCACGCCTAGTGCCAAGATCAGCCACCAGCTTACGCATGTAGTCGCGCTGTCTAAATGTCACCATGCCTGACACGGCAGCTCCTATTTAGTCGTTGCATTTTCGTGGAACCGGTCTGCTTGAGCTGAATCCGCATGACGACACCGTCGAGCTGGTCCATCTCAAAGAATTTGTTTTTCGCACCAGATCGCTCAGACGCTCGCTTCGCCAATCTTGCCAACTTCCTCGAACAGCCCGGCATTTTTTTTGCAATGAGAACGGCAAGACGAGGGGAGCGTGCTTCAGTTGGCCTGGAAACCGTATTCTGATGCGGTCGACAATGTGTCGGAGGCTTCAGTCGTGCCGTCAAGTTCAAGTGACCTGAGCTCCAGGGCTAGCCTTTGAAGTGGAGCTTTGATGGCTCGTTCGAATGGGACGATCTTCTCGATCATCCAATTGGTGATTTCCGACCAATGTTCCCGATTATAGCCGTCGAAGCCCTTCGAAAACTGGACCCGACTTGCCTTTATGTCATCCAGTCGTTTCCACGTCAGCTCGGATCCGAAGGCGCGCTCGATCGCTTCCTTCTCTTGATAAAGCTGATCGAACAGCCATTTGTTCTCATCGGCATTCGGTCGCTGCAGGCTCAGCTCGACGCGGGCCTCGTGCTTGCCGAAAATCAGTGCGTAATGACATGATGAGATGCCGCAGCCCGCGGTTATCCAACTGTCTTGCGAGGGGTTGATGTTCTGAAACAGTCTGACCTGGCGATGTCTGAGCGCATCCAGCGCCTGGTCCCAAAAAGCCAGTCGGATCACGTGGCGGCTCTTTTGAGCGCCCTGGGCAGTTCTCTCCTCGCTATCCTTCGATGACATGCTGATCATAAACTCTTCGGCTTCCGGAACAGGAATGATCTGCCGAATGTCGAGGAAAAGCTCAGCGCCGTGTGAATATGGGATAGCCTTGAAGCACTGTGTGCTAATGCCATGGTCGAGGAACCAAAGAGCCGTAGCGGTTACCTCTTTTCGAAATTTCGCAGCAATCATGATCAGGCGCTGGCTCTTGCGGCTGTTGAGCACCACATCCACAAGGTCGTCGATTTCCAGGAACTCGCAAAGGCGCTCTACTGCGTTGCCGCCGCCACAGTGGCGGTCGAGGTAAAGCTGGTAGATCTCTATGATCTGCGCCGTTTTCAGACTGGAGCAGTAGGCCGCATATTTTACTGCCTGCCAGACGACGTCCCGTCCTGAGTCATCGAGCTTGTTTTCGATAATGACGAGTTGCCCCTTCTTATCTAGGGCGAGAAGGTCAAGGCGTTCGCGAGTGTCGTTGAAACCATCGAACTCTTTTTGGATGATGAGGAGGTCTTCGCCCAATGCCGCCGGCATGTTGGCCAACCACTCCTGAAGGTGCGCTCGCTCGTTGAGTCCCAACTCGGCAAAGCGACGTTCCTCCAAACGATTGATGCGGTTCTGAGTTCTTTGAATAAGGAACATGGCGGTCTCTTTTGATGGGAATCAAAATTGATGTTCGCCGTGGCGGCACACGACGAGCTCGATCCCATCGTGCACTCCGTCGACGCTGGCGCAGGTTGTAGCTGACAAGAATTAAGGAACGCCCGTGACTTTGGCTCTCATTTCGTCGTGGAGATTCACAACAAGTTATGGGCATAGGTCTACGATGCAGAATGCAAAACGCCCTTCTCCCTGGACTTCCTATCGACCTGATTAAGGCTGCTTATGCCAAGGCACCAGGCAATGAGATCGATAGCGGGAAGTTCGTTAATCCCGCATCCTCGGCTGCCCTGGTAGCTAACACATTCGGATTCTTCCTCACTCGAAGCGACGAACTTCCGCCAGATCCATTTGCTTCGTCCTGGCGTTCTTCCGTGCAGTCAATCGAGCTGGAAGCAACCATTCGCTTCCCTTGGTCTGGTGGGCGCCACCCGTGCCTGGACGTGCTAATCACGACTGACGACTGTTTGGTAGGTATCGAATCCAAACGCTACGAGCCGTTTAGGTCCCGCAAGAGCAAGGAACTGTTGTCAAAAGCCTATGATCGACATGTCTGGGGCGACAACATGATTGGTTTTGAGCGAGTTCGGGACCGCATTAACGAGGGCCAACAGTTCCGTCATCTCGACGCTGGTCAATTGGTGAAGCATGCATTTGGCTTGAGGAGCGAAGCTGAGCGGCACAGAACTGCGAGCAAGCGAGCGCCGATCCTCGTCTATCTTTATGCTCAGCCGATGGCGTGGCCGGATGGTATGGCTGTGTCGACAAATGCCCACGATGCTCATCTTGCTGAAATCCTTCAGTTCGCAAAATTAGTTGAGGGCTGCGAAGTGGATTTTCGGTCCTACAGCTATCGAGAGGTCCTGCATGCTTGGCGAACGAGCGGATCGCCGGCAGTGGTGGCGCACGTTGACGCGTTGAGGGCCCGTTTTGATGTTTAGGCTGTCGACATCGGATAGCGCTGTAAGCGGAAGTGCGTCGGGCGACGGCCTGACGAACTTCGCGGCATCATTGGCAAAGGCCCGGATGGGGCGCGACCTGCTCGTTCTGGCAGATGAGCCGAACGGCACCTTTCTTACCGATACTGTTGAAAAAGTCCGCGTCGCGGCAACCTATGGCATTTGCGTAGAATGGCGTTCCGAGAAGACCCCAAAGGTGAATCCTGATTCCATGCAATGCGCCACGGTGGAACGGGATTCTATTATCGGTGGCGACTTCGCGGTGCGTCGGACTTTTTCAACAATATCTTACCCAATTACGACGTTCTAAGACGGGCTTGATGGGCACGGAGCTAAACGGCGTCGTCAGCTCTGGGCGTTAGATCCGAGATGACCCGAACTCGGTCGTTCAGAGTGATTGGGTCTTGGACTTAGGGTCACCTGAAAAGAAGGAGCGGCACGGGCTAGCTCGTGATCAACACCGCGAACGGTCCCCCATGCAAAACCGCCTTCGCCAGCGCTTGGCCTATTCATCCCTCCAAACCACACGCCGCTCCCATCTGATCTCGACCAGGCGTCGGAAACGGATGGTCTCCAGTTCCTGCCCGACGGGGTGGAACAGCTCGGCTCGCATCGATTCCTTGCGGCCGCATTTTTCGCAACGGACCTTTGCCCGCACTTGGTCGATGGTGACGTTGCCAATCACCTCTCGCAATTCCAGCGGCTTATAGAAACGCTTGATGTTGCAGAGGCCACAGCTAAGGCGGGCAACCTGCCCCGCGTTGTGGGCATGCATCAACGTCCATGGCGCGCCTCTCGGCCATTTTTCGGGTTGTTCTGGCATCCCTAGAGATGAGGAACATATTCCTCTCGGGTCAAGAGGCCCTTGACTCTGTCGTTCTCTTTTTGTTCACTATGGGCAATATGGAGACATGCAATGAAATCGATCACTGTCACTGCGGCCGAGCAGCCCGAAATCTACGCAACGGTGAGGCGTGAACGGCCTGCCATACATCGCTCCGTCATCAAGATGGCAAAGCAAATGCGCGGCCTATCTGATGTCAGTCAGAAACAGGCGATCGCTGAACTTACGGCCACTTGGATTCTAGCGATCTACCCGGAAAGCTTGGAGCTGGCATTATCGCTTTCAGACGCGATGCGCGAACAGACCGATATCTATCTGAGGGAAAGCAAAAGGAAGCCCGCAGCACCGCACTGATGCATGCGCAGCCGAGGGCCCTCGCCGGCTAGGATCGACCGGGAGTGGCCTTATCAGATCGCGCTGCCCGATGACCTGTGCACGGCACAGCTTCACGCTGATCCGCGAATTTTGCGAAGCGCGCGCGCTGGTCCTGATGACAAGGCAGGTGCAGGCGATATGGCCGGATCATAAATACGAGAACTGGCGGCTCTATTGCTTCGCCGATCCGGCGTCCGCACAGCTGTTCCTTGACCACTTCGGAGGCATGATGTTCGATCCCAAGCGCGATCGGGAAAACGGCCACGCACGCGGCATCTGGCGCCGGACGGGCGAATACAAGAGAGTTCTCGATCTCGGGCCGCTGAGCGTTCCCCAGGCCCTGCGCAACTAAGGCGACGACATGTGTAACCTCTACAACATCACCACCAGCCAGGAGGCGATCCCGCCAATGGACCGGAGCCTTGCGCGATCTCCTGGGCAACCTTGAGCCGTCGATCGACATCTATCCCAACCAGTTCGGCCCGGTCGTCCGCAATGCCCAGGACGGGACGCGCGAGCTTGCCAAGCCGCGCTGGGGAATGCCGACGCCGCCAGAGCGTGTCAAAGGCAACGCCGATTCCGGCACAACAAATATCCGCAACCCTCAATATGGGCACTGGCAGCAATATGTCGGCATCGAGCACCGTTGCGTCGTCCCGGTGACGAGCTTCGCCGAGCCCAGCCCCACGCCCGGTGACAAGGACCCCGAGACGGGCATTCAGCTGAACTTCTGGTTCGCCCTCAACGAGGACCGGCCGCTATTCTTCTTCGCGGGCCTGTGGACGCGCTGGCAACGGGTGCGAAAGGTCAAGGAAGGGTCCGGCGATCACGAGCTCTGCGGCTTTCTGACAACGGCTCCCAACGCCCTCATCAGACCGATCCACGAGAAGGCAATGCCGGTGATCCTGACCACGCGAGAGGAAGCCGAGACTTGGCTGACAGCGCCATGGTCGGAAGCGAAAGGGCTGCAGAGGCCGGCGGCCGACGAGGCTCTCGTCATCGTCGAGAAGCCTGCCACACAGATCAAAGTTCCGCTGCAGGCACCTGCACAAGGGTCGCTGCTTTGAAAGCATCCCGATGAGCGACGAGCTGATCCGCCTTCCCGGTGCAATAGAGCCCGTCGCATGTCCGGGCGTTCAGCATCATAGGTGAGCATCCCGACTGCGGCAAGGATGCAGGATGGCGCTTCGCCAAGCAGAGGCAGCCATCGCATTGGCGTTGACTTGCCGAGAGCACTCTATGAGGGATAAAGAAGTATATCGTTCAGAGAGTCGGATATGGCATCGATTATTCCAAGCGATTTTGCTTCCGAATAGCCGAGAAAACCCATCTCGTCATCGGGCGCTTGCATTATATAGAGCAGCAGCTTCGGGTCTATATTCATCTCAGCGAGATGGCGAGAAAGTGCAGCGGCACTTTCTTTGAAAACTGTAAGGTAGAGCAGAACCTCTTCGCGGGTATAGCTTAGCTTTTGCTCGACCGCCGGACGAATCTGATGGAGGCCAATATTGGACAGTAAACGCGAAAACCGCACCTTGCCGCCCAAAAGCATGAGGCCGCAAGCCGAGTTGCATGAAGATGGGTCCAGCGCCCCGTCTGTCGCGAAGGTCACAGACGGCCGTGCCACGGCGGTCATGGCGCCATTTATCCTTAGCTGCCGCGAGACGGAAAAGGCTGGGTTGACCAGGCCGCCGGGAGAATCGAGAAGCAGGATCAATTGCGGTCCAGCGCCCGTTCTCGCCTTTGCGCGTGACCACTCGCTGGTCTTCTCCAGCCGGTCGAGCGCCTCTTGGAAACGTTCGATCGTCGTGTCGGCAACCTCGCCGCTGGCAAAGACCACAACACACGCACTGCAGGGGGGTGATCGAAGACTTTGAAAGTCATCGGCTTATCGTTTGCGTATTTCAAGTCTTCGGCCGCAGCCAGCAGAACCCCCATGGCCAGGATCGTGATTGCAATAACCGTGGACATGCAACGGCGATAGAATGAGCTCAAGATCGTCCCCCTTGATGTGGCGGCAGCGTATCTCACCATTTCGGAGAAAGAAACGTGGGGAAGTGCCGTCTGCGCCGACCGACGATGAAGGCGAACTGTCCACGGTTACACATTGGCGTAACCGTTTTTGAGCCGCGATGCGAACCAGGCGCTTGGCGATTACCCGCCCGCCGACCCTGCTATTCGCCAGCGGCGACGTGCCGGATATGGAGTAAGTTCAGCCGGGGATTCCATCTCGCGGTGCTCGAGGGGAAGTGCTTTACTCCGAAGATGAGCCTGCTCACACGATTCCTCGTCTTTGCCGCCGGCGCGGCGTGTTTACCTTCGGCGTCCTATGCGGAGCCGCGCAACGGTCCGCGCCTTGAAGAGCCGGCATGTCATCCCTTGACCACGGCTAATGAAGCGCTCGCCAAGATACCCATCTTTCAGGCGACTTGGGACGCCGTGATCAAGCGCGATACAGGCGTGGTGGTCATGCACAGAGACGCGGTCTACGCAAATGGCATGCTATACGAGCGAACGGCGCCATACGCGCCTTGGCGCGGCAAGGCGCATCAACTCGGGAATCCCCGGCATTCAGGTTGTCACCAGCTGCGCGAAGAGGTGCTGGATGGTGTCAACACCGTGGTCATCTCGTATTGGAGGCACAACCCGACGTCGATCCGCGATGGTATCGCTGCACGATCTGGCTTGAAATTCCAGAATACAGGAACCGAAAGCTGGGCTGCTCGACCGTCTATTTCTCCGAGGAGGCAGAGCTAAAAATACGTTGGTTCTACCGGACCGACATCAAGCTGCCGGCGCCGCCACCGGAGTGATCGCCCGATGCAGCTATGTAATCTTCGCGTCTGGGACAAACACCTCGCGATTGCTGCCGCTCTTTAGGAGAGGTCGTCGTGCGTGGGTCAGAATGGGCTGTCCAAGTGAACGCGTCTGGCCGGACCCCCCTGGGCGGCTCGACCCAGCGGCTCCGAACATGCAAAGTGAACGTCCTGGGGCTGGAACGGCGTCGCGCAACCTGCCTGGAAATATGAACCCACAAATGCTTTTTTGAGGACGCATGACCCGCGATTGGAGAATGACGACTGCGATAGCTTGTTCTGTAGCTGCTCTGCTGCCAGCCTCTCCTTCGAATGCCAAAATGAAGTCACCCGATGGCATAACGCCGGGTATCGAGCGTCCGAAGAACGGCGATAGCGTTAGCTGGACTAGCACCGTCCACACAGGGAACGTCCTCGATACTTATCAGACAACGCATATGAATGCGGCTTGCAAATTCTTCGGCTACCCAAAAGTCTTGCTGTCCATCCCACCTAAACAAGGGACTTTTACGTTCACTAAAGCACCTGCGTTGCCAAACGTTTCAAAAGACAGCAAATGTTACAATCTAAAGATACCACACGTTCTTGGACACTACCTTCCTAACCCGGGGTTTGTTGGAATGGACAGGGTAAGGATACGCTCTTCATTGATCGGCGGCGGGTTCGCCTACGTCACCATAATCATAAAAGTCGTAAAGTAAACCTGGGTGACCGGTAGCATTTTTTACTTTGCTTAGATACAATTACATTATCGTGTGGTTTACGGTCACGATATGGATCTCCGCGTTCTGTTGTCAGATTTATTCTTTTATTACCGCACAGGATGGGATTTCGGCCGAGACAATCCGATGATGGAAGTAAGGAATTCTATGGGGAAGGAAATGAACCCTCAATGAGAGTGGATAATAAGAACTAGGATGTTGATAGTCCCATAGTAACCGCTTTTATTTCAGTATTTCTGTTTGTGTTGGCCTTTTAACGTAGGACGTTCGCTTATTTTTCTGTTTGGCCCACCCGGTCGCCATATCGACTGCCAGTTGGCAAATGCTTTCAGGCGATCGTCGATTGCATGCCGGAGGCCGGCTGGACGCGCGGAGAGATCATGCGTTCGTTGAAGCGGCTCATCGCAGCCGACAGCATGACCCAGAAGGAAAACGCCAAAGTCGGAGCGCAGCTTGCAATTGCTCGTGCTATGAGGCGCGCGGGTCGGTCATGATAGCACCTCAACATCTTGCAGCAGTTTGGCGGGAGCCCCGAAATTCAACGGTCGGTGACAGAGCGTGCGACGCAAGCCGTCTTGCGCCCTCCGAGGCAGTCGCAGGTCTGGGAGATGTGCGCTGGCGGTAGCCGATGCACCTTATGTGGGTCGGGACAGACGCCGTGAGTTCTCGCTACTGGCCGCGCCAAAGCTCACAGGTCATCTGTTTGCGGGCTACGGACTGGTAAAAGCTGCCGCTCGATACCTTGTGATACCCCTTTGCTATTGCCACCGCTCGTTCCGCTTTAGCTCCAGCAGAATTTCCTATGACGACTGTCCATCCCGGATACGGCTTCGGCGCCTTCGTCCATCGGGTCGTTGTCTGGACGCCGTCTGGCAATTTGGCAGTCGGTCCTGACCGGGGCATTTTGCATGAGACTGATATGGGCACGAGCCCTTCATTTCCCATCCGAATCATCTTCTGAACGTCAGGGTCATGCCCGTAGTATGGCGTTCCATCGACCGAGAATTGAGGTTGAGCGACGCACCCCGAAAGCACACTCGCAACCAGACACACATAGGCTACCTTCGTCATACCGCTCACCACCTTGCGCGCGCTCACCCATTCACGTGCCTATTACGCCTCACCCACCATGACTCCCACCATTGGCACCGTAAGGTCTAGTCCTTACCAGATGGTCGGCACCGCCAAGAGGATCAATTCGTCGAGATCGAACACTGAACTACTTGACCCGTTGCCTTGTCACGAACCCTTTTCGAAAACACGCGATGAAGGCCGATTGCGCGTGATTTAGCTTCACTGCTCGCAACGTAATCGGGAGTGCCGACATGCATTACCCAGCGAATGTCTCTGGGGACAGGTTTCCACGTAACTTTTGATCCATAGGCCGCTTTGCCCGGAGCTGTGCTATCGAACCGGCAGTCGATTGCTGCCGGCATCATGCCTTTCTTAGCCATGGCGTTGTTAACCCGGTCAAAATTTGGCTTCGTAAGCCATCGATCCGCACCGCTAGTTGAAACTGTAGTGCACCCTCCCAGAGATATGCTCGATATCAAAAGCCCGATGGCCAATGCGCTGCCTATGGATGATCGCCCATTGCCTTCCTGATTCTGTTTCATACCCGCCCCTCAACTGGAAGGTGCAGGCTAGATGCTGAGACGGCGCGAAACAAGGGAGCGCGCCTCTTGTTGGATGCATTGTTCTCAGGTCATCGGCGTTACGCGAAAGGACTTTGCAGTGTGAACGCGTCCGGTGCGATCCCCTTTTCAACCTGATTCCAGCTAACCGGAGCAGCTATCGGAAAGCCTAGACGAGCCCGCGGCGAATAGGCACCGACTGCCGTGTTCCCGCGCCCATTGCGGAGATAATCGAGGAAGATGCGCCCAGAGCGGCCGGAAGGCGCGGCCGAGATGAGATAGCGATCGGGGTGCTTGCTGGCCAGTTGCTGCGCCAGCCTGCGGGCATACTGCCGGGCGGCGTCGTGGGTGATCACGGCCTGCAGAGGCGCCATCACATGCAGGCCCTTGCCGCCGGTCACCTTCGGCCAGCTATCGAGTCCTTCCGAACGCAGCATGTCCCGGACCTTCAGAGCCGTCTCGACGATCATCTCCCATTCGACCCTTTCGCCAGGATCCAGGTCGATGACAACCCGATCGGCATGCTCGATATCATCGACGGTGGTGTTCCAGGGATGCAGCTCGACAGCGCCTATTTCCACCAAACCAAGCAGCCCATCAAGATCATCGACCCACAGCCTCACGCCTTCTCCACCCTCGCGCTTCTGAACACGCAGTTGGTGCACGGTATCCGGAACGTCGGGCAATCTGCCCTTGTGATAGAAGGTGACCCCGTTCGAGTGGCGAACCAGCTTGAGCGGCCGCCGGCCGAGATGGACGAGAGCTTTCTTCGCCACCTTCTTCCAATATCGGATCAGCTCCTCTTTCGACGGCACCATAGCGTCGGGCAGCAGTTGTAGAATGTTCTCGCGCGGGACGCCGGAACTTTCATTGGACGGCGGCGTCTTGCGGACCAATGACGCGCCGGCCGGCGGGCTCAGATCGTCGCGCAGGCCCTTGAACACCGCTTCCCGCAGCAGCCCGTCATCAGTGATCCCGCCATATTCGATCTCAGCCTCAACGGCCGGCTGCACCCAAGTCGCCTTGGGCTTGTCTATCGGCTCGGCGAGCGGAGATTTGTCGACGATTAGCGGGTCCAAGCGCTCGCGCACTTCACGTGCGTCGGTGAGGCTGTAGCCGCTCTGCGCCTTGCCGGCATAGCGGATGCGATTGCCCTTGCGGCGGCCGAGATAAAGCGAGGCAATCCTGCGCGGCCTCGCGCCAAGCTTTTCGACAAAGGCCACAATCGGAAAATTGTCCCTCTTGACGCATTTGAGCTTGAGCCAACTGTCCTGCCGGCCGGAGCGATAAGGGGAATCTGCGCGCTTCGAAACAATCCCCTCAAGGCCCATTTCGCACGCGTGCTCAAACATGGTTGGACCGTCGCCTTCCAGATGATCGACATACACGAGTGCCGGGGGCGCGCTCTTCAAGAGACGTTGCAAGGCGCGCTTGCGTTCCAGCAGCGGAGCCTCCCGCAGATCCTTGCCGTCGAGATGAAGGAGATCGAAAGCGTGGAAAACCAATCTCGTCGACTCGGCCTTTCCTAGTTCCCGGCGTAGCGCCTGGAAATCAGGACGCCCTGTGGCACCAAACACTGTCGCTTCGCCATCAACGATAGCCCGCTCCGCGTTCTTTAACTGAGCCGCAGCCCGGACGATTGGGGTGTATCTGTCGGTCCAGTCGAAGCCGTTTCGCGTGAAGGCCTGCACCGCACCCGGCTGAATGACCAGCTGTGTGCGATAGCCATCGTATTTGATCTCATGAATCCATCCGCCGCCCTTGGGCGGCTTCTCCACCAGCGTGGGCATTTGGAATTCAATGAAGGACAGCCGGCCAACGCCAGGCTCGGTAAGCATGCACCCGCACTCCAAACACTGCGATTTGAGTCAATATCACTGGTTCGAATTCGGTTCCGAAACAAAGTGCCGTGTTGGGCGGACGTTGGCATTGTTGACAGTTGTCGGGTCCGCCAAGATGCAGGGCGCCGACCGTGGACGCGCAAAGGGCGCGGGGCGCCACTTCGTGGGTTATCCCTCCTGTATTTGTTGACTCTTAAAATTATGTCGAGCTAATATAGAAGGTGCTACTGTTTATGGGCAAGTCCCTCTCAGCTAGATCTGTTCGACTTGTTCGCTTCAGATTTAATTGAACTCTGCAACTAGCAGAACCAGACGCCATAAGGTCATGAGGATAGATGGGAGATGCAACTACTCTCCTTTACTGTTTTGAGCGCTGGATTGTTAAGAGTGCTGCTGATCCATGATCAGCCTGTTCACGGCAATTCTTATACGAACGATCTTTGTCCTTGTGAAATTCGTGAGAAGCTTCTTCTCGAGGACCCAACCGCCGAAGTCGATGTCGCGATCGTCCTTGCGGTCGATATGTCGGGCTCCGTCAACCAGATAGAGGCTACGCTACAACGCGAGGGCTATGCGGCTGCTTTGGAATCACCGTCCGTGTTGAAAGTGATCAAAGAGGGTATGCACGGCAAGATCGCTGTCACTTTTGTCGAATGGTCGAGCCGTGGCTCCTTAAAAACGCGGGTGGATTGGACCGTTCTCTCTGACGCGAATGATGCGTCGGTTATCGCGGATGCAATCCGGAAAAAGTCGCAAGGCGAACGCCGTGATCCGCACGGTGCGAAAACATCGATCTCATACGCCATTGATGTATCTGTTGATGCCTTTGACAAACTTCCTGCCCCTACGTTGCGGAGGGTCATCGATATCTCAGGCGACGGAACAAACAACGACGGATCTTCACTTGAGGAAAGCCGTCAGAGAGCGCTTCAGAA
Source organism: Mesorhizobium sp. M0815 (assembly GCF_040319995.1). NCBI lineage: Bacteria > Pseudomonadati > Pseudomonadota > Alphaproteobacteria > Hyphomicrobiales > Phyllobacteriaceae > Mesorhizobium > Mesorhizobium sp. M0815. The sequence goes on along the minus strand of NZ_JAMYOU010000004.1, from coordinate 123,172 downwards.
AGCCATCGTAATCAATGGTCTCCCGATAGGCGCGGAAGTGGAAAATGGCGAGTCGACCGCGGAATATTATGAGCGGCACGTTATCGGGGGGGCCGGCTCGTTTATCATCCCAGCCGACAGCTCGGCTGAATTTCAATGGGCCATAATAAACAAGCTAGTTCGAGAAGTAAGTTTCATCTCCGGCGATACACGCTCTTAGAACGATCGCGCTGTTATGGCCCTCAATTCGGGGCTCTAATCCAGCCAATTTCCTGATTTCTGCTTGGGCTTATCCACCCACCCCACGAATGTGCCGCCTCCGCAATCGCGCGTCGACGCACGGGTAACGGCGAGATGAATCCGTGAACTCAGTGCCCGGTCTCGCGATCTTTGATTTTGAGCCAGACACCGCCCCTGGGGCGTAAATTAATCGACGGGAACGGCGTCACCTTGTGACCCGACTGCCACTCAGCCGAGAAGCGTTGCGCCATCGTCGTTAAGATCAGAACTGCTTCCATCATAGCGAAACGCTGCCCAATGCAGATACGCGGTCCGCCGCCGAAAGGCATATAGGCGAAGCGCGGCAACTCGTGTGCGAGATTGCCCATCCAACGCTCTGGTCGGAACATTTCTGGCTGCGCGAAATGCCGGGGGTCGCGATGCAATACCCACGGGCTGATGAAGATGGTTACTCCGGCGGGGAAGGCGTAGCCACCAAGTTTGAAGGCCCCGATCGATTCGCGGCCTATGATCCAGGCAGGCGGGTAGATCCGCATCGATTCCAACGCGACGCTTTCCGTGTATTTCAGGCGTGGGATGTCGTCGGTCGTCGCCGGCCGGTCGCCGAGCACGTCAGCGATTTCAGCCGCCATTCGAGCTTGAATCTCCGGCCGCTGGCCCAGCAGAAACCAGGTCCATGAAAGTGCGAGCGCCGTGGTGTCGTGCCCTGCAAGAAGGAGCGTAATCGCCTCGTCCCGAAGCAGGGCATCTGACATGGGTTTCCCCATCTCGTCACGCGCTTCCATAAGACGGGACAGAACGTCATATCGTCCTTCCAAACCGCTCGCACGACGCTCGGCTATGATTGATGAAACGATCCTTTCGAGCGTTCGGATCGCTCGCCTATACCTGAAATGGCCGGGCAACGGCACTGCGTCAGGAATAAGGATCGGCCGTTTGAAGCGCGATTCCATCTCGATAACGAGATCGTTTGCCGCATGATCAATGTCGGCAATGTCCCACTCAGCCTCGGAATCGAACAGCGTTTTAGCGGCGATCCGCAACGTTAACTCCATCATCTCGGGATGGATGTTCAGGACCTGATCATTGGTCCAGCGATCGAGCATCTGGTGAGTCAGCGACACTATCGCTGCGTCGTAGGCAAGGAGCTGTTGCCCGGCAAAAGCCGGGGCCGCCAACCGGCGCTGGCGTCGCCAAGACTCACCTTCGTTGGTCAGCAAGCCATTCCCAAACAGCGCCTTTACATGGCGCAACGCGAACCGATGTTTGATATAGTTGCCATAATCTTTGACGAGGATTGTCTCGATAGCTTCCATATCGCTGACCAGAAGAGCGGGCCACCCGGCAAGGTTGAGCCAAACGAGATCGCCATATCGACGTGCGGTTTCAGTAATGAAACCGAGCTCGTCTTTGCCGAAAGCGACTAGGTTTCCGAGGAAGGGCAAGCCTTTCGGCCCGGGCGGCCGATGCGAACAGGGAAACCTAACGCGGCTCTGAAGTAGGCTGGACAGGACCATGCGGCCCGCCTAACTCTTTGATGGTCGAAGCCCCTTTACCGGAAGCATGGGCCAACGGTCCTGAAAGTCAAATCAAGAAAGGCCGGCGGGGAACGATCCCGTCAGGCCTTAGACGTCGGTCCGAAAATGGACCTTCCAAGGTGAACTCGTCTGGCGGGGTCTCCCCTTTTCGACCTGCTCCAACTGACAGAGCAGCTATCGGAAGGCGTCGAGGCTCGAGGGGAATAGGCCCCCACGTGTCTACCCGTCCAGTAGCCGTTTCGTGCAAACGCCTGCACCTTACCCTTTTGGATAATCAGCTGTGTCCGGTAACCATCCATACTTGATTCCTGAGTCCACCCGGCGGCCTCCAAATCTATACGAGCGTCTTCGGTGACGAGACCAGAATTGGAATAATGGACAAAGTATTAGGAGGATTTAGGCGGCACGTAGAGGCAGATCGTGTTGTCGGGGCCAGGTTGAACTTCACGATGCCGGTTTACCGTCGCTTTTTGTTCGTGGCACCAATGGTAACGCATGTCGTGGGACTGACGCACCCTGCTGTCCGGGTAAGGCAGCAACTCACCCGACGGGACCTTGAACCCTCTGCTTGTTTCGCGCACGGCGCCGTCTGCCATTGGCTCGCAATGCTCGTCCTAGCAGCACCGTTTTTCATACCAGCTATGTGCCGATGCCGCCGGCACTCCGAAACTGCAGGCTATGGCGATAATCCCGCCCAACTCGAGGGCGCTGCCGTGCCGTCCTACTGGCCGCATCATGAATAATATTAGGCATATCTAATATGGTGGCGCAAGCGGATCTGTGCAGACTTGCGAAATTATATTAACTGATGCTAATGTTATAGCCTGCGCGGCCCAGTGTTGGCGCCCGATGAGCGCTGCCTCGTAGAAACGTTCATCTATACCATGTGATGCACACGTCCCAGCCATCCGAGATCAATGCAATGATGGCTGGATAGTCGGCTTGTCCATCCTTGGGCACGCCCGACGAAGCTCTGACAATAGCCAAGAGTTGAGGGACTGTCGCTGATTGAACGCTACCTAAAAAGTGCCGAGCGATTTTGCGGGACCCAAAAAATCGGCCAGGTTGATCTCGAAGCAACGCCCAGGTCCATATTGGGGAAATCCAATGCGAAGCCGCTGGACCATTCTTGCTGTGTTGTTTGTCGCTCGTGCCGCGTTCGCCTTTCAGTTTGAGAGCGTAGCGGCGGTGGCGCCACAGCTTAGCCAGAGCCTCGGTGCGAGCCTGGCCGATATCGGTATTCTTATCGGGGTTTATTTTGCGCCGGGCGTTCTTCTTGCGCTGCCAGGTGGCGCAATCGGCCGCCGCTATGGCGACAAAGCGACAGTGCTCATCGGACTCGTGATGATGCTGGCAGGCGAAATACTGATGACGGCGTCGGCGTCATGGAGCATGCAGATCGTAGGTCGACTGATTGCCGGCACCGGCGGTATTCTCTTGAGCGTTCTGATGACCAAGATGGTCGCCGACTGGTTTACTGGTCGGGAAATTGCTACCGCGATGGCTATCTTCGTCAACTCGTGGCCGGCTGGCATCGCAATCGCGCTGATGCTGTTGCCAGCGATTGGAGCGACGTTCGGGATCTATGCCGTTAACCTTGCTGTAGCAGGGCTGATTCTGATCGGGCTAGGCTTCTTTGCTTTTGTCTATCGCGCGCCAGATGCGCCCGTCTCCGTTGAAGGCGAACGCGGCGGTCTGACCACGAAAACGATCTATGCCGTGATTGTCGCCGGCTCGATCTGGTGTCTCTACAATATCGGTTTTGCGATGATCTTCAGTTTCGGACCGTCGATGCTCGTTGAGCGAGGCTGGTCCAGCACTGCAGCTGGATCAACGATCAGTATCGTGCTCTGGCTCGCCGTGCTTTCGGTTCCTTTCGGGGGCTTGCTCGCTGATCAGACCAAACGCGGCGACGCCGTGATCATCACAGGCTGTATCGCCTTCGCGCTGCTGGCACTACTCCTACCGCGAAGCGATGCGGTGCTTCCCATCGTCATTGCCCTTGGGATCGTTTGCGGCCTGCCCGCCGGTGCGATCATCAGCCTGTCTGCGCTGGTGCTCGAGCCGAAGACGCGATCGATCGGAATGGGATTATTCTACACGGTTTTTTATACCGGGAGCCCAGTTGGAGTGGCGATCGGTGGAAAGCTCTCCACGTCGATGGGCGGCGCGAGCGCCGCACTCGACTTCGGCGCCGTGGTGCTCCTCGCTTGTCCAGTCATTCTGTGGCTCTTCCGCCGTATCGTTGCTGGCCGGAATCGGCGGGTCGTTCCTTCGACATAAACACGCGAACGCAGCTTAGCGAAGCGAAGGCCGCCAATAGCGCCTCTGGAAGCAGTCACTTATCGTCCGTCACAATGTTACAATGAGCCTTTGTAAGTTGGTAATTTCATTGGCTAATCGCAGAGTTCAATCCTTCCTCGCAGCACCAGTCTATCCGCACCATGCAGAGCTATAGCCATCGCCTCGCATGACCGGCTGAGCAAATAGAGGCTATCAGGGCAGATCGCGACGCATACTGGCTGAATGATACGGAGCCGAGCTGCCCTTGTGCCCGGCTCCGGCTCTGACGGGAGCCTACGCAGCGTCGCCTGTTAGTTGCCGACGTCGTCGCTCCGGAGTCGCTTCACGCACAAAGCGCGAAGGACTAGAGCGGCATCGGCGTAAGTGATCGCCTTTTCGCCGCCGGAAACCAGTGCATTGCCGACAACCTCTAGGACATCGCCCTCGATGCGCCAAGGAAGAATATCGGTGCAGGTCCGCATGCGGCCGAAGACCGAACTGATCGGCACCATCTGGTCCTCAAATTCCACGTGCGGCTCGTCCGTTCCCGGAATCCAGGTCTGGTAAGCTTCCAAGGCATCGTCGAAGGCTCCGTGCAAATGAATCGGAGCATGGCCCTCATGCAGTGCGGGTAAAAGGCGTGTGGTCATCGGTCTCCTCCTGGATCGCGGCAGCCAGCCAATGCTGCCAGGTAACCCCCGCATTTCGATGATTGGTCTATGGCCGGATGCGACGGGCGCCTACCCAATAGCCGCAAGTGCCGATGCCCAATAGAAGGCTTCATCCCGTCCTGAGCGGCGAAATTTCGCCTCGGAGTCAGATGCGTCGTCCGCCTGCGCCTGGTCGGGCGCATAACGTGAAAGCTCCATGGGCGGGAAAAGGGCGCCGATCACGATCCTGATACAGCCCGGAACGGCTTCCAGAAATGTCTGCGTCATCGTCATCTCCTGATCCTGCGAACATGGACGGCGAAAAATCAGGCACCTGAAGAGGGCAGTATGACCGGCTTCTTAGCAAATGTCTATCAAACTTGTAGACATTGACTTGTAAGGAGCGAGCCTCAGACGAAATGCCATGCGACCTTGCCTGTGACTACGGTGGATGCTTGATCGCCAAGCTTTCTGCTATCCCGCGCCTCGAACGGCCGCAGCTCCCGGTCTCTTGGCACTTTGTGATGGGGGATCAGCTCCATCGCGCCTTCCTCGCGAGCGCGACGGATCTTCAGAATGATGATCCGTCCTTCATGAATCTTGGTCGAGCCGCCAACATGCGATCAGGTGCTCGTCGCCAGCTTGGCTGAGGGGCGGTTCCGCTTTGCGGCAATCGGCAACAGCGAGCGAGCAACGGCCGGCGAAGGCGCATCCCTGGTTCGGGCCCGCCGCGATGTCGCCCTGAGAGATGATCTTCGGCGCTGCATCGTCTGAAGACGCCGCCAGCAGCAGTTTCGTATAGGGATGATTGGGCCCGTGAAAAATCTGGTCGGATGAGCCGGTTTCGACCAGGCGGCCTCGATACAGCACGCCGATCGTGTCGGCCATGTAGCGCACGACCCTGAGATCGTGGCTGATGAACAGATAGGTCGTGTCCTTGTCGCGCTGCAGGTCGTTGAGCAGGTTGAGAACGGTTGCCTGGACGGAAACGTCGAGCGCCGAAGTGGGTTCGTCGAGCACGACGACCTTCGGCACGCCGGCGAAGGCCCGTGCGATGGCCGCCCGTTGCCGCTGGCCGCCGGATAGTGATCGCGACTTCTGCTCGGCTGTGGCGCCGGCAAGGCGAACCGATTGCAGCAAATCGCTGACGCGGGCATTTATTTGACTGCTGCGCAGGCCGGCGAGCCGGCGTAGCGGGCGGCCGAGGATCCTGCCGATCCGCTGACGCGGGTTGAGCGTGCGATCCGGCGACTGGAAAACCATCTGCACATCGCGGCGTTCGCCAAGACTTCTCTTCTCGACGCGCGGTGCGACCGTCCTGCCGAACAGTTCGACCGATCCGGCGTCTGGCATCTGTAGGCCGGTGACGATCCTTGCCAGAGTCGACTTGCCGGAACCGGACTCGCCGATCAGCCCGAAGGTCTCGCCGTGGCCGATGTCGAGATCGATATTGCTGAGCACCGGTTGGCTGCCGAAGGCATGGCTGATGCCTTTGCAGGCGATCGCGATTCGGCGTTCTTTGCGCTCGCCGGCGTCTTCATTCTGGACCGCCGAGTGCGATGGCATGCCGTCCGCCTCCGCCAGTCTTCCATTCCGCTTCGTGGAGTTGAGCGCCGGGATCGAGGCGATCAGCGCCTTCGTATAGGCGTGAGAGGGGTTGTCGAAGACATCGCCGGCGGCGCCGCTTTCGACCACGGTTCCCGACTGCATCACCGCCACCCGGTCGCAGGAGCGGCGGATCATGTTGATGTCGTGGCTGATCAGCAGAATGCTGGTTTTGTGCTCTCGGCGAAGGGCGTGGAGGATGGCGATGATCTCCGACTGCACGCTCGCGTCCAGCGCCGTCGTTGGCTCGTCCAGCAGCAGCAGCGCCGGATCGAGCGCAATTGCGATGGCGATGTTGGCGCGCTGCTGCATGCCACCGGAAAGCTCGTGCGGGTAAAGATCGAGCACCCGGTCCGGATTGCCGATCCAGACACGCTCTAGCAGATCGGCGGCGCGCCAGCGGGCCTCCTCGTAGCGAAACGGGCGATGCCGCAGGATCGTCTCGATGATCTGCCGGCCGATCGTCATCGCCGGATTGAGCGCCGCACCCGGATGCTGGTAGACGGCGGCGATATGGTCGCCCCTCAGCTTGCGAAGCTGTTCCGCTGAGAGTTCGCGGATTTCCCGTCCCTGGAATTCAAGCGCTGACGCCGCGACCCGGGCGTTTTTCGGCAAATAGCGCAGTATGGCGAGCGCCACCGAGCTTTTTCCCGATCCTGATTCGCCGACCAGGCCGAGTGCTTCGCCTTCCCCTATGTGCAGCGATACGCCGCTGACGGCGGGATGCGATCCTTTTCGCCCCTCATAGGTGATAGAAAGCTGCTCTACGTTCAGAACTGATGGGGACATTGGGGAGCTTGAAACCACTTTCTTTACGCGCAGCCATCAAGGGCAATCGCTTCCGCTTTCACAACATATAATCTCTATAAAATTACTCGAATTAAGCTGGAGCGCAATCTACCTTTCACGGATCGGGAGATTGGTGGATAGCGGTCTAACCGGAACCGCGATGGTCTCCTGAGCAGATTTTGCAGGAGGCCGGCATGGCTCGAGACCATATGATCCTCAGCGCATTCTTCTTCAATCCGCAGGGCGATCATCGCATGTCGTGGCGCCATCCGCGGGCGCCGGGCCGGGAAGTGCTGGACTTCGACTTCTACCGCGATCTCGTGCAGGCGGCGGAGCGCGCCAGGATCGATACGATCTTCGTCGCCGATCACGTCGCGATCTGGGATTCGGTGCAAAGCGGCGTCGCCCATTACGCCAATGCTCGCCTGGAACCGTTGACGCTGCTGTCGGCCCTTGCCGGGGTGACCAGCCATATCGGCCTGATCACCACGGCATCGAGCTCCTATAGCGAGCCTTACAATCTCGCCCGCATGTTCGCTTCGCTCGACCATATCAGCAAGGGCAGAGCGTCCTGGAATGTGGTGACCTCGGCGATGGACGAGGAAGCCCGCAATTTCGGCCGCGATGGCAATATCGAGCATGCGTTCCGCTACGAGCGTGCCCGCGAATTCCTCGATATCGTCAAGGCGCTGTGGGACAGCTGGGAAGATGAGGCGCTGCTGCTCGACAAGGCGTCCGGCTATTTCGCCGATCCGCACAAGGTCCATGCGATCAATCACAAGGGGCCGCATTTCAAGGTGAGGGGACCGCTCAACGTCTCCCGACCGCCGCAGGGCCATCCGCTGATCGTCCAGGCCGGCTCCTCCGAGGACGGCAAGAATTTCGCCACCGCCCATGCCGATGTGCATTTCGCCATCTACAGCACCAGGGAAGACGGCATCAAATACCGGCAGGACATCAACGAGCGCCTCGCCCGCTATGGCAGGAAGCCGGAGAGCTTCAAGATACTGCCGGGGATCCTGCCGATCGTCGCTGCCTCTGAGGCGGAGGGCCGGGAACGGCAGGAATACCTGCAGACGCTGCTTCCCGATCAGGTCGGCATCGACCTTCTGTCAAGCTGGAGCGGGTTGGATCTCTCAGTCTATCCGCCGGATGGCCCGCTGCCGCCGCTGCCGGACGAGAGCACGTTCAATGGCGGACGGACATCGCTCAACCGGGTCAAGGAATGGTCGAAGCAGAATCTCAGCCTACGCGACATCGCCCGCAAGCTCGCCAACAGCGGTTCGGTCCCGACTGTCGTGGGCACGCCCAAACAGATCGCCGACCAGTTGCAGGACTGGTTCGTTTCAGGCGCCGCCGACGGCTTCAACCTGATGTTCCCGCTGCTGCCCGAGGACTGGGTGAATTTCGCCGAACAGGTGGTGCCCGAGCTACAGCGCCGTGGCGTCTTCCCGACCGAATACGCGCCCGGAACGCTGCGCGACCGCTTCGGCGTGGCGCGGCCCGCCAACCGCTTCGCCGAGCAGCGCGACAATGCGCGCGCCGTGTCCTGACCGGGAGAAACGATCATGACCGTCGCGCCAAGATTGCAGCCTCGCGAAGCCACCGCGCCGCAGTTCGTCAATGTCCTGCACAGTCCCAAGCGTGTGCGCGTCAAATTCGGCGGCCGCACCATCGCCGACAGCCGCAACGTGCTGGTGCTGCGCTCCAACCATTTCCTGCCGATCTATTTCTTCCCGCCGTCAGCGGTAGACCCGTCGGTGCTGAAGCCCTCGCTGCATCGCGAACCGCATCCAGTCGGTGGCGAAACGGCCTATTGGGATATCGACGGCGGCGACAGGCGCAGTGCCAACGCGGCGTGGGCGTTCATCTCGCCGCCGGACGAATCGCTGGCGTCCCTGGCTGGCCGCATCGCCTTCACCTGGAAGGCCGTCGACCAATGGTTCGAGGAGGACGAAGAGGTCTTCGTCCATGCGCGAGACCCTTATGCGCGCATTGATGTGCTGCAAAGCACGAGCCATGTGCAGGTCTGGTTCGACGGCGAGCCGATCGCCGACAGTCACCGCCCGGTGCTTTTGTTCGAGACCCATCTGCCGACGCGTTTCTACCTGCCGGCGGAAGACATCCGGCTGGAGCGGCTGACGGCGTCCGTTACAACGACGCGATGTCCCTACAAGGGCATTGCCTCCTACTGGTCGGGGCTGCTGAGCGACGGAACGGTGCGCCCGGACATCGCCTGGAGCTACCGGGATCCAATCGTCGAAATGCCGAAGATCAAAGGCCTCATCGCCTTCTATCCGCAGGCCGTTGACCGCATCCATCTCGACGGCGAACCCGTCGCATAGGTTTTTAATTTTCATTTCAAAGCAGGGTTTAACATGACCAAACGCAGGGATATCGACGCACTTCGCAGCCTGTCGGGGGACATCTGGAATGTCGCCGTCGACGAATATCAGGGCGGTTTTCTCAAACGCCGCGATCTCCTGAAATACGCAGCGCTGCTCGGCCTGACCGGCTTTTCTGCCTCGCAGGGGCTTGGAGGCGCGCGCGCCGCAGCCGCCGCCGGCGGCACGGTTCGTGTCGGCCTCGGCCAGCCGACCAAGGCGATCGATCCCGTCTCGGTCACGGATCCGGCCAGCATCGGGGTGATCAGCCAGGTGGGCGAATATTTGATCCTCGACGATCCGAAGGACGGGCTCCAGCCGAAGCTCGCCTTGTCCTGGGAGGCCAACGAGACAGCCAGCCGCTGGACCTTCAAATTGCGCCCAGGGGTGAAGTTTCACGATGGCCGCGCCGTCACCGCCAAGGATGTGGTGGCGAGCTTCGAGCGGCTGGTCGATTCCGCCAGCGGCTCGTCGGCGCTCTCAGCCTACAAGGGCATCTTGTCCAAGGGTGGCGCCAAACTGGTCGACGAGCAGACAGTCGCCTTCGAGCTCGACGGTCCCAACAGCAACTTTCCCTTCTATGTCTCCTCCGACGTCTATAATGCCGTCATCCTGCCGGCCGACTATGCCGGCGATTTCGAGAAGACTTTCAACGGCACTGGCCCGTTCAAGCTCGAATCCTTCCGTCCCAAGCAAGGCGCGAGCTTCGTGCGCAATGACGATTACTGGGGCGACAAGGCGCTGCCCGACCGCATCGAGATCAAGTTCTTCGACGACGAGCAGGCGCAGGTGCTGGCGCTGCAGGCCGGCCAGCTCGACGTCATCCCCAGCACGACGCGGTTGGAACTGGCGATCGAGGGCAACCCCAACTTCAAGCTGCTCAGCGTGCAGGCAAGCTCGCATGACCAGGTGCATCTCAGAACCGACCAGGCGCCGTTCACCGACAAGGGCGTCCGCCGCGCGCTGGCGCTGACCCTCGATCGCGAGGCGGTGGTGAGGGGCCTGCTGAAGGGCCGCGCCGTCGTCGGTAACGACACCCCGTTCGCGCCGATCTTCCCCTCGGCTGATCCGTCGGTGCCGCAGCGCAAACAGGACATCGCCGAGGCCAAGCGCCTGCTTGGCGAGGCGGGCGTGCCGAACGGATTTGAGGTCACACTGACCACCGAACGCGCCTATGACATTCCCGACTACGCGGTGTTGATCCAGAACTTCGCCAAGAAGGCCGGCATCGATATCAAGCTCAACGTATTGCCGCAGGACGCCTATTACGGATCGGCCAAATTCGGCAGTTCGCCCTGGCTGGATTCCAATCTCGGCATCACCGATTTCGGCCATCGCGGCACCCCCGACATCTTCCTCAACGCAACGCTCAAGAGTTCGGGAGCCTGGAATGCCGCGCATTTCAACAACCCGGCCTATGACGCGCTGCTGCTCGCAGCAAGGCGCGTGACCTCCAGGCGCAGCGCCTTGCCGCCGGCAAGATCCAGACCTTGCTGCTCGACGAGACGCCGCTGATCATCGGCTACTTCTCGCAATATAGCCGGATCGTCAGCTCGAAGGTTGAGGGCGTCCGCTTCACGGCGATCTCGCATCTGCTGCTCGACCGCGTTTCCTTTGTCCAGGCATGATGCTCGAAAACGGAGATAGAGCCCCATCCCGATTCCATCGGGATGGGACAGGTTTTTGGGCGAAGCGGCAAAACTCGATGGTGAGCGGCCGCATCCTATCAACGCGCGTCGGCACACTGCTGCTCACGCTGTGGCTGGTCAGTATCCTGGTCTTTTTTGCCGGGCAGGTTCTGCCCGGCGATGTCGGCCGCGTTATGCTTGGGCCCTTTGCCGATGCGCAAGCGGTGGCGGAACTGAACAGGCGGCTGGGCGCCGACCAGCCGGTCCTTATCCAATACTGGCGCTGGTTCAGCAAGGCTGTCACTGGTGACTTCGGCACCTCGCTGTCTATGGGCGTGCCGGTCGCGCCGTTCGTGCTGGAAAGCCTCAAACGTTCCGCGGCACTTGCCGGCATCATCCTTGTCTTCCTCGTTCCGCTGGGCGTCGGCGCCGGCGTCGTCGCCGGTCTCAACGCCAGCCGCTTCATCGACCGGCTGATCGTGATGGCGGGCGTTTCCTTCGGCATTGTCCCGGACTTTGTGTCCGGCCTGATGCTGCTCATCGTTTTCGGCCTTTGGCTGAACTGGTTCCCGATCTCAGGCGTTGCGCCGGATGGCGCGGGCTTCTGGACGCAAGGCTATTATCTGATCCTGCCGGCGCTGCCGCTGGTGCTCAATCTTGCCGGCTACATCGCCCGGATGACGCGGGCCGGCGTGATCGAGGCGATTGCCGCCGACTACACACGCACCGCCGTCCTGAAAGGGCTTGAGCGGCGCGAGATCATCCTTCGGCACGTGCTGCGCAATGCGCTGACCCCGACCATCGCGGTGCTGGCGACGCAGACCGGATACATGCTTGGCGGGCTGGTTGTGATCGAAGCGCTGTTCGGCATCCAGGGACTTGGCAATCTGGTTCTGAACGCGGCCAAGGCGCGAGATTTCCCGATGCTTGAAGCGGGGGCGCTGGTGATGGCGGCAATCTTTGTTCTTTCGGCGGCGGCGGGCGACTTCGTGCTGGCCTTGCTCGATCCGCGGCAACGCCGTCGGACCTCGCCATGACGGATCTGACGGAGTTTCCCGCATCACGGCGCGCCGTGGCCGGTTTTCCGGCGGTGCGCAGGATCGGCAGTGCCTTCTCCGGACTGCCCCCATCGGTCGTGATCGGAACGCTGCTGCTACTGTTCTGGGTCGTATGCGCGGTAGCAGGCAATCTTTTCGTTCCGTATAATCCCTATGCCGAGGATTTTCTGGCGATGCTGACGCCGCCCGATGCCTCGCACTGGTTCGGGACCGATCAGCTCGGCCGCGACGTGCTGTCCCGCATTATCGTCGGATCGCGCGATATCCTGCTGGTTGCGCCGCTGGCGACGCTGGTCGGCGTTGGCGCCGGCAGCATTATCGGCCTGGTGCTCGGCTATTTCGATGGCCTCACCGATGCCATCGGCGCGCGGCTGCTCGATACACTGATGGCGTTTCCATTCATCGTTCTCGTCACCATGACGCTGGTGGCGATCGGGCCGTCGAACCTGACCGTCGTCCTGGTGATCGGCATCGCCTATGCGCCGCTGGTGGCGCGCACCGTCCGCGCCGCCGTGCGCGAGCAGAAGCAGCGCGACTATGTCAGCGCCGCCCGGCTTGGCGGCGAAGGCGCGCTCGCCATCATGTTCCTGGAGATATTGCCCAACATCAGGGAGACGATCCTCATCGAGTTCGTCACTCGGCTGGGCTACGCGTTCTTTTCGATCGCGACGCTGAGTTTTCTGGGCCTCGGCATCCAGCCGCCTTCCGCCGATTGGGGGCTAGCCGTCGCCGACGGCTACGGCTTCCTGTCCGGCGGTAAATGGTGGGTCGTCGTTTTCAATTCCGGCGCGATCGTTTCACTGGTCATGGCAACGAACCTAATTGCCCAAGGCTTAGGCGCGTTTGAAAATGGTGATGGATGAATGCGAAGCCGTATTGATGGCCTGAGCTTCGGTCTGCTCGCTATACGGACATTGCTACGTCCATTAGCAGAACGGCATTTTTCTCCGCGAGGACGAAAAATCGGAACGTAGTTCCTTATCTCTATAGATTTTGTCGAATATCGTCTGCCCCGGTTTGGAAATGACCCGATGCGCATGCAGGGTCCGGGAGATTGACGAGTTGGCAAGGCTATCGGTTCTCGGAATATCCGGCGGCGTAAGCACACCATCGCGCACTACCGCGGTGGTCAACGCGCTGGTCAAGGCAGTCGCCTTGCGCGTCCCGGCAGACACCGGCTTGATCGAAATCACCGAGGCGGCGCCTTCGATTTTCGCCGGGTTGTCTCGTGGCGCGCTTGGCGCGTCTGGCGAAGCGATCATCCAGCGTGTCGAGAAGGCCGATCTGCTCGTGGTCGGAACGCCGGTCTACAGGGCGTCCTACACCGGCGCCCTCAAGCACCTGTTCGACCTCGTCGATTATCGTGCACTGACGGGCAAGACCGTGCTTCTCGCGGCGACCGGCGGAAGTCCATACCATGGCCTGGTTCTCGAACATCAGCTCCGGCCATTGTTCGGGTTTTTCGGGGCCGTCACCGTCCCGACCGGCGTCTACGGCGCGCCCGACGATTTCGTCGATGCCAAGATCGTCGGCGCAGCGATTTTCGAGCGCATCTCACGGGCCGCTACCGAAGCGGTCTCCTTGCTTAATTCCAGTGATGCAAACACTGCCGTCGCCACGCGCGTCGGTTGAAGCCAATCAAAAGGGGAAACGAACGAAATGACCTCGAATTCCGACGACGTGAAATTCGCCTACTGGGTCCCGAACGTTTCGGGCGGCCTTGTCATCTCCAACATCGAGCAGCGGACAGGCTGGGACATCGACTATAACCGAAAGCTTGCTCAGATCGCCGAGGCCAACGGCTTCGACTACGCGCTGAGCCAGATACGCTTCACGGCCGGCTATGGCGCCGACAACCAGCACGAATCCGTATCGTTCAGCCACGCCTTGCTTGCGGCGACCACAACGCTGAAAGTCATCGCGGCGATCCTGCCCGGCCCATGGAATCCAGCGCTGGCGGCCAAGCAGATAGCCACCATCAACCACCTGACCAATGGCCGTGTCGCGGTCAATGTCGTGAGCGGCTGGTTCCGCGGTGAGTTCGCCGCCATCGGCGAGCTGTGGCTCGACCATGACGAGCGCTATCGCCGCTCGGAGGAATTCATCCGTGCGCTGCGCGGCATCTGGACCGAGGATAATTTCACGCTAAAGGGCGACTTCTATCGCTTCACCAACTACTCGATGAAGCCGAAGCCGATCGATCCGCAGCCGGAGATCTTCCAAGGCGGCTCATCGCGCGCGGCGCGCGACATGGCTGCGCGGGTTTCCGACTGGTATTTCACCAACGGCAACACGCCGGAAGAGATCAAGAAGCAGGTTGACGACATCAAGACCAAGGCGAAGGCCAATGGCCACAAGGTGAAGATCGGCGTAAACGCCTTTGCCATCGCTCGCGAAACCGAGGCAGAAGCGCGCACCGTGCTCGACGAGATCATCGCCAAGGCCAATCCGGAGGCGGTGCAGGGTTTCGCCGATGAGGTCAAGAATGCCGGCAAGGCCTCGCCGGAAGGCGAAGGCAACTGGGCGAAATCCTCCTTCGAGGATCTTGTCCAATACAATGACGGCTTCCGCAGCAATCTCATCGGCACGCCGGAACAGATTGCCGAACGCATCCTCAAGCTGAAGGATGCCGGCGCGGATCTGATCCTGCTCGGTTTCCTGCATTTCCAGGAAGAGGTGGAGTTCTTCGGCAAGCGCGTCATCCCTCTGGTGCGCGAACTGGAAGCGGCGCGCGACAGGGAGCTCGTCGCCGCGGAATAGGACAGGCACGGCCTTCAGGCCGCCGCCCGCACGCCTTCAAAATTAGGAATGTTTCATGATTGGTGCTTCGCTGGGAGCCGCCGCATACGAGCGCTCGCCCGAAATTTCCGGCATTCTTGCTGGTGCTGATCCCGTCGAGGACACGCGCCCGGCGCGCCTGTCGCCAAAGGCTGATGCGATCCTGGCGCTGGGCGGGATCAGCATTTCCTTTGGTGGCGTCACGGCACTGCGGGATGTCGACCTCGAGGTCAAAAGCCGCGAGATTCGCGCTGTGATCGGTCCCAATGGCGCCGGCAAATCCTCGCTGATCAACATCATCAGCGGCCTCTATCACGCCGATCAGGGCAAGATCGCGATCGATGGCCAGTCCTTCTCCCGGGTGTCGGCAAGCCGTCTGGCACGGCTCGGCGTCGCGCGCACCTTCCAGAACCTGGCACTGTTCGGTGGGCTTTCAGTGCGCGACAACATCGCGTCGGGCCGCGTCCACACCCGGCGCGCCAGCTTCGTCGAACATATCGCTGGTCTACCGCGCGCCCGGCGCGAAGATGCCGCGATCGCTGAAAAGGTCGACCAGACAATCGCCTTCCTGCATCTCGAGGCCGTCGCCGATCGCCTGGTCGCAACGCTGCCCTACGGCCTGCAGAAGCGGGTCGAACTGGCGCGCGCCCTCGTCGCCGAGCCGAAGATCCTGCTGCTCGACGAGCCGATGGCCGGCATGACGGCGACCGAGAAGGCCGAGATGGCCGGTTTCGTGCGCGCAGCGCGCGACCGGCACGACGTCACCATCATCCTCATCGAACACGACATCGGCGTGGTCATGGGACTCTCCGACCGCGTCGCCGTGCTCGACTACGGCCGCAAGATCGCCGACGGGACACCGGCCGAGGTCAGGGCCAATCCGGCGGTGATCCGGGCCTATATCGGCACCCCCGAAGGCGAAGATGGCGAGGGCATCCGATGAGCTACTATGATTTCCTCTTCGTCATCGAGGTGCTGGTCGGTGGCTTGCTCTCAGGCGTCATGTATTCGCTCGTCGCCATCGGTTTCGTGCTGATCTACAAGACATCGGGCGTGCTGAACTTCGCGCAAGGGTCGATGGTGCTGTTCGCCGCACTCACCTTTGTCAGCCTTGTCGAACGCGGCATCCCGTTTGGGCTTTCGCTGCTCATTACCCTCGCAGTCATGGTTGCGCTGGGCTTCACCATCGAGCGAACTGTGCTGAGGCCGCTGGTCAATCGCTCGCCGATGACGCTGTTCATGGCCACGCTTGGCCTGTCTTACATCATTGAAGGCGCTGCCCAGTTGGTGTGGGGCACGCAGGTGCACGGGCTCGATCTCGGCATCGACGACACGCCGTTCGAGGTCGGCGGCATCCTGATCTCGTCGTTCGATCTTCTTGCTGCAGGCATTGCCGCGGCGATGGTCGCCGGCTTGAGCGCATTCTTCTATTGGACCCGGATCGGCCTGGCGTTTCGCGCCGTCGCAGACGACCAGTTCGCCGCGCTTGCCGTCGGGCTGCGGCTGCCCCGGATCTGGGGAACGGTGTGGACGGCCGCGGGGTTCGTGGCACTGGTCGCGGGACTTTTGTGGGGCGCGCGCCTCGGCGTCCAGTTCTCGCTGTCGCTGATCGTGCTGAAGGCGCTGCCGGTGCTGGTGCTTGGCGGCTTCGATTCTATCCTCGGCGCCATCGTCGGCGGCCTCATCATCGGCGCCAGCGAGAAGCTCGCCGAGGTCTACCTCGGACCCTTTGTCGGTGGCGGCATCGAAGGCTGGTTCGCCTATGCGCTGGCGCTGGTCGTCCTGCTGGTGCGCCCCTCCGGCCTGTTTGGCCAGAAGACTGTCGAAAGGGTCTGACCGATGGCCGTGCAAGCGCTCGATGCCGCAAGGCTTCCCATCGACTGGCAGAGGTTAGCTCTGCCCGTCGCCCTGATTGCCGTGGCCTACGGCCTGATCCCCGCCTATGCGTCGAGCTATCTCGTCGAGGCGATCCTGCTGCCGTTCCTTGCGCTCAGCCTGGCGGCGGTCGGCCTCAACCTTTTGACCGGCTATTGCGGCCAGCTTTCGCTGGGCTCCTCCGCCTTCATGGCGGTTGGCGCTTTCGCCGCCTACAATTTCAACCTTCGGGTCGAAGGACTGCCGCTGGCTGCGACCATGATCCTGGCCGGGATTTCGGCCGCCGGCATCGGCGTCGTGTTCGGATTGCCGAGCCTGCGCCTGCGCGGCTTCTATCTCGCCGTCTCGACGCTCGCCGCCCAGTTCTTCGTGCAGTGGGCGCTGACCAAGTTCGGCTGGTTCTCCAACGACAACCCATCCGGAGTGATCTCGGCGCCGCACCTTGCCGTTGCGGGCTTCTCGCTCGACAGGGCGACGGGCCGCTACCTGCTCTCGGTGACCACGGTCATCGTGCTCACGGCGCTCGTCTGGCGCCTGGTCAACAGCGCGACCGGCCGCAATTTCATCGCCGTGCGCGACAACGAAACCGCCGCGCGGGTGATCGGCGTCCCTGTGCTGAAGACCAAGCTGCTCGCGTTCGCCATCTCGTCCTTCATCATCGGCGTCGCCGGGGTGCTGTGGGCCTTCACCTATCTGCGCACGGTCGAGCCGGCCGGCTTCAATCTCGACCGCTCGTTCCAGATCCTGTTCATCATCATCATCGGCGGGCTGGCCTCGATACGCGGCGCCTTTCTGGGAGCGGCGTTCATCGTCATCTTTCCGCTCATCCTGTCGCGGCTTGGCGCCTTCCTGTTTGGCGGACTGTTCGATTCGGGTGTTCTCGACATGAGCCAGCGCATCGTGCTCGGCGCGCTCATCATCATCTTCCTCATCGCGGAACCGAACGGGCTGTCGGCCCTCTTCGACCGCCTGAAACGACGGATCGGCTCAAGGTCCAGCTGAGCGCCGCTCGACATCCTCTCACGGACCACAACCTCAGGAGACGCAATCCATGACCTTCTTCAGTCACCTCAAGAAAGCGGCGATCGCCACGGCCTTCGTCCTCGGCGCGACGGCGGTCCACGCCGACGAGCAGTATTTTCCCCTGCAGAGCTACCGCGTCGGCCCTTATGCCGCCGGCGGCACCGGCTTCTTCGGCGGCTTCATCGACTATCTCAACCTGATCAACATCCGCGACGGCGGCGTCAACGGCGTCAAGCTGACCTGGAGCGAGGGCGAGACGCAGTATGAGGTCGAGAAGGGCGTCGAGGTCTATGAACGATTGAAGAGCAATCCCGGCATCGCCGCCTGGAACCCGCTTTCGGTCGGCATCGCCTATGCCATGATCGACCGCATCACCGATGACAAGGTGCCGCTGATCACCATCAACCACGGCCGCACCGACACCACGGACGGACGCGTGTTCCCTTACGTCTTCCCGCTGCTGCTCAATCCCTACAGCGAGACCTCGGGCATCGTGAACTATATCGCCTCCAAGGAAGGTGGCCTCGACAAGCTCAAGGGCAAGAAGATCGTCGTGCTCTATCACGGCTCGCCCTATGGCAAGGAGACGATTCCGATCTATGAGCTGCTGTCGCAGAAATACGGCTTCGAGCTGTCGCAGATCGAGGTTCCGCATCCAGGCAACGAGCAGCAGGCGCAGTGGCTGACGATCCGTCGCGAGCATCCGGACTATGTGGTGCTGCGCGGCTGGGGCGTGATGAACCCGGTTGCGCTCAAGACCGCGCAGAAGACCGGCTTCCCGGCCGATCAAATCGTCGGCAATGTCTGGTCGAATTCGGAAGAGGATGTGATCCCCGCCGGCGATGCCGCCAAGGGCTATACGGCCATCACCACCCAGGCGTCAGGCGAGCAGTATCCGGTAGTCCAGGAGATCGTCAAAACGGTCTACGGCGCCGGCAAAGGCAATCTCGAGGAAAAGAGCCGTATCGGCTCGGTCTACCACAATCTCGGCATCGTCAACGGCATCCTCAATGTCGAGGCGGTCCGCATCGCGCAGGCCAAGTTCGGCAACCGCACGCTCACCGGCGACGAAGTCCGCTGGGGCTTCGAGCATCTCAAGCTCGATCCGGCACGCGTCGAGGCGCTGGGCGCCAAGGACCTGTTCCACTCCATCAACGTCTCCTGGGACAATCACGAAGGTGACGGCTACGTGACCTTCCAGCAGTGGGACGGCAAGAAGTGGAACGTCGTCTCCGACTGGATTGCGCCCGACTGGAAGCTGCTGCGTCCGATCATCGAGAAGTCGTCCGAGGCCTATGCCAAGGAAAAGGGCATCAAGATCCGCACGGCCGAAGACGCCGAAGCAGTGGTCAGCAACTGAAGTCCAACAACTCGCGGCGGCCCACGGGCCGGCCGCGATTTCCTGCCTATTGCGGAGTCATCGATGTCCAGCCCGGAAAATCCGATCCTGTCGGTCAGTCGCGTGGAGGCCGTCTACAACGGCGCCATCGCCGCCCTGCACGGTGTCGACCTGTCGGTCGGCAAAGGCGAGATCGTCGCACTGCTCGGCTCCAACGGTGCCGGCAAGACGACGCTGCTACGCGCCGTATCCAATCTCCTCCCGGCCGAGCGCGGCACTGTTACCGCTGGCCGGATCACTTTCGACGGCGAGGATGTCTCCAGGGCAAGCCCCTCTCACCTCGTCCGCAAGGGTCTGGTCCAGGTCCTCGAGGGCCGACACTGCTTCCGCTCGCTGACGGTCGAGGAGAACCTTCTGACCGGCGCGCTCGGGCGTTCGTCCTCCCGCACCGGCGTCAAGGCCGACCTCGACCGCGTCTATGCGCTTTTCCCCAGGCTCACCGGGAAGCGGCGAACCCGGTCCGGCCTCACCTCCGGCGGCGAGCAGCAGATGACGGCGATCGGCCGCGGTCTGATGTCGCGGCCGAAACTCTTCGTGCTGGACGAGCCTTCGATGGGGCTGGCGCCGCTGATCGTCGACGAGATTTTCAGCGCTTTGAAGCGGCTCAATCGGGACGAAGATCTTTCGATCCTTGTCGCCGAGCAGAATTCGGCAGTGGCGCTGAAATATGCCGACCGCGCCACCGTGCTCGAAAACGGAAAGAGCGTGCTGGAAGGGTCGGCCGCCGACCTGCGCCAGCGCGACGACATCAAGACCTACTATCTCGGCGGCACGCCGCTTCCATCGCAACATTTTCCCCAGGAGACCGCAGCATGACCATCCAATCGAAGCAGCCGTCCGATATCCGCAGCGCCGTCCCCCCGGTTGAGCGTCCGTCGGCCAGAGCGCATGTCATCAAGACCGACGCCGAGGCGATCGCTGTGGCGGAAAAACTGGCCGCAGACTTCGCCAAGGACGCCTCCAGGCGGGATCGCGAGCGCATCTGGCCGAAGGAAGAGCTCGATGCGTTTTCGCAGAGCGGCCTGTGGTCGATCAACGTGCCGAAGGCCTATGGCGGACCGGAACTCTCCTATGTGACGCTGTCGAAGGTGATCACCATCATCTCGGCGGCCGATCCGTCGCTCGGCCAGATTCCGCAGAACCATCTCGGCGTCGTCGCCGCCATCCGCACCGTCTCTGACGAGGCCCAGAAGCAGTTGCTCTTCGCCGAAGTTCTGTCCGGCACGCGGTTCGGCAACGCGTTCTCGGAATTCGGCTCCAAGCGGGCGGCCGATTTTGAGACCAAATTCGTCGACGCTGGCGACCACGTCGTGGTCAATGGCCAGAAATTTTATTCCAGCGGCGCGCTGCTCGCCCATCTGGTGCCGATCGTGGCGCTCGATGACGAGGGCCGGGCCTGGTATGCCATCGCCGATCGCGGCGCGCCCGGACTGACGGTCATCGACGACTGGTCGAGCTTCGGCCAGAAGACGACGCTGTCCGGCACAGTCCTGCTCGACAATGTGAAAGTGCCGAAGACGCATCTCGTCCCCGGCTACAAGGGCTATGACCGGCCGACGGCCGACGGCGCCATCTTCCAGATCATCCAGGCTGCTGTCGATCTCGGCATCGCCAACGCGGCGATCGACGAAACCGTCAGCTTCGTGCGCACCAAGTCGCGCGCGTGGATCGACAGCGGCGTCGATCATGCCTGGCAGGATCCCTACACGATCCAGGCGGTCGGCGACCTCCGCCTGCGGGCCAATGCGGCCGAGGCGGTTCTGGACAAGGCCGGCCTTGCGGTCGATCGCGCTGTGCTCGACGCCAACGATAAGACCGTCGCGGAAGCGCAGATCGCGGTTGCCGAATCCAAGATCCTCACCACCGAGATCGCCATCAACGCCACCAACAGACTTTTCGAACTCGCGGGCACGCGCTCGACATTGGCCGAGCACAATCTCGACCGGCATTGGCGCAACGCCCGCACCCACACGCTGCACGATCCCGTGCGCTGGAAATACGCGATCCTCGGCAACTACTATCTGAACGAGGTCAATCCGCCGTTCCATGCCTGGAGCTGAGCGAGACTCCGTCAAGTCATAGAGGACTATTCATGAGCATTGCCATTCCCGACAGGATCAAGGTCCTGTGGTTTCTCCCGACCCATGGCGACAGCCGCTATCTCGGCACCTCCGAGGGGGGCAGGGCGGTCGACTTGCCCTACCTCACCCAGGTCGCCAAGGCGGCCGACGCCATCGGCTACTACGGCGCGTTGCTGCCGACCGGGCGCAGTTGCGAGGACAGCTGGGTGGTGGCGTCGGCGCTGGCGCCGCTGACGCAGCGGTTGCGCTTTCTTGTTGCCGTCCGTCCCGGGCTGCAGTCGCCGACGCTCGCGGCGCGGATGACCTCGACGCTCGACCGCATTTCGGGCGGGCGCCTGCTCATCAACGTCGTCACCGGCGGCGACCCGGTCGAGAACAAGGGCGACGGCATCTTCCTCAGCCATGACGAGCGCTATGAGGTGACGCGGGAATTCCTCGATATCTACAAGGCCGTGCTGCGCGGCGAGACCGTTGCCTACGAAGGCAGACATTTGCGCATCGAGGACGGCCGGCTGCTGTTCCCGCCCGTGCAGACGCCGCATCCGCCGCTATATTTCGGTGGCTCGTCGGAGGCGGCCAATGCGGTCGCCGCCGAGCAGATCGATAAATATCTGACCTGGGGCGAACCGCCGGCTGACGTCGCCGCAAAGGTCGACCATGTGCGCGGCCTTGCCGAGAAGGCCGGACGCCAGGTGAGTTTCGGCATCAGGCTGCATGTCATCGTTCGCGAAACCAATGACGAAGCCTGGGCCGATGCCGACCGCCTGATCAGCCGCCTGGACGACAAGACGATCGCCGAGGCGCAGAAGGTTTTCGCGCGCATGGATTCCGTCGGCCAGTCGCGCATGAGCCGGCTGCATGGCGGCCGTCGCGACAAACTCGAAATCAGTCCGAATCTGTGGGCCGGTGTCGGCCTGGTGCGTGGCGGCGCCGGCACCGCTCTGGTCGGCGATGCGGCGATGGTGGCGGAGCGCATCGACGAATACCGGCGCATCGGCATCGATACCTTCATCTTATCCGGCTATCCGCATCTAGAGGAAGCCTATCGCTTCGGCGAACTGGTGCTGCCGCTGTTGCCGCTCGATCACGAGATCTCAACGCGGCCGACGGCCGTTAACATGGGCCCCTTCGGCGAAACGGTGGCCGGCGACCATCGCCCGTTGTCGCTGCGCGCGAGCCAGTCTTGAGCGCCAGCGAACCGATCATAGCGATTGTCGGCGGCGGCTTTTCAGGTGCGGCGACTGCGTTTCATCTGGCGCGACTGCTCCCGGCCGGTGCATCCGATATCGTGGTCGTCGAGCCCCGCGAGGGGCTCGGCTATGGTCTGGCTTATTCCACGGCCGATCCGGCACATCGCATCAATGTGCCGGCATCGAGAATGACGCTGATCTCCGGGCAGGACAGCCACTTTGCCGACTGGCTGGAGCAGACCAGAGCCATTGTAGACGATGCCGAGGCTATTGCCGCCTACGGAGCACTCTACCCGCAGCGCCGCGTTTTCGGGCGCTATGTGGAATCTCATCTCCGGCCCTTCCTTCTCAGCAAAACGATCCGCCATGTCAGGTCCGCCGTCGCATCGGTCGAGCGCACCGGCGAGGGCTACTGTCTGATCCTCGCTGATGGCGGGGCGCTCACTGCCGACGCCGTGGTGATTGCGACGACGCATCCGCCGCCGGCCTTGCCGATGCCCCTGAAGTCCGTGGCTGGCACAGCCGGGCTGGTGACCAATCCCTATGATCTCGAGAGGCTGGAAGCGATTGGCCGCGACGACCGTGTCCTGGTCGTTGGCACCGGACTGACGTCGGCGGACGTGATTGCAACGCTCGACCGCAGGGGGCATCGCGGCCACATCGTCGCGCTGTCACGTCACGGCTATCGCTCGCGCAGCCATGCAGCCTCGCGTGGCGATCCGATCGGCGATTTCACGACCCTGCCTTCACGCAGCGCAACGGCACTGTTCAGGCGCACCCGGGCAACGATCCTTGATGCCAAGCGTCGGGGCGAAGGCTGGCACCCGGTGCTCGACGCCGTCCGGCGACAGGGGCAAATCATCTGGCAGGCCTTGCCGCTCGCCGAGCAGCGCCGCGTGGTGCGCCATCTTCGCGCGCTGTGGGATGTGCATCGCTTCCGCATCGCTCCACAGATCGCGGCCGTGCTTGATCGCGGCGTTGCCGAGGGCAGGCTTGCCTATCGCGCCGCAACGATTGTCGGCGCCGAACAGGTCGACGGACGCATTTGCGTCAGGCAGCGGCTGCGTGGCCAACGCAGCCTCGTTGTCGAGGCTTTCGACAGTGTGGTCGTGACGACCGGACCGGCGCACGCCGATATCTTGCGGACCAACACGGCGATTGCGGCGCTCGAGCGGATGGGATTGGTCCGGCTCGACCCGATTGGTCTTGGTTTGGAGACCGACAGCCAAGGCCGTGCGGTCGGCACATCCGGGCGCCCGACCGACAGCATTTTCGTCAGCCGGCCATTGGCGCGAGGCAGCGTCGGCGAACTGATGGGAATTCCCGAAGTCACCGCACATGCCGAGCGCATCGCCGCCGAAATTCACAAATGGTTGGGATACCAAACGGCGTTGCGTCGCAAGGCGTCGTGAAGCTGCAAACACGATGAGGCTATCCAGATGACACTGACCGAACGCGTTCCCCTAGTGGAAACCTTAGTGGAAAGCCGGGTTCCCCTGAAATTTGCGATGCGACACCTGGCCGGAGCTGTCTCCGTGGTCACCGCAGGTGTTGGCGACGAACGGACGGGCGCAACCGTTACCACCGCCCATTCCCTATCGGTCGAACCAGAGGTGATGGTTGTCAGCATCAATCTGAACTCGTCTACCTGGGCAGCCATCAGCCGGCATCGGCATTTCTGCGTGAATGTGCTGCGTGCCGACCAGATCGCGATTGCCGACCGCTTTGCCGGGCGCGGTGGCCTGAAGGGGTCGGCGCGCTACGAGGGCGCTCGCTGGTCCAGCCTTTCAAGCGGCGCACTGGCACTCGACGAGGCGCTTGCGGCGGTCGACTGCACGGTTGAGGATATTATTATTCGCCACAGCCACGCGCTGATCCTCGGCAGCGTCCGGCATGTGGTGAGTGGAGAGCCCGGCCCGGCGCTGATCTATCATCACGGCGCATACGGATCGTCGTAAACGTATTTCGGTTCCTGGTGCTTGGCGGCGCGCTAATCTAGAATGCCTTGGAGAGAAAACAGTAAAGGCGAGGCGGGTCTTTTGGCATCCGGCCAGAACCGCAGGCTAGAGGTGATTCCCAGCCATTTTGTCGCCCGTCACAACGTTACAAAACTCATCGTAAGTAGTTGATTTTATTAGGGATACCTAGAGTTCAATCCTCTCTCGCAGCACCAGATCGTTTTCGCTAGCGCACCTTCCAAGGCCGCTTGACCTGCTCGATGATGATTGTGCACGGTTGGGGAGGTTGCCGAAAAATAGGCGCCCCGCGACCTGCCGAGTGCCACGCGCGCAGGCTTGTCAAAAATGATCGTCTTGCACGCTCACCTCCCGAGTCTCGAACGCGACTCAATCCTCTGTGATGTGATAGCTTACCGCCATGTCGGATCATATTCTGCCTGGCCAGAAGCAGCCCAAGCTGATCGTCGTCGTGGCGTTCGATCGTGGCGAGGATGGCGAACTGTTTCCCACCTTTGGTCCGGCTGATCAGCAAAGCGAGGAACGCGCCATCCGCACCGCTAAGACGCTCGCAGGGAAGCACGTTGGCGTAATCGCATGGAGCCGTGACGCGAACCCGGCGCTTGGTGACTACGGCCCGCCGACCGTGCTATTCACCAGCGGTGACGTGCCGGATATGGAGTAAATTCAGTCGGGGTCTATCTCACGGTGCTCGATGGGACGTGCTTTACAAGGATGATGAGCCTTTTTCCTCGATTCATCCTCGCCCTTTCAGTCTGCTTGATCTGTCTGCCTTTGGAATCCAAAGCGGCTCCAGGCTCCACAGCATCCCGCGATGTGCAGGAGGCCGAGGCGTGCAGTCCTCTAAACAAAGCCAACGAAAGAGTATTAAGGACGCCCGCTATTCAGGTTACGGACCACTTAATTAGGTATGGTGACCAACCTGGGTTTCTGCATCAAGAAGAGATCTACATAGGCGATATGGTATACTCACGACGCCAGCCTTTTGGGCGCTGGATCGCGACGGCACGTCCTCCGGGCAGCGACTTGAATCCGGACGGGACGCCGATAAACCGAACTTGCAGCCGCGTCGGTGAAGAGAAGTTGGACGGCATAAATACCGTGGTCATCAGATATGATAAAATGATCAACGACCAACACCAGTCGTACCGCTGCACCACTTGGCTTGAAACTCCAAAATACAGACCCCTAAAGATGGTGTGTAAAGGACCCTTTGAGTGGACAAGATATTGGTTCTACCGGACCGACATTAAGCCGCCGGTGCCACCACCGAAGTGAGCGCCTCTCGCCGTTTCACCTCTCAAGTTCCGTTCATGCCGCATCATCGCATCCGCGATGACCTCGCGGTGGCGTGTATAGATGCCGGGGCTCGACACAATTGATGCAGGCGTGCCCGAAGACGCACGGTTGATCGTTCCAAGCGATTGTGGCGGGACGGTCCATGTGCCAATTAATTGCGGTATGCCCGATTTGGAGAGCCTCATTTGAAATGCGCCGGCAAATTGATCGTCGCAACAGCACTGCTGATTGCTGGCTGTCAAAGCGATGGTAGAACCCAGTTTGAAGCAGGCAGAGCGAAACTGCAGAGTCCGGAACAGAGGCGCGCTGCAATTCAGCACTGCCTCAAAGGCGTAACATCGAAAAAGAGATGGGTTCGAGGACGACCTCCTCCCGGAGGCGTGAAGTGGTGCACCGACTTTGTCAATGCTTGGGCCACCGGCCGCTGGACCTATAACGACTATCGCAACGGAACTCCGAAGACCGGCTATGACTACAGAAGAGACAAGATCGTGAAACTTCCCGCCCCATGAGGGCCTAGACCGTCGTTGTCAGGCCTCGCTGGAAATATGAGCCCCGAGCGGGAAATGGACGGCTATGCAGGTCAGGCGAACCCAATCCGATGGCGTTGGGGTTAAAACCCAACACCCTGAACGACCCGAGTTCGACCCAGGGCAGACATTCACAGCTCGTTGACTGACTGTCTGCAACAGGTGGAGAGCGGAAGTGCCACCCCGGGAAATGTCGCCTCAGTCGAGGCGGGCCGGCGACGAGAACGGCTGATTGGCGTCGACCACGAAGATTGCCAGCTCGTCGAGATCGGTTGTGCCGGCGTTGAACACCTCCATCGGCGTGTTGGCCCCGTGTCCGATCATGGCCGTGCCAGCTTCAGCATAGGCCACTCCGTGGGGCGTCCTCTGGCCGACCTTGCCGGCCAGCACATAGAAGGCCTCTGGTCCCGAATGCGTATGGATCTTCGTCTTGACGCCGGGCGCTCCGCCGGCGCGGTTGACGCGCAGCAAATACTCGCTTGCGCTGATCGGAGGGATCGGTCCGATCTCGACGACCTTGGTTCCGCCGGTCGTAGAGCCATCCTTCGGTCCAAGCGTGAACAGCCAGACCTTGCCTGCGATCTCCGCCGCAAGCGAGGTCGGGCCCGCCGCGCTTTGGGCCTGCGCCAGCGTTGGCAGATTATCCAGCCGCCAGTACAACGGTCCGGAGGGCAGTTCCGTCACCTTTTTCTCAACCACCGGCTCGACGGCGAATTTGCTGTCTGCGGGCATTGAGACTGACGTCATCAGCCCGAAAGCACACACCGAGAATATAAGCAGGCCAATACGGTGGGCGCTGAGGGAATGCGGCTTCATGGTTGGTCCTCCCTTTTCATGGTCACCCCCTCGACCCAATATTAGCTATAGCATATGTACCGCCTTACGGGGCGGACCAAATTTCGGGCCACCCTAGTGCGCCTGCCGCCAAAGAAGACTGTTCATGATGCCAAACCGTCTCGGGAGAGTTTTCAAGTATTGGAACTAGGTCGTCGCGGTGGCATTGGCTGCGATGACGAGTGCCAGCAGAGGAACGCGTGGCTCCTCCGCGTCGTCAAATGGGTAGCCGACGGCCCCGTTTAGGGTTCGAAGCGGTCTTGCCCCCAGGCTACTGTGTCTGACGTGAGTCCAACGTCCAGCCGTCCAAAATCGGCCCGTGCATGGCAGCCAGAGCCGTTCAAGCGGATGCTCGAAAATGTCTGAGGTGCCAAGGTCGGCGCACAGCTCCGCTCGCATGCGCCATGATGCGTGCGGGGAAAGGCTTCTGGTCTGCCCCTGCTGCAGGCGGCTTAGCAAAGCTTGCAGCCGGGAACAACCACTCAACGACTCGCGTTTCTTGCCAGGGCCCGCTTCTTTTGCAACAGGGCGGCGGGCGTCGAAGGCTCGCAAATGTCGCGCCGGCGTTTCAATAGCACTCGCCTCAGCCCTCACGATTTGGCTATTTGTGAACGCGTGTTTGATCAGGTTTGCGCAGATGAACACATTGACCTTTTAAGCCTGGATGCCGAAGCCTTAGCGGTGATGATTGTCGCAATCTTCCGAAACTTGACTACCAATGAGCGCCAACTGCTGGAGGAAGTTAGGTCTCTTCGTCGCTCAAAAGGCAGAGAGAAGGCGCACTAGCTTTGCGGCGTTCCGAGGTGAATTGGTCTAATCCCGCTTTGGCACAGCCGTTTGGCATCTGAATTGCCCATTGAGAATCGCCAGAGTGTAGCCACCGAGCTTGCGAAGGGGATGGAAATGGGCTTAGCCAAAGACTTATCGGATGTCGCGCTCACATTCGAATGTCCGGATTGCTCGCATCCGGCGGTAAGAAAGGGCTCTGCACTCAGAACAATCGCGCACTTCAAATGCGACGGGTGCAACGCAAAGGTGCGGATCACCTATCCGCAGAAGCTAGCGATTTTTGAAAAGCACAGGCTATTGGCCGCAGGCGACCGCCGCCAGCGAGGCCAGGAACACTACGGTGCCCGCAACATCGATCGGGCCGATGCGGCCGAAGTGGCTTCGCGACCTCTGCCGCGTGCAGCGACGCGTGCTTAAGCCTTCCTCATCCGCGCGGCCTTCGCCCTTTTTACGCATGTTGACCGTGAGAATGCCGTCCATCGGAATAATTCGGGCGAAGGGCTCGTTTGTTCCTTAGACGATGCTAAAATATAGCAAAGTGTCCGAATGTCACTTCATGAAGCCCGCCAGACAGGCTGCGGCTTGCTCTGGCCTAACCTCGAAGGGAACCAGGGATGAAAACGGCTGTTTCAACCTCTTTGACAAGACGAAGTGTTGTTGCCGCGCTGGCGCTGGCCGCCGCGTCGACGGCGGTATTGCCCGCCGACAACGCACTCGCCCAGGCCAAGAAAACCACAGCTGAAAAAAGTCTGTATGAGCGGCTGGGGGGCGTGTTCGCCATCGCAGCGGTGATTGATCATTTTAGCGACGCCGTCGTGAAAAACCCGATCGTCGGCAAGAAGTCGAAGAACCCACAATTGCGCAAGTGGCACACCAAGAACCTTGAAAGGTTGCCCGGCCTCAAGTTCATGCGCACGCTGTGGGTCTGCGACGTTTCTGGTGGGCCCTTCAAGTTCGTCGCCACCAAGCCCGGCACGACGCCGCTCGGCCTCGAGGAGGCGCATCGCGACCTGCGGATTTCCCCTGCGGAATTCGATGAGGTCGCAGCGGAACTCGGGCGGACCCTGGATCATTTCAAGATTCCGAAGCCTGAGAAAACCGAAGTCTTGGAAGCTTTCGCCGCCCACAAAGACGAGGTCACCGCCGGCAACGTCAAGCGGGGCTGAAGCGCTTATATCGTGCGGGCGGATGCATTCGCATGGCGCCAGCGTCGCCCTGAATGCAGCGCGGCCCTGACCTCGAGATCAGATGGGCCTCGGGACATCGTCGACCCACCTCTACGAACCTTGCAGCTCAAGGTGAGAACGCGGAATTTTCGACAGACGCCAGGGAAGGTTCGGCCTGGACCTCCTCCGTCACGACTTCGAAGCGGGTAAGCCGCGAAAAACCGAAACTGGTTGAGATGGCGACGTCGGTCGCGTCGCGCCCGGTTGCCATCAATATCCGCCCGATGCGCGGGCGGTTGTGGCGAGGATCGAATGTGAACCAGGTGCCGGCGAGATAGGCCTGGAACCAGGCGCTGAAATCCATCGGATACGGCGCCGGGGGTACCCCGATGTCACCGAGATAGCCGGTGCAGTACCGCGCGGGAATATTCATGCAACGGCATAGCGCGATCGCCAAATGGGTAAAGTCACGACAAACGCCGGCCTGGTCGGTGAAGCTGTCGTGAGCCGTCCGCAGCGGGTCGGCTTTCTGGTAGTCGAAGACGATGTGATTGTGAACGAAATCGCAGATCGCCTGGACACGCGCGCATCCAGGCGCGGTATTGCCGAATTTCGCCCAGGCAAAATCTCCAAGACGATCGGTATCGCAGTAGCGGCTGCCGAGAAGAAAGACGAGCACTTCGTCCGGCAGGTCCTTGATCTTGTGCTGCACAGCCTGCTCGGCGACCGCATCGGGCTCGCCGCTATCGTAGATATCGAAGGTGGTTGAGATCGTCGTCAGGCCCGAGGGCGCCTCGATCCTCGTGCAGGCGTTGCCGAAACCGTCGACGTAGCCGCGTGCTTCGACGGGACGATCGAAATCGATGACCTGTTCCGTCAACAGATCGACCCGGCGCGATGGATGGATTTCGAGCGCCAACAGCATCGGCGTTGGCTGCGGACATTCGTAGGTGAGGGTGTAACCTGCGCGGATCCGCATCGACGCTCCGATTGTTGTCATTCAGCAACCGGGCAAACTCCGCGTCGGCCAAACAGTTCCGGGAAAACATCAGCGGATGCTAATTTTCCTACGCACCGATCTCCTTCGCCACATTCACCTCGACGGTCATTGCAAGAAAGCTCGACGCGCTTCCCGAATAACTCCCGGAAAGCGGAATGGCTTGACGAGGATGCCGGGCCACGGCCACCCTGATCAAATCCCGATTGCCGACAATGCCATTGGTGGGGTCGAACTCGACCCAGCCGGCACCCGGCAGGTAGACCTGGCACCAGGCATGCGTCGACCCGCCGCCAAGAACCGTCGCGCTGTCGCGGCTCGGCACATAGACGTAACCAGTCACAAAACGGGCGGCAAAGCCGAGCGAACGAACCGCCTCCATCATGAACAGCGCAAAGTCCCGGCATGTGCCGCGACGCAGGTGCAACGTCATCAGCGGCGGCTGCGTCCCTGGCTCGCTTCGACGGGAATACACAAAGCTCTCGTGGACGGCATAGCAAAGCGTCATCAACAGATTGCCGGTCCCCGTGTGCCCTGCGGCACTGAGGAACTGTCGTGCCCACTTGCCAACCTCGTCACTGTCATCCTCGTATTGACGTTCCATCGTCTGGGAGAGATCTGCGGCTTCGTCGGGATCGTAGGAAAACGGATAGTGAAGCGCAGCTTCGTCGATACGGAAATCGGGCGCATGCTGCGGCGTGTGGTCCAGCCGAATGTCTGTCGCAAAGCGCAGTTCTTTCGCGGGATTCTCGAAATCGATCACCGCCACGCAGTTTCCGAAAACGTCATGGATCCAGCGAACCTCTTTCGGCTCGGGATCGACAGACAAGGCGTGGTCCAGGAGTCTTTGATCGAAGCTGTCGCGCGGTCTGAACATCAGCCGATGCTCGCCGAACCTCACCGGCCGGCTATAGCGATAGACCGTCGTATGCTGGACTGAGAAGATCGGCATCAGTTTTGGTCGACAAGTTTACCTGCGATGTTGGCGCAATCATATAATCTTTTCCACGCTCATTCGATGGTTCCTACTCGGAACCTGCGCGAACTGTTTCTGCTCTGAGCGACCCTTCCGGCAGCGGCCGCATGAGTTCAGCCTCGGACTTCGTCAGATGGATCCATGCCGCCCAGTCCGATGGCCGCAGCACAACCACTTGGCGGTTGTGATATGGCGCCACGTCCGGCCCCGGATCGGTCGTCAGCATCGTGAACGTCGGCGGCTTGTTGCCGACCCCCTCGCGCCAAAGCCCGGCAATCGCCATGAACGAATGGCCATTCAGCGTGAACTTGTGCTTGGCTTTCGGATATTTCGTTCCCGTGAATTCGAAGAATGCCGACGCCGGGACGAGGCAGCGTTTGCTGTTGCCGAATTGTCGACCCTCCGAGCGAAAGTTGAATACAGGTCCGCCTTTTGGTCCGGCCGGAGGAAAGCCGAACGTCATCGACGCCAGTTCGATTGTGTTGCCGGCAGCCCGCATTACAGGCGCGGGGTCGTTGATGTGGATGTCATCCGCCTGCGGCAGATCCAGTTCGGTTTGATGGCTGGGAATATTGAGCGCCAGCAAAGCCATCATCCGGCAATACTCGGCCCAGGCGATGTGCTGCTCGTAGTCATTGCACATTAATATGGCTCCGGACGCTCGATCGAGATCAGTTTCAATATAGCGTTATCGGTTCGCGCCGATTGCTGGCGGACTTGCCCTATTTGGGCCGGCGTGCGGCGGCGATGGCCTGCAACAGATTGATGCTGTTCATGTCGGGTTCGCTGGATGCGGCAACGGCAAGTGCGGCGGCCTCGGCTATTTTCGCGACGTCGTCGCTGCTGATTGTTCCGCGCTTTTCCAGCAGATTTATAAGTTCGACAACGAGAAGAAAGGCGTTCACGCCATATCGTTCGGCTTTGAGCTCGAACTCGCCTCGAGCCAATCTCTCCGCGTCTCCTTCAGCCCGTTTGTCCATCTCGGCGTCCTCTCCTATGGCGACAAGCTGTGAACGCTTAGCACGAATGGTTTAATCCTTCGAACTGGCCGCACCTTTCGCCAGTTGCCGATTGCCGGAGCTTGGCACCGTGTCGCCGGCGGCAGGGCACGGCTTCAGCCAAGGATGAGACCTGCCAATAGAACGGTAAGGATAAGGGACAGCACGACGGCAAGCAGCCCGCATGCCTCCAAGGTGTTGGTTTGCCAAACTTTTGTCGGGCGCCTCCGGTTTGAATTCCCATTTCGCGAAACAAACTTCATCGGGCACCAGATTGGACGCGGAGCCGGCTTGAATTTGTGTAAGCGCTCGTCTTCATCTGTCCGGAACGGCAGATGCGCCGCGGCATCTCCACGGAACTCCGAAGCACTGCCTGCGCGGCGCCGGCCTGCTTTTCATCGACGCGGGCCATCACCAGAACGACACCCTCTGCGATCTTCGGCTTGCCCGGCTTCTGGGCAAAATTGGCGAAGGTTCCGAGAAGCCCGCCGCCAAAGCCGCCCCACGCCGCACCGACCAGAGCCATGCCGGTCATCCCCGCGGGATCAATGCCCTGAGCTCCAAAAGCGCTAAAACCGGCCAGCAGACCAGCCGTCGCGCCAAGTGCGGCGCCTGCGCCCGCACCTTGCCAGAGAGCGCTCATCTCATCGTTGTAATATCCAGCAACGCTGATCGGTTCATCGTTGTCATTGTAAGATCCGACCACGCTGATCTGCCGGCGACGAATCCCGGCGGCCTGAAGCCTGGCAACAGCACGTGCTGCCTGGGCATGGGAATCGAATAGTCGGCTGATCGTTTGCATTTACGCCCAAACCCGACGCTCGTTCGGAGCGTCGGGCTTCTCCTCTCTGGCTTGAACTCTTCCGCCCAGACGCATCTTGGTCGCGCCAAAGCTCACTACAACGTGAGCCAGCCGGCTACGTTCCTCAGCCGGGGCTTCGGTCCATTTCTGGAGGGTATTGCTTAGGACCTAAGTCTGATCTGTTGGGCGCAGCGGTCAGTGAGGCCACGCCGACCGGGGAGCGCTGTCGGGTCGAAGAAAAGGCCCAGATGCTACCGCAGACCCAAAAAGCTCAAAATGGCTATTACGATCACGATGGCGCCGACCAGCCAGATAATGTTGTTCATGATTACGCTCCTTCGCCTCCGGGTCGGGCACACGCCAAGGCGAAGCCCGCCACGCAAGTAGAACATTAGATATAGCTAAAGGTTCCTCGCGGGCCTCGCTGTCGAAAGAGCCCGCCGCACCATTCGGCACGGCGGGTGACTCAGAGGTTAACCCGGTGGTGGGCAGCAGACAGCGTTACGTCCAAGGCTCAGCCGATGCTTCTGGACCAGTCATCTACCTGGCGCTCCGCCTCTTCCTTGGCGATCCCATATCGCTCCTGGATACGTCCCAAGAGCTGGTCTCGGTTACCCTCGATCCGATCAAGATCATCGTCGGTGAGGTCACCCCACTGTTCTTTCGCCTTGCCTTTGAACTGCTTCCATTTTCCCTTGATTTGATCCCAGTTCATATGTTCCTCCTTGCTTCCTGCGTGTTGTGGGCCCGCACTAAAGCGGAGCGCGGACCGATCGAGCATTTCGATGTCGGTGACGAATGAAGATTAGCGGCCGCTAAAAGTTCCGGAGCCGGCGCAAAAAAGCCCGCCGTGCCCGTGCCGGACTGCGAGCTGATGTTGATGATGTCCAGAGCTTGATGCTTTCTCGCAGCGCCATCCTATCCCGTTGAAGGCGCTGAGCTTCTCGCTGGGTGGCCTTGGCTGGCAAGCCTCAAAAGGCTGCCCAGCAGCATTGTTCTGTCCTTGCCGATCATCAGCACGCCGCTGTCGGGCGCCAACAGTGCCGAGAACGGCAGCATCGCGGCGCCGATAGGCGAGGCCTCGGGGCCGAATTGTCCCGATACGATTTCCGGCGCCACGATGCCGATGGCGCTGATCGTGTTGAACTGGGTCTGCACCTTTGCCAGCAGCTCGAGATGGATCGGCCGCGGCAGGATGCTGTCGAGGACGATCGCCTCGATGTCGATGACCGAGGTGATGGCGATGATCGCCTCGACCAGCGCATTGGCACAATCGTCGATCCATTCGGACAGCGGCTCGCGCGCCCCCGGCGGCAAGGGATCCAGTTCGCGCACACGATTGATCTCGATGCCGCGCGATTTGAGATGATTGACCAGCACATAGATCGAGGCGCGATGCAGCAGACTTTGGTAACGCGCCGGCTTGGCCGCGACCGAATCGAGGCTTGAAGGCGAAACCGGCAAAGGACCGAGCGCGGCGCTGTTGCCGTGCGGACCGGTATGGACCTTGCCGCCTTGCACCAATCCGCCGCCGACAAAGGTGTCGATCGAAATATGCATGAAGTCGCGGAACCGCGCGCCGGTCCCCTGGATGAGTTCGGCGAGTGCGGCCGATGACGCGTCGTTTTCCACGAAGACCGGGGTCTTCGGTTTTGTGGCGAAGAATGTCGTCAGATCGATTGCTTCCCAGCGGCTACCGAGGTCATCGGGAAAGCCGAGTTCCTCACTCCAGCCGCCGAGGAAATATGGCGAAGCGATGCCGACACCGACGATGCTGGCATCGCCAAGCCCCTCGACCAGCTTGTCGAAATTGGCCAGCGACATGTTGCCGGCCTTGAGCACCAGATCGGGGTCCGGAAAGCGATATTCGTGCGACTCGCGCGAGCGGACCTCGCCGGCGAAGTCGACGAGCACGGCCTCCAGCGCGCGCCGGCCGATCTTGATGCCGACGCTGTAGATACGCTCCGGTGCAAGTCGGTAGAGAGTGGACGGCGATCCTCGTTGTCCGAACCTTTTTCCCACTTGCTTTACGAATCCCGACGATTCCAGCCCGTCGACAATGGTGGCGACCGCGGCCGGCGTCAGATTTGCGGCGCGCGCCAGATCGGACTTGGATGCCTCTTTCAGGCGGCGGATGGCATCGAGCACGAAGCGCTCGTTATAGTGCCGAACCTTGACCGAATTGCTGCCTTTTCCGGACAAAACCGGCGCCTCCCCATTTCATTGCCGCGGAGCTGCTCTAACCGCCTGCAGCTTTGAGGCTGCCGCGGGGTCGAGCACTTCAACTGCACCCATGCGCGACGCGACAGTGCCCTTCGGAACCATGGAAGTCAATTTTCCAGTTGCGGCATCCAGCCATTTAATATAGCAAATTGAAAAAACAGGACCAGGGAGGAAGGGTGCTGCACTTGGGCGCATTAGGCGAAGCCGATGCCATGGTGAAGAGTGACGTGGCTGTCCCCGTTGCCCTGGTTCAGGCGACAAAGGCCTTCGGCGGCACGATTGCCCTCAAGGACGCGTCCTTCGAATTGCGCCCAGGCGAGGTGCTGGCTCTGCTTGGCGAAAACGGCGCCGGCAAGAGCACCTGCGTGAAGCTGCTGGCCGGCGTGTATCTCCCGACCGGCGGCCATGTCGAAGTCGATGGCGAGCCTGTGGTCTTCCATTCGCCGCACGACGCCCAGGCTGCCGGCATCTCGGTCATGCACCAGCACCCCGGTCTTTTCCCGGATCTTTCGGTGGCGGAAAACATCTATCTCGGCCATATGCCGCGCGACCGCTTCGGCGGCATCGACAACGCCGCCATGCTTGCCGGTGCGCGTAAGGTCCTGGCGACAGTCGGCCTCGACGTGCCGGCCGAAACCCGGCTCGGGATGTTGCGCACCTCTGAACAGCAACTGGTCGAGATCGCCCGCGCCCTGTCGCTCGACGCGCGGGTGCTGATCATGGACGAGCCGACGGCCGCCCTGTCGCAGCGCGAGGTCGAGCGGCTGTTCACCGTCGTTGCCGACCTGCGGCTGCATGGCGTGGCGATGATGTTCGTCGGCCACCGTATGGACGAGATCTTCCGCATCGCCGACCGCATCGCGGTGTTGCGCGACGGGCGCCTCATTGGCGTCAAGCCGAAGGCCGAGCTTGGCCGCGCCGCCGCCATCGGCATGATGGTCGGCCGCGAGGTGACCGACCTCTATCCGCAACGAAACCACGCAACCGGCGCGCTGGTGCTGGAGGCGAGGGGGCTTTCGCACGCCGGCGGCTTTTCCAACATCGACCTCAAGCTCCACGCCGGAGAGGTGCTCGGGCTCGGCGGCCTGGTCGGCAGCGGGCGGACCGAGATCGCGCGCGTGCTGTTCGGAATCGACCAGCCCGATGCCGGCGAAATCCTGATCGACGGCGAGGCCGTGCACTTTGCATCGGCACGCGACGCCATGGATGCGCGCATCGCCTATGTCTCGGAAGACCGCATGGGCCAGAGCCTGGTGATGGATTTTTCTATCCTCGACAACGCCGTGCTGCCCGTCCTCGACAAGGCAGCCCGCTCCGGCTTCTACGGCACGGACCGCGCGATCGATCTGGTTTCGGACTGGCTGAAGCGCATGAAGCTTCGCTTTTCCGGCTACGCGCAGCCGGTGAAGGAACTGTCCGGCGGCAACCAGCAGAAGGTGGTGTTGGCCAAATGGCTGCGCACCGAGCCGCGCGTCCTCATCCTCGACGAGCCGACGCAAGGCATCGATGTCGGCACCAAGGCGGAAGTGCATGCGATGATCGCCGACCTTGCCGCGCAGGGCATGGCCATCATCCTGATCTCCTCCGAAATGCCCGAGCTCATCGGCATGTGCGACCGCATCATCGTGCTGCGCGAAGGCCATCGGACGGCCGAATTTACCAGGGGCGAAGCCACCCAGGAAAAGGTGCTGGAAGCAGCGACGAAGGCCGGTGAAAGCGCCGACCCGGCAGCACAGCCTGCCAGCGAGGAGAAGAGAAAAGGACCGCTCGACATACTGAAGCGGCGGGAGTTCGGCCTGCTCGCCGCGATGCTGGCGGTCGCTATCCCGGTCACCATCATCAACCCGCGCATGGTGAGCGCGGCAAACCTGACCGCCGTGTCGATGGATGCCGCCCTGCTCGTGGTTGCAGCGCTCGCGCAGATGCTGGTGCTGATCACCCGCAACATCGACCTTTCGATCGCCGCGGTGATCGGCTTGTCGGCTTAC
The DNA here is from genome assembly GCF_040319995.1 of Mesorhizobium sp. M0815. Classification (NCBI taxonomy): domain Bacteria; kingdom Pseudomonadati; phylum Pseudomonadota; class Alphaproteobacteria; order Hyphomicrobiales; family Phyllobacteriaceae; genus Mesorhizobium; species Mesorhizobium sp. M0815. Next base: position 86,094 of record NZ_JAMYOU010000004.1, on the reverse strand, counting down.
ATGGCGGCGAGCATGGTCCAGGCCTATCCAGGGCTCGACATCGGCATCGGCCTGATGACCGCATGCGCGGTCGGTGGTGTCGCTGGCCTGATCAACGGCCTTGTCGTTACCAGGGGAAAGATCCCGGCGATCGTCGTCACGCTGGCCTCGATGTCGATCTTCCGCGGCTTCAACTCGATCTGGGCAGCCGGCGACCAGATCAGCGCCGACGAAGTCACGCAAGCCTGGCTCGACATGACCGGCCTGAAGATCGCCGGCGTGCCGCTGATCGTCATTATCGCGATCGTCATCCTGTGCCTGGGTTATGTGCTGCTCTATCGCACCGCCATCGGGCGCGAACTGTTTGCCGCCGGCTCCAATCCCGACGGCGCACGTCTTATCGGCATCCCCGTCGACCGGCGGATTCTGCTGGCCTTTGGCATGGCCGGCCTGCTCGGCGGCCTGTGCGGTGCGCTGTGGGCATCCCGCTATGCGACCATCGATGCCCGCGTCGCGCTCGGTTTCGAACTCACCGTGATCGCGTCGGCGGTGGTCGGCGGCGTCGCCATCCGCGGTGGTTCGGGCACGCTGCTCGGCATCATCCTCGGCGCGCTCACGCTGCTCGTCATCAAGAACGGGCTGACGCTGGTGCGCGTCGACCCGCTGTGGCTGCAGGGCGTCTACGGCCTGGTGATCCTGGTCGCCATCGGCATCGACACGTTCATCGTGCGGCGTGCCGAGCAGGCAAGACAGGCGAGGGCGCGGTGAGAAAGTTCCTCCGTTCGATCGACTTCTGGGATCTGCTGCTGGCGACCTCCTGCGTGGCCATCTTCCTCTACGCGGCGATCTTCGTGCCGAATTTCGTCTCCGGCTTCAATCTCTCGCAACTGGCCGCCAGCGCCTCGGAAAAGGCATTGCTGATCCTGCCGATGACGCTGCTCATCATCACCCGCGAAATCGACCTGTCGATCGCCTCGGTGCTGGCGCTGACGTCCGTCGTCTTTGGCTTGCTGGTCCAGGCCGGCGTGCCGACGCTTGCCGCAATCCCGCTGACGCTCGTCGCCGGCGGCCTGCTCGGCGCTTTCAACGGCTACCTGGTCTCGGGCCTTGGACTGCAGTCGCTGGTGGTGACGCTCGGCACGATGGCGCTCTATCGAGGTATTGGCTACATCCTGCTCGGCACCGGTTCGGTCAACATCCTGCCGCCCGCGGTCGTGGATTTCGGCATCAACAATCTGCCGGGCACCGAGATACCGTGGACCATCGTCCCCTTCCTGGCGCTGGCGCCGGTGTTTGCGGTCGTGCTGCAGAAGACGCCGACCGGCAAGCGCATCTACGCGCTCGGCGGCAGCCCCGAGGTGGCGCGCTATTCCGGCATAAACACGCGCCGGATGGTGCTGAACCTGTTCGTCGTCTCGGGCGTCGTCGCGGCGATAGCCGGCATCGTCTATACCGCGCGCCTGTCCAATGCCCGCGCCAACAATGCGCTCGGCATGGAGCTCGACGTCATCACCATCGTGCTGCTCGGCGGCGTCAGCGTCTTTGGCGGCAAGGGCCGCCTGACCGGCGTCATGCTGGCGTTGGTCCTGATCGCCATCATCCGTAACGTGCTGGCGCTGAACCAGATCGGCGGCGACGCGCAGGGCATGATCATTGGCCTGCTTCTGATCGGCTCGCTGCTGGTCGGCAATTACTGGCGCTCCACACAGGAGCTGCTCAGCAGATCCCGCGCAATGCGCGAGACAAAGGGGTGATCTCGGGCCCCTTCCTTTAAGCCCGAATTTTGACGGAGGAGTCACAATGAAAGCGTTTAGATTAGCCCTGCTCGCATCCGCGGTTCTGCTCGCGCCAACCTCGCTGGCCTTCAGCCAGGAATGCGCCAAGGAACCCGTAACGGTCGGTTTCCTGCCCAAGCTCGACACAGACCCCTACTTCAAAGTGGCTTTTGGAGGTGCACAAGAGGCAGCCAAGGAAATTGGCGGCACCGCTACCCAGGTCGCCCCATCGCAGGCGACCGCCGAGGCGCAAATCGAATTCATCAACAGCCTCGTGTCGCAGAAGGTCGGGGTCATCGCAATTGCCGGCAACGACGCCAATGCCGTCGCGCCGGCGCTGAAGCGCGCCGTTCAGCAGGGCGTCAGGGTGATTTCCTATGACTCCGATGTGGCCGCCGATGCTCGCGCGGCATTTGTCAATCAGGTCAAGGGCGACAGCCTCGCAGAAATGATGCTGGAAAGTGCATTCGCCCTCAGCGGCGGTGAAGGCGAATTCGCGATCCTGTCGTCGACGCCGACGGCGACCAACCAGAACGCCTGGATCGACTTCATGAAGGCGAAGATGGCCGCCGAGCCGAAGTTCTCCAAAATGAAGCTGGTGCAGGTGGCCTATGGCGAAGAAAGTGAACAAATCAACCAGCAGCAGGCGCTGGCGCTGGTCCAGGCGTTTCCCGATCTCAAGGTGATCATCGTCCCGGCAGGCATCGGCCTTCCGGCGGCCGCGCGTGCGCTCGAGGAGGCGGGCATGATCGGCAAGGTCAAGCTGACCGGCCTCGCGCCGGCTACTCTGATCTCGAAATACATCAAGGACGGGGCGGCCCAGGATATCTGGTGGAACGTCACCGATCTTGGCTATCTTACCTACCAGACGGCCCAGGCGCTTGCGCAGTGCAAGATCACCGGAAAGGAGGGTGAGAAGTTCACGGCAGGCAGGCTCGGCGAATACACGATTGGCGCCAGCGGCGAACTGATCCTTGGTCCGGCCAAGATCGTGACCCCTGAAAATCTGGCCGAGTTCAAGTTCTGATCCTTAAGAGCTCTAACTCTGGGGGGGGCGCGGGTCCATCCGGCGCCCTTCCTGAACCTCTCGAATCAAAACAGTGCGGGGGCGGCAATGAAGATATTGCTTGCAGGCGAAACCTTTGCGGCGACGACGTCGGTCGCCATCGGTAGCGATGTGCTTACAAGTGCGACCTCGACAAATGGCGCGACGGCCTTCAATGCCGCGCTGGCCGATGAGCGCATCGCGGTCACGCAGATCGGCGGCGAGCGTTGCGGCGCGGAGTTTCCCTATGACCTCGATGCGCTCGCCCAATATCGGGCGGTGGTGATCTCCGACGTCGGCGCCCTGACATTGCTGGTGACGCCGGATGCCCGCGCCGGGCGTGTCGGCGTCAACCGCCTCGATGTGCTCAAGGCCTATGTCGAACGTGGGGGCGGGCTGATGCTGGCCGGCGGCTATATGGGTTTTCAGGGCATGTTCGGGACGGCGCGTTTCCACGACACCCCGGTCGAGGACGTGCTGCCGGTCCGTTGCCTCCCCTACAGCGACGGCATGGAGGTCCCGCAAGGCCTGCAGACCTCCATCCTGCAGTCATCCCACCCGATTTTTTCCGGGGTGGAGGGGCCGTTGCCGCCGATCCTCGGCATGAACAAGCTGGAATTCAGGCACGACGGTTCGTCCCGGCTTCTGGCGACCTGCCACCACCGCGGCACCGACTGGCCGCTCCTTGCCGTCGGTAGCCATGGCCGCGGCCGCACGATTGCCTGGGCAACAGATATCGGCCCGCATTGGCTCTCGCAGAATTTCCTCGGATGGCCGTTCTACGGAAAACTGATGGCGAACATGGTCCGTTGGCTCGCCGGCAATGAATGAGAAAGCTGGACACCAGGTTTGACCGATGCAGTTCGCCTGCCGGCGCGGCCGATGCCGCGCGAGGCGCCGGTGACAGGCACCACCTTGCCGGCCAAGTCGAATTTCGGCGTGAACTCATTTGTCATGCGATTCCACCTTGTTCTTCAAATCGGACCGGCTGCCGTGCCGAACCGAATAGGCTCGCGTGAATTCGGCGCCCAGCAGAAATATCTCGGCCGAATAGTAGACCCACAACAGCACGACGAGCAGGGCGCCGGCCGCGCCGTACGACGATGCGAAAGCGCTGGTTCCGATATACCAGCCAATCAGCGACTTGCCGATGGTGAACAGAAACCCGGTGACGACGGCGCCAAGGCCGACATCGCGCCATTGCAGACTGCGGTCGGGCAGCACCTTGTAGATCGCGGCAAACAGCAGCGCGATCAGGGCAAACGAGACAATCCCGTTGACCGCGCTCAGGATGATGGTGCCGAACGGCAGATAGGCGTTGATGACGTCTCCGAGCGCCGAAATCGCGGCGCTTACAACCAAGGACACCAGGAGCAGGAAACCGAGAGCGGCGACCAGGCCCAGGCTTGCAATGCGTGCCCGCACCAGCCGTGAGATCGTTGCTGCCCTCGGTTTGACTTTCCAGATTTCGTTCAGCGCCAGCTGCATTTCGCCGAACACGCCGGATGCGGCGACGAACAGCGTGACCAGCCCCAGAATGCTGGCAAGGGTTCCCGCTTCCTTCTGCGAAGCGTTTTCGATCGTCGCCTGCAGCAGCTCGGCACTTTGCGGTCCCATCAGGCCGGCGATCTGTGCCGAAAGGGCGAGTTGTGCCGCCTCGTGCCCGAAGGCCATGCCGGCGATAGCGACGACGATCAGCAGGATCGGCGCAAGCGAGGTCGTGGCATAAAAAGCTATCGCCGCCCCATGGCTCAGCGCATTGTCATCGATGAAGCCGAGGACGCTCTGCTTGAGGAGCCTCCAGCTCTCTGCTGCCAAATTCCACATGTGGGCCTCGCATGCTGTCAACAAACAAGTAGCGGCGGCGCAGCGCTGGGCGAGGGAGGGGCGCGAAGATCGCAACGGAGCGGCACGACAGGCCACGACAAGAACACCTCTTGCCCGAACACTTGCCAAGCGCCGGCCATCATGATGCCATGGCGCTGTGGAAGATTGCACGCTGGGTTGGGGTGGGCGATGTTGTTTCCAGGTGCAACAGGGCGCATAGGCGTGGCGTTTGCCGCGCTGCTTTGTGCGCGCTGGTTCCTGCTCGGGGCGAGGAGCCGAAGGCGCTAAAAGGCGTCGCGCTCGTCATCGGGCAGTCCGACTATGAGCATGTCGGCAAGCTGCCCAATGCGGAAAACGACGCCCGCGCCATCGAGGAGATGTTCGACAGGCTCGGCTTCGAAACCGATGTCGCGACCAATCGCGACGCACGCAAATTGCGGCGCGACCTCGAAGGCTTCGTCGACGATGCCGAGGGTGCCGACGTCGCCATTATCTACTATTCCGGCCACGGCATCGAAGCCGGTGGCGAGAATTTCCTGGTGCCCGTCGATGCCGACATTGCGGCGCTCGAGGATGCCGGCGAGAAGCTGGTCCCGCTGTCGTCGATCGTGGCCGAACTGAAGGCCAAGGTGCCGGTCACCATCGTGCTGCTCGATGCCTGCCGCAACGACCCGTTTCCGCCGGGCACGCTTTTGAAACTCAAGCCGGGTGAAGCGGGCAAGCCGATCGGCGCCGGCGGCCTCGGCGAAACGCGCAGCGTCGTGGCGCTGAACGACAGCGCGCCGGCCAAGGGTTCGGCCGACGACAGCGGTTCTGGCAACGACAGCTTGGGCCAAGTCATCGGCTTTGCCGCCGAGCCCGGCAAGGTGGCGCTCGACGGTCCCGCCGACGGCAACAGCCCCTACGCGGCAGCCATATTGCGTCACATCGACACGATGGGCGGCGAGGAATTCGGCACTGTGCTGCGCATGGTCGGCGAGGAGGTCTATCTCAAGACCGGCGGCCGGCAGCGGCCCTGGGTCAATGAGAGCCTGCGCCGGCTGCTCTATTTCGGCACGCCCGCCGAGGTGCCGAAAGGCGAGGAGGGCGAGATCCTCACAGAGCGCCGCCGGCTGCTGCTGACGATCTCGACGCTGCCCGACCCGCAACGCCGCCAGATCGAGACGATCGCCCGCGACGGCGGCGTACCGATGGACGCGCTCTACGCCATGCTGAAGACGCTGGGCACCGAGACACCCAGGGATGCAGCCGAACTCGACACATTGCTGCGCGGCCAGACCGAGCGGCTGAAACAGGTACTGGCCGAGCAGGCGACGCTGAAGAGCCAGGATCCGGAAATCGTCCGGCTTTCAAAACTGGCCGAACAAGCGGTGCAGGAAGGCGCGCTGGAAGCAGCGCAGAAAATCCATGAACAGGCCAAGGCCCGCGTTGGCGAACTGTCGAAGACCGTCGACCAGGCTGAAGCCGACCTCAAGGCGCGTCGTTTCGAGTTTGCCGAGGTTTTCGGCGACAGCGCCAAAACCTACGAAATCTCCTTCAGCTATCAGGCGGCAGCCCAGGACTATGCCAAGGCCTATGAGCAGGTCGAGAAATGGGACGACCATGAAGCCTGGTTCTACAAGGCAGCCGAGGCCCAGGCGCTCTCCGCGCATGGTTCTTTCTCGGGCGACAACGCCTTTCTGGTGCAGGCGGTCGCTGCCTATGAAAAGGCGCTGACCTATGTGTCGCGCGAAAACAGCCCGCGGCAATGGGCGGCCACGCAAAACAATCTCGCCACCACACTGTCGACGCTGGGCGAGCGCGAGGCCGGCCGCGAAGACCTCGACAAAGCGGCAGCCGCCTTCGATCAGGCGCTGAGCGTCTACACGCGCGACGCCAATCCGGACGACTGGGCCTCGACGCTAGGCAATCTCGGCACCGTCTATTGGCGGCTCGGCCAGCGCGAGAACGGCACGACGTTGCTCGACAATGCCGTTGCCTCGTTCCGCGCGGCGCTCGAGGTGCAAGTGTCGAAAAAGCTGCCGCTCGAATGGGCGGCGACTGAGAATAATCTCGGCATCGTGCTCTCCGAACTGGGTGAGCGCCAAGCCACCAGCGACAGCTTTCGCGCCGCCATCGAAGCGCATCGCGCCGCGCTGACCGAATACCGCAGGGAGCGCGGGCCGCTCGACTGGGCGTTGAGCCAGGTCAATCTCGGCGCGGCCTTGTTCCGCCTCGGGGAGCGTGAACAAGACGTACCGACGCTTGAGCAGGCCGTTGCCGCCTATCAGGCGGCGACGGAGGAAATGACGCGCGAGCGCGCGCCGGCGCAATGGGCGACGATCCAGAACAATTTGAGTTCGGCGCTGGAATCGATCGGCCAGATCAATGGCGACATTGCTACGCTTCAGCGTGCTCGGGAGGCGGCAGAGGCCGCACTGACGGTGTGGACGCGCGACCATGCGCCGGCCAGCTGGGCAAACGGCCAGTTGACGCTTGGCAATGCCTTGCAGCGTCTCGGCGCCAGGCAGGCCGGCAATGACGCGCTGCTCAAGGCGGTCGCTGCCTATGAGGCCGCACTTTCTGAATATCCGCGCGAAAAGCTGCCGCTCGACTGGGCTTCGTTGAACCAGAATCTGGGCTCGGTCTATGCGACGCTTGGCGATCGGGACACCGGCATCGACTATCTCCGGAAGTCGGCGTCCGCCTATCGCGAGGCCTCGCAGGTCTATACCGTCGCCGCCGCGCCGCTCGAATTCGCCTCAATAGAGCACAGTCTCGGCAACTCGCTGTCGACCTGGGGCGACCGTGCTCGCGACAAAGCGGTCCTTGAAGAAGCGGTCGCCGCCTATGATGCAGCGCTCACCGTGCGAACCAAGGAGAGCGCCCCGAAGGACTGGGCGAAGACGCAGTACCGGCTGGGCGCAGCACTTTCCATGCTCGGCAAGGCCGATGGCGGTTCGGACGAGGCGCTCCAGCGCTCGGCGGTGGCCTATCGCGCGGCGCTCGAAATGCAGAGCCGTGACAGCGACCCCGACGCTTGGGCGGCAACGCAATGGGGTCTCGGCCATGTGCTCCTGGTTCTGGGCGACCGCACGCAGGACGGCGAAGCGTTCAACCAGTCGGCGACGGCGCTTGAAGCGGCGCTGCCCTTCTACGACCTCGCCACGGTGCCGGAAGATCACGCCCAGCTGCAGAACGAACTCGGCAGCGCCTATTATTACCTTGCCGGCAGCGCCAATGACCCGTCGCTCTACCAGAAGGCGGCGGCCGCGCATGAAAAGGCACTGGCCGTCTATGCCACGCTGCCCGACCGCTCGCTCTGGGCTTCGGTCGAAGGCGACCTCGGCAATGCCCGCATGATGCAGGCAAACGCCAGTTCCGACCCGGACGCCATGGCCAAGTCTGTCCAGGCCTATGAGGCGGCACTGACAGTGATAAGCCGCGACAGGGATGCCGACGAATGGCTGCGCAACCAGACCAATCTGGCCAGCGCGCTTTCGACGCTGGGCTACTGGCGCGACGACGTTGCCCTGCTGAAGCGTTCGGCCGGCATCTATCGTTCGATCCAGAGCGTGCGCACGCGCGACCGCGCCCCCGAACGTTGGGCCAGCACGCAGGCAAGCCTGGCCAATGTGCTTGGCATGATCGGCGCGAAAGAGCCTTCGCCGGCTTTGTTCCACGAGGCGGTCGCCGTCAATCGGGCGTTGGCAGACCAGGTCGACCGCGACCGCGACCCCGAGCGCTGGGCGAGCCTGCAAAACGAGATCGGCTATCAGCTGACGCTCGCCGGCCGCGCCGAAAACGACGTCGCCAAAATCGAGGAGGCGGTGCCGATCCTGCGCGAGGCCATCGCCGTGCAGAAGAAGATCGGTTCGGTGCCGGGCATTGCGTTCACCGAGGACAGCCTGTGCGACGAGCTTACCGATCTGGGTGCTGCTCGCAAGCAGAAGGCAATGGCCGAGGAAGCGATAGCCGCCTGCCAGCATGCGCTCGTCATCTTTCGGGATGGCAAGATGGACGACCTTGCCGCCGGCTCCGCAAAGAACCTTGCCGAGGCACAAGCGTTGCTGGCCGAATTGCAATAGCGCACAGGAAAAGGTGGCCGCGACCGGTTTCGATTGGCAAAGGGTTGCCGTTCCCTGCTATTCCCGCTTCAAATCAAAAAAGCAGTGGACGTTTCCAGCATGACCAATGTCGCCTTGACTGGGCTTGCCCGGGATCTTGCCAAGCGCGCGGCGGAAGGCCGCCCGGTGCGCATCGGTGTCATCGGTTCGGGCGAGATGGGCACCGATCTGGTGACACAAGGCATGCTGATGCCGGGCATTTCGGTTTGCGCGATTTCGACCCGCCGGCCGCATACAGCGCGTGACGCCATCCGCATCGCCTATGGCGACGAGGCAATGGCAGCCGAAGCGGACAGCGCTTCGAAGGTCAGCCAGGCGATCGAGAGCGGCAAGATCGCAATCACCTCGAACGAGATGCTGGTCACCAATCCGCTCATCGATGTTGTCATCGATGCCACCGGCAAGCCCGGCGTCGCCGCCGATTTCGACCTGATGGCGATGCAGCACGGCAAGCATCTGGTGATGATGAATGTCGAGGCCGACGTCACTATTGGCTGCTACCTCAAGCAGCAGGCCGACCGGCTCGGCGTCGTCTATTCGGTCGGCGCCGGCGACGAGCCGTCGAGCTGCATGGAGCTGATCGAGTTCGCCTCGGCGCTCGGCTACACCATCGTCTCCGCCGGCAAGGGCAAGAACAACCCTCTCAACCACGACGCCGTTCCCGACGACTACCGCGCGGAAGCGCTGCGCCGCAACATGAATCCGCGCATGCTGGTCGAGTTCGTCGACGGCTCGAAAACCATGGTCGAGATGTGCGCCATCGCCAACGCCACTGGGCTGGTACCCGACGTTCCCGGCATGCACGGCCCCAAGGCCGACCGTGACGAGCTGGTCAAGGTGCTGATCCCGCGCGAGCAGGGCGGCATCCTGTCGAAGAAGGGCGTTGTCGACTATACCGTCGGCAAGGGCGTGGCGCCCGGTGTCTTCGTCATCGTCGAGGCGACTCATCCGCGGATCATCGAGCGCATGGACGATCTGCATATCGGCCACGGCCCCTATTACAGCTTCTTCAGGCCCTACCATCTGACCTCGCTGGAAGTGCCGCTGACGGCCGCCCGTATCGCGCTTTACGGCAAGCCCGACATGGTGCCGCTGCCGAGGCCGGTGGCCGAGGTCTGCGCCGTGGCCAAGCGCGATCTGGCGGCAGGCGAGACGTTCGACGCGATCGGCGAGACCTGCTACCGCTCCTGGACCATGACCGTCGAGGAGGCTCGCGCCCACCACGCCGTGCCCGTCGGCCTGCTCGAAGGCGGCAAGGTGCTGAAACCGGTGAGGAAAGGCGAATTGCTCACCGCCGACAATGCCGCGCCCGACCCGACGACCAGGCTATTCGCCTTGCGCCGGCTGCAGGACGAGATGCTGTATGGGGCGGGTTAGGTGCGGTGCAGAAACTTTGACGTCGGCGGGACAGCGCCCCTCTCTGTCCTGCCGGACATCTCCCCCACATGGGGGGAGATCGGACGTCACGCCGGCGTTCGCCAATCTCCAACATCGCAGTTCGTGAGCGGAGCGCCCAAACTGCCAATCTCCCCCCTTGTGGGGGAGATGTCCGGCAGGACAGAGGGGGGCGCGAAGGATCGCTACAGAGCGTTTGCTATTGCCCCTGAAACGCACGGCCGACCCACGCCTCGACAGCTGTTACTTCCCCAGCTCTACCGACCGCAGCCGCGCCGCTTCCACCGCCTCGGTGAGCAGGCGTGTCAGCCGGTCCTCGCCCATCAGTACTGCAAGGGCCGCAGCCGTGGTGCCGTTGGGGCTGGTCACCTGCTGCCTGAGCACGCCGGGCTCCTCGCCGCTTTCGGCGGCCAGCGATGCGGCGCCGTAGACCGTCTGCATGGCCAAGAGCTTGGCAGTCCTGGTCGGCAGGCCAGCCTTCTCGGCGGCCACGGTCAGCGCTTCGATGAAATGGAAGATATAGGCTGGACCGGATCCGGAGACTGCCGTCACCGCATCCATCAGGCCCTCGTCATCGATACCGGCCACTTGCCCGATTGCCGAAAGCAGGTCGGCGACAAGGCGTTTGGTGTCCTCGGAAACCAGCCTGTTGGAAAACACCACCATCATGCCCTTGCCGATAGCCGCCGGCGTGTTGGGCATGCAGCGCACGATCGGCGCGCGGTCGCCGAGAATGCCTTCGAACGTGGCGACCGGCGTCCCGGCGGCGATGCTGAGGAAAGTGGTTCGGCCATCGTTGAAGCGGATGTAGCCAGCCGTCACGTCGCGGATCACCTGTGGCTTGACCGCAAGGACGACGAGGGCCGGCACGGCGTCCGCCGGGATGACGCCGGCATCCGCGGCAGCAGCGCAGCCCAGTGCTTCGGCACGCTTGCGCAACTCGGCATTGGGCTCGACCACGAACACCGCAGCCGGAGCGAGCTTGCCGGCTTTCAGCCAGCCCGAGAGCATGGCGTAGCCCATATTGCCGCAACCGGCGAGAACAAGCCTGATCGTCATCGAAGCTCTCCATTCGAAAGGTTGGCTTTGCCATAGACGTTCATGGGCGGACGGGGAAGCCCCTCTCGGACCTTGATCAGGGGCCGGGTTATGTCGCCGCTTTCGCCGCCTGATCGGGCTCGGTCAGTCCTGACCCGATCACTCTGGACGGCCAGGTTCGGCCCATCCCAGACTAAAAACAGGGATTGCAGACGAGGTGGGAGCGATAGCCTGGATTCTCCAACAGCGCACCAAAGCCGACAAGAAATCCTCCCCAACCAAGCACAACTGCCACGGCAACGACGCCGACTCCCATAGCCATCTTGCAAGCCGCCACGGCCCCTGAAGAAAAGCGCCATGGGCGTATCAAAGCAAGGATTGCGGTCCCTGCCAGCAGACTAAGCAACGGAACTCCGAAGAGCACAGCGTGCATCTCCAGCATCAGCGCAAACGGAGTGTCTGGCGTTATCATACGGATAGCCTCCCCCGAATTCTGACGGTGTTCAAGATGGCGACTTCATGAACAATGGAACGTCTGCCTCCAACCCTAACCGACATCCCGCCATTTTTCGAGTGATCGACCAATCGCGGGCGACGAACTCGATGGCATTGTCTTAAGGCGGGAAACGAGGTCTCTCAGCCGACCAAATTAACCTTTTATTTCCTATGCCTGTTTAGCATCGCTTAACCAGTGGGCGGTCGCTACGTCCCAGCCCTAGGGGAAAGCTCCAGGAACCATGGCTTACAGGGATAATCGTCAACACCGGAGGAACGAGCTGTCCTTGCTGTCGCTCGTCGAGGCAGTGCGCGACGAGGACGAAGCATCGCTGGTTTCGCTAGAGGACCGTGCAGGCGCGTCATGGCGCGAGGATGCCGCCACACGGCATCGTCTCGCCCGGTCGCGCCGCGAGGCGCGTGCCAGTCCGATCCTGTTGGCAGCCGCCGGCACAAGCCAGCTCCATCCTGATGGGCCGGAGGCCGCCACCATACTGACGGAAGAGCCTGCAGCTGCCGATGTATTGTTCGACCCCGCTGGCTCCGTTGGCGGCCGCGATGCCGGTCCCGCTGAGGACAAAGCGTACCGGGCAGCGCGTCGGGGTCCGATCGGTACCGTGTTGTCAGCGCTGCGCAGGCTCATGCCCGGCAGAGCGCCGGAGGAGATGGCGTCCGGCGAGACTTCCGCCGCGACAAATTCCGGCGCAGCGATGCCGCCTGCCTTCGATCTACAGCCGCTCTATGCCGGACAGCCACCTTATCCGCAGCAACCCACGCCGCAGCATTCGGCCTATACTCAGGCCTGGTCGAAGGAGGCAAATCAGGTTTCGGAAGCCGCCGATCAGCAAAGCCAGATCGAGGAAATCCGTGCCAGCCTGCGTGAATTCCGCGAAGCGGTTCGCGAGCTCACCGAAAACCGCACGCGCCGCTATTTCTAAGCGTCGAATAAAACATGCCGGTTTCGAGTTAGCGGCATGGGACGGCGCATTGACGGGATTGCCCGGCTCGATTTTCGTGAAAATGCCGCGCTGCATGTCCGCCCGGCTGCGCATGGTTCTGGGCAACGACATGCATAAAAGGTATCTGGAGTACGCCGCGGGATGCTTTAACGCGGCAGGCTTAGGCGATCGGCGTCGAGGGTGGTTCATGGCTGAGTTGATTGACGGAAAAAGCGTCGCCGAAGACGTGGTGCGGCGGGTCAAGGCCCTGGTCGCCGAACTGGCGGAAAAGGGCGGACGGCAGCCCGGCCTCGCGGTGGTCATCGTCGGCGAGGATCCGGCGAGCCAGGTCTATGTCGCCTCCAAATCCCGCACCGCCAAGGAATGCGGCTTCCATTCGGTTCAGCACACGCTGCCGGCCGAGACCTCCGAGCCGGACCTGTTGAAGATCATCGGCCAGCTCAACGCCGATCCGGCCATCAACGGCATCCTGGTGCAGCTTCCGCTTCCCGGCCATATCGATGCCGGCAAAGTCATCCAGACCATCGCGCCGGAGAAGGATGTCGACGGCTTCCACTTCATCAATGTCGGCAAGCTCGGCACCGGCGAGTTCGAGACCGCCTTCGTGCCTTGCACGCCGGCCGGCTCGATGCTGCTGATCGAACGGGTGCGCGGCAAGGATCTGTCCGGCCTCAATGCGGTCGTCGTCGGGCGCTCGAACATCGTCGGCAAACCGATGGCGAATCTACTGCTTGCCGCCAACTGCACGGTCACCATCGCACACAGCCGCACCAGGGACCTGCCGGCGCTTGCCCGCACCGCCGATATTCTGGTCGCAGCCGTCGGCCGGCCTGAAATGGTCCGCGGCGACTGGGTCAAGCCTGGCGCCACCGTCATCGACGTCGGCATTAACCGCATCGCCGCACCTGAAAAGAGTGAAGGCAAGGCCCGCCTCGTCGGCGATGTCGAGTTTGCCGAGGCAGCGAAGGCGGCCGGCGCCATCACGCCGGTGCCTGGCGGCGTCGGGCCGATGACCATTGCCATGCTGATGGCCAACACGCTAGCTTCCGCCTACCTCGCAGCCGGGTTGAAACGGCCTTCCTTCTGACCAGAGAGCAGCGTCCTTGCCGAACCTCATTGTTCCCTTAGAACGGCCGGTCACCAATGATCCCGTTCAGGGCGGCCGGCAGTTCGGGTTTCTGCTGGTCGACAAGTTCTCCATGTTCTCGCTGGCCGCGGCAATCGACACGTTCCGGTCGGCGAACCGGCTGCTCGGCCGCGATTTCTATGGCTGGACGACGGTGTCGGCCGACGGCGATGCCGTCATGGCTTCCAACGGCCTGCCGCTCAAGATCGACTACGCCGTTGTCGATCTGCCGCCGGTCGATATCCTTTTCGTCTCGGTCGGGCTGACGACGGAATTTCCCGGCAAGAGCAAGGTGCTGGCTGCGCTGCGCAGCTGGGGTCGGCGCGGCAATGCGCTCGGCGCGCTTTCGGTCGGCTCCTATCTGCTTGCCGAGGCAGGCCAGCTCGATGGCTATCGCTGCACTATCCATTGGGAAAACCGCGCCGGGTTCCTCGAACGCTTTCCGGACATCAACTGCACCGGCAACGTCTTCGAGATCGACCGCAAGCGCTACACCTGCGCCGGCGGCACCACCTCGATCGACCTGATGCTGGAGATCGTGCGCGGTGATTTCGGCTCGAGCCTCGCCAACGGCGTCGCCAACCAGTTCCAGCATGAGCGCATTCGCTCGGCCGGGGACCGCCAGCGCGTCGGCCCGGAACGCGACCTGACCGGCAAGTCGGAGAAGCTTCGCCGCATCGTCGAGCTGATGGCCGATCATCTCGACGAGCCGCTGTCGGCGGTGCAGCTCGCCAAGTCGGCGGGCCTGTCGGTGCGCCAGGTCGAGCGCCTGTTCCTGCGCCATCTCAGTGTGACGCCCGGGCGCTATTACATGCGGCTCAGGCTCGAGCGGGCGCGCGAATTGCTGCGCCAGACCAACATGCCGATCCTCGACGTGGCAATCGCCACCGGCTTCACCTCGCATTCCTATTTTGCCCAGAGCTACCGGCTGCAATTCGGCCGGCCGCCTTCCGAGGAACGCCGCACGACCTATTGAGGGTTTGGCAGAGAGGCGACGCAGCTTCGTACTCCGTCCGGGCTTGTGTCGCGACGCGGCGTCAAATAGCGTTCCGGCGCCGAGCGGCGGCGACTGACGGGGGAGATTTTTGATGGCGGGATTTGTGCGGAGCGTCGCTGCGGCGGCCCTGTTGCTCTGGACGACGGGGTTCGGTTTCGCCGCCGATCGCGTCATCGTCATTCTCGATGCCTCCGGCTCGATGTGGGCGCAGATCGACGGCAAGCCCAAGCTCGAAATCGCCCGTCAATCGCTGCGGAACGTGCTGCAATCGGTCCCGGCCGATGAGGAAATCGGCCTCATGGCCTATGGCCATCGCGAGAAGGCCAGTTGCGACGACATCGAACTCATCGTGCCGCCGCAGGCAGGCTCGGCAAGTGCGATCTCAGCCGCGGCCGACAGCTTGAAATTTCAGGGCAAGACGCCGCTGACCGCCGCTGTCAAGCAAGCGGCGGAAGCATTGAAATACACCGAGGACAAGGCGACGGTCGTTCTCATCACCGATGGCATCGAGACATGCAGCGGCGATCCCTGTGCGCTCGGCAAGGAGCTTGAGGCTGCCGGCATCGACTTCACCGTCGATGTCGTCGGCTTTGGCCTGACGGCTGCCGAAGGCAAGCAGGTCGCCTGCCTGGCCGATAACACCGGCGGCAAATATATCGAAGCATCGGATGAAAAGGCATTGCAGGACGCCCTCGTCGAGACCGTTGCGCCGCCGCCATCCGCTCCTGAACCGGCTGCCGCCCCGCAGCCTGCTCCCCAGCCGGGGCCTGCCCAGCCGGCGGAGTCCAATTTCGTGCCCACCGTCGTGCTTGCCGAAGGTGGCGATCCCGTCACCGACGGCAATGCCTGGGAGATCTATAAGGCGAATTCCGACGGCACGCGCGGCGATCCCGTCGCCACCGAATACGGCGCCTACAAGGGCAATCTGGAGGCGGGCGACTATATCGTCGTCGCGCGCGCCGGCGAGGCCAAGGCCGAACAGAAGATCAAGATCGAGCCTGGCCAGGTCGCCAAGCCGCTCTTCACGTTGAATGCCGGCACGCTGGTTATCCACCCGCGGCCAAGCGAAGGGGCGGACGTTGACGGCGGCGCGGCGGTCGTGATCGCCTATCCAGGCGTCGACACCCTGCCGACCTACTATGGCGACACGAAAGTCGTGCTGCCGGCCGGCGACGAGAAGGTGACCGTCACGATCGGCCAGGGCGTGGTTACCGAGACGGTCCAGCTTGCCGCCGGCAGGGTCATCGACAAGGATATCATCGTCGGCGTCGGGCATGTCGTCGCCAACGCCTACTATGCTGCCGGTGGCGACAAGGCCGAGGGTTCTGGCGTCGGCTTCAAGGTGTTCCAGGCGAAAAAGGACATCGGCGGGACCAGGCAGGAGGTGACCTATGCCTACGGCCCCGACAGCAAGTTCGATCTGCCGCCCGACGATTATGTAATGGTCGCGACCGTCGATCTCGCGGTGGCCGAGCAGCCGTTCAGTGTCAAAATTGGCGAACATCAGGATCTGAAGATCGCCATGAACGCCGGCGTGCTGGCGATCACCGCGCCAGGGGCCTCGAAGATCGAGATATTCGAGGCCAAGAAGAACATCGATGGAACCCGCAAGTCGGTCGGCTACGCCTATGACCAGAAGTATCAGGCCACCTTGTCGGTTGGCGACTACGCGGTGGTTTCGGAGAAGTCGGACAGCAGCTCGAAGGAAGGCGCGGTAACGGTCAGGGCCGGCGCGCGAGCCGAGCTGACGGTTCAATAGATCCAAGGGAGAGCGGCCACCAGCCGCTCTTCCTCATGGCCGAAAAAGTCACGCCACGCCGAAGGCGCTCGCGCCATGGTCGGCGCGGCCCACCATCTGCCGGAACCCGGCGAAGAGCTCCCGGCCGAAGCCGAATTCATTGCCTATGAGGTCGCTGTCCGCGGGCCGGCGCAGTGCGAAATCGCCGGCCGGCACCAGCACCTCGAGCGTTCCGGCCTCGGCGTCGAGCCTGATAATATCGCCGTCATGAATCCTGGCGATCGGCCCGTCCTCCGCCGCTTCCGGCGTCACGTGGATCGCCGCCGGCACCTTGCCGGAGGCACCCGACATGCGCCCGTCGGTAACCAGCGCCACATGCTGGCCGCGGTCCTGCAGGATGCCGAGCACGGTGGTCAGCCGGTGCAATTCCGGCATGCCGTTGGCCTTCGGGCCCTGGAACCGAATGACGGCGATGAAGTCGCCGGTCAGCGACCCCGCCTTGAACGCCTCGTTCAGCCCTTGCTGGCTGTCGAACACCTTGGCCGGTGCCTCGATGATGCGCCGCTCCGGCTTGACCGCCGATGTCTTGATGACGGCGTGGCCGAGATTGCCTGAAAGCACTTTCAGCCCGCCGCTCGGCTGGAACGCCTTCTTGAACGGCGCCAGCACCTTCTCGTCGCCGCTCTGGCGCGGCGAGGCCTCGCGCACGACGCCGCCATCGGCGCCGAGCTTGGCCTCGACCGCGTAGGGGCGCAGCCCTTCGCCCCACACCGTCTGCACATCCTCATGTAAAATGCCTGCGTCGAGCAGTTCGCGGATCAGGAAGCCGAGCCCGCCGGCGGCGTGGAAGTGGTTCACATCGGCAAGGCCGTTCGGATAGACCCGCGCCAGCAGCGGCACCGCTTCCGAGATGTCGGAAATATCCTGCCAGGTAATGGCGATGCCGGCCGCCGCCGCCATGGCGATCAAATGGATGGTGTGGTTGGTCGAACCGCCGGTGGCGTGCAGGCCGACGATACCGTTGACGATCGAGCGCTCATCGATCATCCGCCCGGCTGGCGTGTAGGCGTTGCCGAGCGCTGTGATCGCCAGCGCCCGCTTGGTCGCTTCCCTGGTCAGCGCGTCGCGCAGCGGCGTGCCCGGATTGACGAACGAGGCGCCAGGCGTGTGCAGGCCCATGATCTCCATCAGCATCTGGTTGGAATTGGCGGTGCCGTAGAAAGTGCAGGTTCCCGGCCCGTGATAGGATTTGGATTCGGCTTCGAGCAGTTCGGCCCGCCCCGCCTTGCCCTCGGCATAGAGCTGGCGGATCTTGGCCTTTTCGTCGTTCGGAATGCCGGTCGTCATCGGCCCGGCCGGGATGAAGACCGCCGGCAGATGACCGAAGGTCAGCGCCGCGATCACCAGCCCCGGCACGATCTTGTCGCAGACGCCGAGATAGACGGCGGCATCGAACATGTTGTGCGACAGGCCGATCGCCGCGGCCATGGCGATCACGTCGCGCGAGAACAGCGACAGCTCCATTCCGGGCTGGCCCTGGGTTACGCCGTCGCACATCGCGGGCACGCCGCCGGCCACCTGGGCGATGCCGCCGGCCTCGCGGGCCGCGTCCTTGATCAGTGCCGGAAACGTCTCGAAAGGCTGATGCGCCGACAGCATGTCGTTATAGGAGGTGATAATGCCGAGGTTCGGCACCCGGTCGCCGCCAAGCGCCACCTTTTCGGAAGGACTGCACACGGCAAAGCCATGGGCCAGGTTGCCGCAGGACAGCACGGCCCGGTTGGCGGTGCGGTTCGAGGCTTCGGCGATGCGGCCGAGATAAGCCTCGCGACCGGGCCTGGAGCGCTCACGGATGCGCTGGGTGATGGCTTCGATGTCGCGTCTTGCGGTCATGGCGGTCGGTCCTTTCAGGCGAGGTCCCGCAAACACCTTCCGGCTGTTGCCGGGACCTGCAGCCAAGTTGAGATCAGGGTGCCCAGAAAACCTCTACGGGCTTTTGAGTTGCATCGAGCACGGCGCGAATGGGCTTTCGTGTTCCAACTCCAAGCGCGGCCTCGAATGCGGTGCGTTTTTCCGCGCCCTCGATATGCAGCGCGATGAAGCCGGCATTGATGATCCGCGCCAGTGACAGCGTCAGCCGCGGCTCGCCGGCGCTTGCCGCGTGAACCGGAAGCACGATCCTTTGCGACGACGGATCGAGCAATCTTGCCAGGTTGTCGGCATCCGGAAAGAACGAGGCGGTGTGGCCATCAGTTCCCATGCCGAGCACAACAACATCGAGGGGCCAGGGCAGCACTTGCAGCGCCTCACTGTCGGAGACCGCTGCGCCCGCGATAGTTGCCGCAGCGTGGTAGAGCGGCACGAAATTCGCGGCGGCGGCCGCGTTCTGCAGCAGGTTGGCGGCAACCAGACCGGCATTGGAGCGCGGCGACGAGGGCGGCACGAAGCGCTCGTCGACCAATGTTATCGTCACCTTTTCCCAGGCGATAGGAACGGTCGAAAGCGCCGCGAAGAATTTCGCCGGCGTCGTGCCGCCCGAGACTGCAAGCAGTGCCGTGCCGCGCTCGGCGATCGCCTTTGACAGGCGGCCGGCGACGTGGCCGGCAAGCGCTGTCGCCAACTCCTGGCGTCCGGCAAATTCGTGCCAGTTGTAGGCGCCGCCTAATTGCTCTCGTGCCATGTCCGCCCATCGCGTTCGATCAGCGCAATCGAGGCCGAGGGGCCCCATGTGCCTGCGGTGTAGCCTTGCGCCTCTTGCCTTCCGCTTTCCCAGGCGTCCTGGATCGGGTCGATCCATTTCCACGCAGCCTCGACCTCGTCGCGGCGCATGAACAGCGTCTGGTTGCCACGGATGACGTCCATGATCAGCCGCTCATAGGCATCGGGCGCGCGGCCGTCGAAGGATTGCGCAAAACTCATGTCGAGCGGGATCTGGCGCAGCCGCATGCCGCCCGGGCCCGGATCCTTGATCATGATGAACTGCTTGACGCCTTCGTCGGGCTGCAGCCTGATGACCAGTTGGTTGGCGGAGACCGGCCCGGCGCTCTCGCCGAAGATCGAATGCGGGATTGGCTTGAATTCGATAACGATCTCCGAAACGCGGGTCGCCAGCCGCTTGCCGGTGCGGAGGTAGAACGGCACGCTGGCCCAGCGCCAGTTGCCGATCTCGGCCTTGAGCGCAACGAAGGTCTCGGTGTTGCTGTTCTTGCCGAGTTCCTCGACATAGCCCTTCACCGGCCCGCCGGCCGAGGCGCCGGCACGGTATTGCCCACGCACCGTGTGCTTGGGCGCTTCGTTGCCGTTGATGCGTTTCAGCGCCCGCAGCACTTTCAGTTTTTCGTCACGGACGGCATCGGCGTCCATCGACGACGGCGCCTCCATGGCGACGAGGCAGAGCAGCTGCAGCATGTGGTTCTGTACCATGTCGCGCAACGCGCCAGCCTTGTCGTAATAGGTGACGCGGTCTTCCAGGCCGACCGTCTCGGCCACGGTGATCTGCACATGATCGACATTGGCGGAATTCCACAACGGCTCGTAGAGCGCGTTGGCGAAGCGCAGCGCCATCAAATTCTGCACCGTCTCCTTGCCGAGATAGTGGTCGATGCGGAAAATCTGGCTTTCATGGAAGTCGTCGCCGACCAGGTCGTTGAGCGCGCGCGCCGAAGCGAGATCGCGGCCGATCGGCTTTTCCAGCACGATCCGCGAATTCGGCGTGATCAGCCCGTGCTCCTTCAGCTTGTGCGAGATGTCGCCGAATAGCGCCGGCGCCACCGCCAGATAGAAAGCGCGGATGTGTTCGCTGTCGCCGATCGCCTTCTTCAGCCTGTCGAAGCCGGCACCTGTGGTTGCGTCGGCCGGGACATAGGAGAGCCGTGCGAGGAACGTTTTCAGTTCCGTGGCGTCGATATCTTCCGGTTTCACATGATCGGCAATCGCCTGCCTGGCGAAAGACTGGAATTCCTCATCGGTCATCTTCGAACGTGATGTGCCGATTATGCGCGTCGGCTCGGAAAACTGGTGGTCGCGCTGCCGGTGGTACAGTGACGGCAGAAGCTTGCGTTCCGACAGATCGCCGGTGCCGCCGAAAATGATAAAGTCGAAAGGGTCGACGGGGATGATCTGGCTGGTCATGGTCTGTCCGCTCTGACGCCGGTCGCGATAACGCGGCTGATATAATCTAATCGATTTAAACTTGCCAGTGTCATTGCGTCACATCCGCGTGTGCTCTTGACACCGGCTCTGGCCGGAGGCTTGTCGGCAAGCGATGCTTCCGGGAGCGTTCGCAGGTGCAGCATAGAGCGGGATCAAGGCGAAAGCCAAAGGAGAAATCGGCAATGGACACACATCTTTCGATGGCCATGGCCAAACGCGTCGTCGATCGTCTTCAACGATGAGTGAGAAAGGCATGCGCCTCCAAAACAAGGTCGCCATCATCACCGGCGCTGCCTCGGGTTTTGGCGAGGGCATGGCCAGGCGCTTTGCCGAGGAGGGCGCGCGGGTCGTTGTCGCCGATCTGAACGCCAAGGACGCAGAGCGCGTCGCCGGCGAGATCGGCGAAAAGGCGATCTGGACCCAGACCGACGTCTCGCTGCGGTCCGAATTCGACGACATGGTCCATGCTGCAATGAGCGCCTTCGGTCGCATCGACATCATGGTCAACAATGCCGGTTACACCCATCGCAACGGTGACATGCTGGAAGTCGACGAAGCGACCTTCGACCTGATCACGTCAGTCAACATGAAGGCAATCTACAACGCAGCACTTGCCGTGGTGCCGGCCATGGAGCGGCAAGGCGGCGGCGTCATCCTGACGACGGCTTCCACGGCCGGTATCAGGCCGCGGCCTGGTCTCACCTGGTACAACGCATCGAAGGGCTGGGCGATCACCGCGACCAAATCGATGGCGGTGGAACTCGCGCCAAAGAACATCCGTGTCAACTGCCTGTGCCCGGTCGCCGGCGAGACCGGCATGCTTGAGAAATTCATGGGCGCCGACACACCCGAGATCCGCGAGAAGTTCCGCGCATCGATCCCGCTCGGCCGGCTTTCGACGCCGCTTGACGTGGCCAATGCCGCGCTTTGGCTCGCATCGGATGAAGCAGCTTTCATCACCGGCGTGGCGCTGGAAGTCGACGGCGGCCGTTGCATTTGAACCCCTAGGCCATCCGGCGACAGGCGGCTGATGGCGAGCGATCCGAGCCGCGATCGCTCTGTCTGTCCTACGCCCCGGTTTTGACGTAGCTCTTGTAGACCCAGCCGCGCTTGCCGTTGTAGACGATCTGGCACCACTGCTTGCAACTCATCACTTGCACCGAGGTCTTGGCCGGCACGGTGAGAATGGCGGCCGCATTCTTCTTTGGGCCGGTGCGCATGGTGACGGATCTCAGGATGCGTCCGGTACCGGCAGTATTGGTTTTTCCGGATTTTGCCTTGGTGCTGTTGTCGTCTTCGCTCGCGGACTGCGTCGGCAGTTGCGGCTTGGGTGTGGGGATGGCAGCGGTCTGCGCACCGTCGGGCCCTGTGTTTTTCGTCGAGCTGCCGGGAGCCGCCACCTTGGCAAACAATGCCGCAGCGTCGGGTTTCGCTGCCGGATCGGCGAATGCCACCGAAGCAGACGATTTATCGGCCGCCTGATCGGTCTGGCTTGCCAGTTGGTCGGATGCTGCTGTGGCGGCGGCCGATGCCGTCTTTGGTCCCGTCCAGCGGGGATTGTTGGGAGCCAGCGCCGGTATGTCGGCTTCCGCCGCGGCCACCGCCGGGGAAACCGCGTCGGCCTTGCCCGTCGTCCGCGGCGCCGCAGCGACCTTGGAAGGCATGATCTTCGTCGTCTTGACCGGAATGGTCGGAACGGTCTGCTCAGGGCTCGCCGCCGCCTGTCGTTCATTGGCCGGCAAGGCCAGCCACAGCGCCACTGCGGCAACGCCGAGCAGTGCTGCCGTGCCAAGCGCAGCGATCACGAGATGCGCGTTCGACCGGACCCCGTGCCAGAACGTCGGCCGCATATCGTAACCGAATTGCATCGCAAGGCGCCGTCGTTCCGGCGCACCGAAACTGAAGGGCTCTCTCACACTTGCCACCTCCATTTGCGGGCCGATGTTCTCACGACCGATGCCGGAGAGCCGGCATTTCGATCGGCATCGTTCCCAAACCAAAAGCGGGCAGGCCCGCAAAAATTCCCCGTTCAGCTGCCCACGAGCATCATCTTTCGCCCGCGATTGTGGCATCACTGCGCCCTTGGCGGGGATTCTGCGCCCTGGTTAAGGATTCTGCAACGCCTGGTTAAATCCTGTCCCGCAACGCGTACCAGTTGAGCGCAAGAAAGAGCAGTGGCGCGCGGAAACGCCGGCCGCCGGGGAAAGGCGGAATCTTCAGATCCTCGATCAGCTTCAGCCGGTCGCGGTTGCCGGCGACCGTCTCGGCATAAAGCTTGCCGAAAAAATTGGACAGCATGACGCCGTGGCCGGAATAACCACCGACCGAGATCACATTGGGCATGACTTCGCGCACGAACGGCTTTCTCGGTACGGTGATGCCGACATAGCCGCCCCAGCCATGGGTGATCTCAATGTCCTTCAGTGCCGGATAGATCTCGGCGATCTGCCGGCGGATGTGGATGTGAATGTCCTTGGGATCGTTGACTGCGTAGATCTCGCGCCCGCCAAACAGCAGCCGCCCATCCTTCGATTTGCGGAAATAGCGCACGACGAAGCGCGAATCGTCGACCGCCTCGCCACCCGGCAACACTTTGGAATCGGCGCCCAGCGGTACCGTTGCGCCGATGAATGAGCCGATCGGCATGATATGCGAAGCACTCACCGGCTCGAGCGTGCCGCCATAGGCGTTGACCCCGATCAAGCACTTCCCGGCGATGATCGTGCCCTTCGGCGTCGTCACCCTCACTTTGCCGCCGCCGGAGGTGATCCCGGTCGACGGTGTCTGCTCGAAAAGCTTTGCGCCGGCCTGTGCCGCGACTTTTGCGGTGCCGATCACCAGCTTCAGCGGATGGATGTGGCCGGTGCCCGTGTCGCGGGTGCCGCCGAAATAATGCGTCGAGCCGAGCCGCTCGGCTGTCTCCGCGGCATCCATGAATGAGATGTGCGGATAGCCGAACCGGCTTGCCATGATCTCGGCATGCGCCTTGTAGTCGTCGACATAGCGCTTTTTGTGCGCCACCGACATTTGGCCGGGCATATAGTCGATCTCGATCTGGTGCACCGCGGCGAAGTCGAGGAGATGCGCCTTGGCCTCTTCGGCCAGGTCGAACAGCGCCTTGGCGCAGGAAAAGCCGTATTCCGCTTCCAGCTCCTCTGCCCAGGCCCGCTGTCCGGTGCCGAGCTGGCCGCCATTGCGGCCCGATGCGCCGTCACCGAAACGATTCGTTTCGATAAGCACGACATCCGCGCCTGACTTGGCGAGATGAGCCGCAGCCGACAGGCCGGTAAAGCCGCCGCCGACGATCACCACGTCGCATGTCCGGTCGCCGTCGAGCGCCGGATATTCGGGCCTTGGTCCGGCCGTGTCCTCGTACCAGGAGCGGCCGGGGGAGATTGGGGATTGGTAAGTCATGATGCTCGGCTAGGGGAGTAGGGGAGTAGGGCAGTAGGGCAGTAGGTGTCTATTCAGCCGACAGCTTGCGGATGAGAAGCCGCAAGAGCTTTCCTACGCTCTCGCTGTGAGGCATCAATGATTCGACTGCCTCGCGAGAGGTAATTCCAACCCGTTGCGCGATTAGAAGGTGTGTCTCCAGTTCCTTGAGTGATCCCTGGGCGATCCTGAGAAACTGCTGGTAGGAAGCTCGGCTTTCTCGGCCGTAACCCTCGGCGATGTTGGCTGGCACAGACGTTGCTGCCCGACGCACCTGACCCGTCAGCCCGTAGAGCTCGTCCTTCGGCCAGGTCCTTGTGACTTGGGAGATTGCAACCGTTAGGTCCATGGCTTGCTGCCAGACGATCAGATCCCTGTACGATGCGATCTTGTCCGTCATCCTTGCCCTACTGCCCTACTGCCCTAACTGCCCTACTGCCATATTGCCCTACTCTCCTACTACACATTCAGCAGCAAATACTCCCGCTCCCATGGGCTGATCACTTCCATGAAGGTCTCGAATTCCGCCCGCTTGATCGCCGCATAAGTCGCTGCGAAGGATTTGCCGAGTAGGGCGCAGAGTTCCTCGTCGGCCTCGAACAGGTCGACGGCTTCGAGCAGGCCGCGCGGCAGGTCGATCTCATCCTCATTGGCGGTCGTCAGTACCGGCGGATCGGCCTTGATCTTATTGGTCATGCCGATCAGCCCGCAGGCGAGCGATGCGGCCAGCGCCAGATAGGGATTGGCGTCGGAGGAAGGAATGCGGTTTTCGACGCGCCGCGCTGCCGGGTCGGAGCGTGGCACGCGAAAGGCCGTGGTGCGGTTGTCGTAGCCCCATTTGTTGTTGACCGGCGCCGAGGCCGCCTGCGTCAGCCGCCGGTAGGAATTGACGTAGGGCGCAAACATCACCAGCGCGTTCGGCACATGTTTCTGCATGCCGCCGATGAAGTGGAAGAAGGCCTCGGTCTCCGAGCCGTCCTCCGCGGAAAAGACGTTCTTGCCGGTCTTCTTGTCGATGATTGACTGATGGATATGCATGGCCGAACCGGGCTGCCCCTGGATCGGCTTGGCCATGAACGTGGCATAGATCTCGTGCTTCAGCGCCGCCTCGCGGATGGTTCGCTTGAACATGAACACCTGGTCGGCGAGCTCGATCGGATCGCCGTGACGCAGATTGATTTCGAGTTGGCCGGCGCCCTCTTCGTGGATCAGCGTGTCGATCTCCAGGCCCTGGCTTTCGGAGAAATGATAGATGTCGTCGATCAGTTCGTCGAATTCGTTGACCCCGGCGATCGAATAGCCGGCGCCGCCGCCGATCGGCCGTCCGGAGCGCCCGACTGGCGGGGTCAGCGGGTAGTCCGGATCGGGGTTCTTGCGCACCAGGTAGAACTCGATCTCGGGCGCCACCACAGGTCTCAGCCCGCGTCTGTCATAGGCGGCAAGCACGCGCTTCAGAACGTTGCGCGGTGTGAACTCGACCGAGCGGCCGTCCTGGTGGACGAGGTCGCAGATGACCGCCGCCGTCGGGTCCTCCTCCCACGGCACCACCGTCAGCGTCGAGAGGTCAGGCATCAGCTTGAGGTCGCCATCGTCCTCCGGATAGTGGAAGCCGTTGCCGTCCTCCGGATAACCACCCGAGATCGTCGTCATGAACACCGCCGAAGGCAGGGCAAGCGAGGTGTTGGAGGTGAACTTCTTCGACGGCATCATTTTGCCGCGCGCAACCCCGGCCTGGTCGGGCGTGATGCATTCGATGTCTTCGATGCCGCGCCATTCCAGCCAGGCGCTGACTTCCTTCCAGTTCTTGACGCCACGTTGGTTTTTCACGAAGGCAGGCGTGCGGGCGCGTCCTCCGCGGCTCGACGGACGGACTTCCTTTTTTGCAGGCGGCATCAATCACCAGATTTGTTGCAGATTGTGGAGTATAGCCGTTGCCGGCGACCAAAGGGAAGGGGAGCCGGCTGGCGTGCGCCTCGATTACCGGGGGAACACAACGACTTCCGGATAAAAACATCCTGGTCTAGGGTCGGCGTCCCGCAACGCCGCAATTGAAGACGCCGAATGCAACACAGCCGCAAACTGACGACGATCGGCTTCGACGCCGACGACACGCTGTGGCAGAACGAACAGTTCTTCCGCATGACCGAGAAGCGCTTTGCCGCGCTGCTCGCCGACCACGCCGAGGAGGACTGGATTTCGGCAAGATTGCTGGAGGTCGAGAAGCGCAACCTCGCGGTCTACGGCTTCGGCATCAAGGGATTTACGCTGTCAATGATCGAGACGGCGATCGAGGTCACCGAAGGCCACGTGCCTGCCTCAACCATTGCCGAAATTCTCGCCGCGGGCCGCGAGATGCTCAGCCATCCGATCGAGCCGCTTCCCTATGCGCGCGAGACCGTGGAAAAGCTGGCCGGCGCCTACCGCCTGGTGCTGATCACCAAGGGCGACCTCTTCGACCAGGAACGCAAGCTCGCGCAATCCGGACTGGGCGAGCTGTTCCATGCGGTCGAAATCGTCAGCGACAAGAGCGCTGCCACCTATAGCCGGATCTTCAGCCGCTACGGCGATGGCCCGGAAAAGGGCATGATGGTCGGCAACTCGCTCAAATCGGACGTGGTGCCGGCAATCGAAGCCGGCAGTTGGGGCATCCACGTGCCGCATGAACTGACCTGGGTGCTGGAGCATGTCGAGCCGCCGGTCTCAGCACCGCGCTTTCGCCAGATAGCCAATCTCGGTGAACTGCCGGGCCTGATCGAGCGTATCGGCGAGATTGATTGATCAGGTCTGCAGTCGACGCGTCGCGGTAGAGGTCAGTTGCGGCCGAGCCCGACCAGCCGGTCGATCACCGGCTGCAGCCGTTCGGTGGTGATCGGCTTGACGACCACCGCATCGATGACGCTCGACAGGCCCAGGGTCTCCGGAGTGCCGGTCTTGACTGAGAGCAGGATCACCAACGGAAGCGATTTGCCTGACGCCCTTCGCAGCGCATCGATGCCCGACAGCAAGGCGTCGCAGTCACCGTTCTCCGCTCCGCCGTCGAGAACGACAGTGCCGGGAATCAGCGCGTGCAAGGCCTTTGCCGCGGTTTCGGGAGTTTCCGAGATCGGTTTGAGGCCGGACCGCTCAACGATCTTTGAAACCACGACCCGGTTGATCGGTGATTTTCCGACCACCAGCACCCGCGAGAAATCTGGGAGCATCCGCGTCTCCACGCCCCGGCTAACGAACGCCGCCTGCTTTGCAGTCTCGATTTCGCGATTCGCTGGGCACATGGCGGGGCAGGCCGTTGTTCAGTGTTTCAATGCAGGGTTGAAACTTGAGAGGTAATTGGCGTGAGATCGCTGCTCATGTCAAGCTGAAATGGCATATCAGGAGAATATCGCAAGAAACATTAAAATTAAAATTAAGTGCTTTTCTTTGCCGCCGCTCGAAAGGAGAAGTCGCCATTACAACTGGGCAGGCTTCAGCGAAGTTTGGCTGTGCAGCGCGAACGCATCAACTCGCAGCCGTAGCCGGATTGAAGCAGGTTGGATGAAGGCGAGGCAAGTCTGTCGCGAGCTTGTCGCATCGCCTCGCTGGACTATCCTTCCTCGTTGGCTAAGCACGTCTCTTTGAGCGACGGGAGATGACAATGGAACTCGTGACTCATAAGAAATTTAAAAACGGCCGGTTGATGCCATGGGGAAAGGGTACGGTCGTTACCGGCGCAAAGGGGTTTGTCTACCTTTCCGGAAATACCGCGACGGCCGAGGACTACGATCCGATCGGCAAAAGCGGCGGCGGCGCCATTGGCGACGCGGCAGCACAGTGGCGCGCAGTTCTCACCAACATCAAATCAGATCTGGAGGAGCTTGGCAGCGCGCTCGAGCATCTCATCCGGCTGACCTTCTTTGTTAAGGGGCCATTTCCCGATGGCGGCGTTCTGAGCTCCCCCAATTTCCGCTTGGACGTCTTGGACGAATTCTTTGCGGTGCACTGCCCGAAGCACTGCAGCTACAACAACCCGCCGCCCTCGGAAGTTATTGGAGTTGCAGCGCTTGCTCAGTCTGATCTTGTCATTGAAATCGTTGCATTAGCAGCTCTGCCGGACTAGGCAGAGCCGCAGCCTGCGAGGTGCGATAGCATGCGTTCAAAAAGGCGCGGTGCGGTAGAATTCATTAGTCGTGGCTCCGCTGTGTGACGATGACCGGGATCAGCAGATCGCCCCAGTTGCCATCGCCGCCATGGTGACGTGCCGAGCGCACCAGTTCGACCGAGACGCCGGCCTCGACCGCCTTCATCACCGACTGATTGAGCCTGTGCAGATCGTTCGCCAACATGCGAATGGTCGCCTGCTGGTCGACATTCATGCTGGTGGCTTGCTCTTCGGCCCGTTCCTTGACGCGGCTTATCGATGCCATTGGTCTTCTCCTTGTGTTGTCATGCCCGTTTGGGCGTTCCCTCTGTTTGTCTGCTATTCCGCTATTCCGCTGCCGGCCTGAATTGGGCGTGCTCGGTCGATCCATGCATGGCCGTGGTCGAAGACTGGCCACCGGTGATCGCCATCGAGACAGCGTCGAAATAGCCGGTGCCGACCTCGCGTTGGTGCTTGGTGGCGGTGTAGCCATTGGCTTCCGCGGCGAATTCCGCCTGCTGCAGTTCCGAATAGGCCGCCATCTGCCGCTCCTTGTAGCCGCGGGCGAGCTCGAACATGCCGAAGTTGAGCTGGTGGAAACCGGCCAGCGTAATGAACTGGAACTTGTAACCCATGGCGCCGAGTTCCTTCTGGAACTTCGCAATCGTCGCGTCGTCGAGATTCTTCTTCCAGTTGAAAGACGGCGAGCAATTATAGGCAAGCAGCTTGCCGGGATGGTGCTTGCGCACACCCTCGGCAAACGTCCTGGCCTGCGCCAGATCGGGCTTGGAAGTCTCGCACCAGATCAGGTCCGCATAGGGCGCGTAGGCGACGGCGCGGGCGATGCAGGGCTCGATGCCATTGCTGACACGATAGAAGCCCTCCGCGGTGCGGCCGGCGCCATAATCGACGAAGGGCTGGTCGCGCTCATCGATGTCGGAGGTCAAGAGCTGTGCCGCTTCCGCATCGGTGCGGGCCACGACCAGCGTCGGCGTGCCCATGACGTCGGCGGCAAGCCGCGCAGCGTTGAGGTTGCGGATGTGTGCAGCGGTCGGGATCAGCACCTTGCCGCCGAGGTGGCCGCATTTCTTCTCCGAAGCCAGCTGGTCCTCGTAATGGACGCCGGCCGCACCCGCCTCGATGAATGCCTTCATGATCTCGAAGGCGTTGAGCGGCCCGCCGAAGCCGGCTTCGGCATCGGCGACGATCGGCGCGAACCAGGTGTCGACCGACAGCCCCTTGCCTTCGGAAGTCTCGATCTGGTCGGCGCGCTGCAAGGTGCGGTTTATGCGCTTGACCAGTTCGGGCGCCGCATTTGCGGGATAAAGCGACTGGTCCGGGTACATGGCGGAAGCGGTGTTGGCATCGGCGGCGACCTGCCATCCCGACAGATAGATCGCTTTCAGCCCGGCCCGCACCTGCTGCATTGCCTGGTTGCCCGACATGGCACCGAGCGCGTTGACGAAATCCTCTTCATGGATGAGCTGCCACAGCCGGTTTGCCCCCATTTCGGCGAGGCTCTGCCGAATCTGCACCGAGCCGCGCAGCCGTCTCACGTCCTCTGGCGAATACGGCCGTTCGATGCCATCGAAGCGCCCTTGGGGCGCCGACGGGACAAGGTTGTAAAAATCGGTCATTGGTCACTCCAGGCTGGCTTTAATGCCGGTTTCGGAAACGCCGTACAGAAGGAATATGTGCGCCGTGTGCGTGACATCATTTACATGTCGGCACTAGGCAAGCGAGACAAACTCCGAAATTGGCCATGAAATAAGAGAAAACCTGTGTTGTGTTTGACTGATGAGAGCTGTAAATTTGTCATGATTGTAAACGCCGCCATGCCATCAGCGGATGTAAAATTCTTGTCAAGGACAGTCGATTGGCCGACCATAAAATCTTTGCCGGGCCGCGCATTCGTCGCATCCGCAACGCCAAGGGCCTGACCCAGACGGCGATGGCCGAAGGGCTCGGCATCTCGCCGTCCTATCTCAATCTCATCGAGCGCAACCAACGGCCGTTGACGGTGCAACTGATCCTGAGACTGGCGTCCGTCTACAAGGTCGACCCACATGAATTGCAGGGCGAGGCGAGGGGTTCGGTCGCCGATTTGAAGGAAGTGTTTTCAGATCCGTTGCTGGCCGGCGAACTGCCAGGCGACCAGGAACTCATCGAGCTTGCCGAGGCGGCGCCCAACGCTTCCGCCGCTGTGATAAAGCTGTTTCGCGCCTATCGCGAGCAGGCCGCGCGGCTATCCGATCTCAACGAGCTGCTCGCGCGTGAGGGCAAAGCCACCGCACTCTCCGGCGCCCGGCTGCCGATCGACGAGGTGCATGAGATTTTCGAACGCCGGCCGAACCATTTTACCGCGCTCGAAGAGGAAGCCGAGGCATTCACGTCGGTGCTCGATCCCGGCGACGATCTGTTCAGTGCGTTGAAGGCTTGGCTGCGGCGTGAATTCGGCGTCGTCGTCAAGGTACTGCCGGTCGCCACCATGCCCAACTGGCGCCGTCGCTATGACCGTCACTCGCAGCGCCTGTTCCTGTCCGAGCGCCTGTCGCCATTCGATCAGCTGCGCGAGGTGGCTATGGAGGCCTGCCTGATCCGCATGAGCGTTGCTGTCGCTGTCGAGATCCAGGCGCTGAAGCTGGCCACGGACGAAGCCCGCCGGCTCGCCCGTTTCGAGCTCGGCCGCTATGCCGCGCACGCGCTGATGATGCCCTATCAGCCTTTTCACGCCGCTGCGGTCCGCGCCCGCTATGACATCGACATGTTGCGGTCGCGCTTCGGCGTTTCCTTCGAGCAAGCGGCGAACCGGCTGACCACGCTGCAGCGGCCGGGTGCGTCGGGCGTGCCATTCTTCATGCTCGAGGTCGACAGTGCCGGCAATCGCTTCCGCAAGGCGGGCAGCCACGGCTTTCCGCAAAGCCGCTTCGGCGGCGGCTGTCCGAAGCTGCCGGTCCATACCACCTTCGGCCAACCCGGCCAGATCCTGGTCGAGGCCGTGGAAATGCCAGATGGTGCGGCGTTCCTCTGCATCGCCCGCACGCTCGAAGGCCCGCAGGGCTCGTTTGCCGAGCGACCGCGCCGCACAGCGCTGCTGCTCGGCTGCGACATCGGTTTTCGCGATGAGATCGTCTATGGAGCAGCGTTGCCGGGGCCGGCCGCCATCGGCAAGGCCGGACAGAACGCCGCTGTGTCGGCTACGCCGGTCGGCGCTGCCTGCCGGCTGTGTGAACGCATCGGCTGCCTCGCCCGCGCCGAGCCACCGGTGACACGCCCGCTCGGCCTCGACGAAATGGTGACGGGACTGTCGGCGTTCGATTTTCAGTGACGGCAAACAGAGTTGCCGGGGATCGTGCCGCGGGCGCATTCTTCTATCGGCTACCGCTGCCTATCAGAACGTCCATTTCAATCGTCAGCGGCTCTCCAGGGCTCGGCGAAGCTAGCCCGCGCCAGACCTCCTCGCGCACGATGTGCTTCATATCCGGAGGAAGCTGGACATACTCCTGACCGCTCAATGTTGCGCCCTTGGCGATGCCGCTGAAATAGTCGTCGAAGGACGAGAACTTGATGGGCCGCGTTTCGAGCTGGACGTCAATCTTTCGAAACCCGGCGCGATAGAGCAAATCATGCAAGCATGTGGCGTCGGGGACGGAGAAGAAGCGATTTAGCTTTTCAGCTTTCTCAGGGGCATGGCGGGCGATTACCGCACCTATTCTGGCGAACAACGAACGCTCTGGCGTCGTTGTCACGCTAACTGCAGTCCAGCCGTTGGGGCGCAGAACCCGGCGAAATTCCGAAAGCGCTCCAAGCTGGTCCGAGAAGAACATGAGCCCAAGCTGACAGGTCACTGCGTCGAACCGACGGTCCTCATAAGGAAGCGCGTGAGCGTCGAACGTAGCGAGGGTGATTGGCTGGTCTTTCAAATTGCGTTTGGCGGATTCGAGCATGGCGGGCGAGATGTCGCCGCCAATCACGGCGCCGGAAGGGCCTACAATGATGGCAGCGGCTTGCGCTGCCGCTCCGGTGCCCGTTGCGACGTCGAGCACGCGATGGCCAGGCGCAATCCGTGCTGCCTTCAGCAAGGACGGGATAAACGAGTTCGTCGCACGGGCGAACAACTCGTCATAGCCAATCGCCGCCGTTTTGTAGAATGGCTCATCCATGGGGGCGCCCTATACATTTGCACCGTACGTCGAGCATGGGGCGTCTGTCGATGATCGGGCATCTCTGTGCACCTGTCGGTGCGCCAAATGGAACACGATGCTGGATCACTCCCCATCCCCGTCTTTGCGTTACGCGATTAAGGCACGTTTCTGTCGTCCGCTGTGCATCGTGCCGCCTCGAAATCGCCGACAGTCCGACTCATGACCGACATATCATCACCGCAGATCGCTGTTTCGCCTCCGCGAAATGAGGAGCGTATCGGTTTCCTGCTGGTGTTCCTGTCGGCCCTGATGTGGAGCCTCGGCGGTACCATTGCCCGTTTCATCGATGCCGGCGACAGCTGGACGGTGGTGTTCTGGCGCTCGGTCTGGGCCGCCGCCTTCCTGCTCTGCTTCATGGTCTGGCGCGACGGCTGGCGTGGCACGCTGAAGCTGTTTCGCGGCATGGGCCTGGCCGGCCTTGCGGTGGCGTTTTGTTTCGCCACGGCGTCGACCTCTTTCGTCGTGGCGCTTGCATATACCACCGTCGCCAACATCCTGTTGATGCAGGCCGGTGTGCCGCTTCTGGCGGCGTTGTTTGCCTGGGCGCTGTTTCGCGAGCGGGTGGCCGTGGCGACCTGGCTGGCGATCGCCGCCGTCATTGCTGGCGTCGCCATCATGGTTTCGGAATCGCTCGATGGCGCCGTATCGCCGATCGGCGACGGGCTGGCGCTGCTCATTGCCGTCATGTTCTCGATCGCCACCGTCATCACGCGCCGCTTTGCCCATGTGCGTATGACCCCGGCGACCTGCCTCGGCACGATGCTGGCGGCCGCCTTTGCGGCCTCCCAGGCGTCGGCACTCGGCGTTTCCAGCCACGATATGGGCTTCCTCTTTGCCTTCGGCGTGGTCAATCTGGGGCTCGGCCTCGCCTTCTTCGCCACCGGCGCCCGGCTTGTTCCGGCGGCCGTCGCGGCGCTGCTCGGCACGTTCGAGCCGATCCTAGGCCCGATCTGGGTCTGGCTCATTCATTCCGAGGTGCCGTCGGCGCGTACCATCGTCGGCGGTGCGGTTGTCGTCACGGCACTCCTCGTCCATATCGGGCTCGAATTCAAGCGCCAGACGCGGCCGCAACGGGCGGGCGTCACCGGTGTGCCTTCGCCTAATTGATGCAGCGCGCGCGCCAAAGCGAGATGGACCATTGACAATGTCGCAGCCGCGCGGGCAGGCTGCGATCACGGCAACAACAATACAGGCGTATCTTGCCAAGTCTCCATGCCGGCTGCATCGAGGCCGGACAACATCGTCGTCTCCCTGCGCGCGCCGTAGCGAAAGCTTCTGACGGCGCCGCAACACCACCAACGCCACGCCAAGTCTTCACTGTCGCCTCGTCGCCGAACCATAATGGCGCCGGCAATTCGCGCTTGTCGCCTGCCTGCAAGCTCAATACCCTGAAGCAAATGCCCAGCCGGGCGCACGCCGCGACGAGCTGGCGACGGAACACTCATCAAAGGAGAATAGCATGACCCGCAAAGCGCTCTGGCTTTCGGCGACTTCGGCGTTTCTGGCAGTTTTTACCCTGAGCGTGCATGCCGAGGACCGTGTCGTCAATGTCTTCAACTGGTCGGACTATATCGACAGTTCGATCATCGACGACTTCACCAAGGAAACCGGCATCAAGGTCGTCTACGACACCTATGATTCCAACGAAATTCTCGAAACCAAGCTGCTTGCCGGTGGTAGCGGCTACGATGTCGTGGTGCCGACGGCAAGCCCGTTCCTGGCCCGTCAAATCCAGGCCGGGGTATATCAGAAGCTGGACAAGTCGAAGCTGCCCAACCTTTCCAATATGTGGAACGTGGTGATGAAGCGGGTTGCGAAGTTCGACCCCGGCAACGAATATTCGGTCAACTACATGTGGGGGACCACAGGCATTGGCTACAACACCGAGAAAGTGAAGGAAGCCCTCGGCGTCGATAAGATCGACAGCTGGGATGCGGTCCTGAAGCCGGAGAATATCGCCAAGCTCGCCAATTGTGGTGTGTACTTCCTGGATTCGCCTACAGACATTTTTCCGACTGTGCTGAACTATCTTGGCCTCAAGCCTGACTCGACCTCTCCTGACGACCTTGCCAAGGCCACAGATCTCATGCTGAGCATCCGGCCATCTATCCGCAAATTCCATTCGTCGGAATACATCAACGCGCTCGCCAATGGCGACATCTGCGTGGCTGTCGGATTTTCGGGGGATCTCTTCCAGGCCCGCGACCGTGCGGCGGAAGCGAAAAAGGGGGTCGACATCGCCTACACGATTCCAAAGGAAGGTGCGGAAATGTGGTTCGACGAAATGGCGATCCCGGCCGATGCACCGCATGTCGCCGAGGCACACGAATTTCTGAACTACATGATGAGGCCAGAAGTTATTGCCAAATCCACCAACTTTGTCTTCTACGCCAATGGCAACAAGGCCTCTCAGCCGCTCGTCAGCAAGGAGATCCTTGATGACCCGGGCATTTATCCGGATGACTCGACGCTGGCCAAGCTGTTCACTGTCGGTCCATATGACCCCAAGACGCAACGTCTCGTCACCAGATCGTGGACCAAGGTCATCACGGGACAATAGTGATCTGACGCGACCCCGGTGGCTGACTGCCGGGGTCGTCTTTTAGGGACGGAATCAGGCACGGAGTGGGACATGAAATCGCTTGGCAGCATCCGCAGGGATTTCGCGCCATGGAATGATCCGAATGCCAAGCCATACATTCAGTTCGACAACGTCACCAAGAAGTTCGGCGACTTCACTGCCGTCAACAATCTGTCGCTGACCATCTTCGAACGCGAATTCTTTGCCCTGCTCGGGGCCTCGGGCTGCGGGAAATCGACGCTGCTCAGGATGCTTGCCGGCTTTGAGGAACCGACCGCCGGCCGTATCCTGCTCGATGGCCAGGATCTGCGCGGCATCCCGCCATATCGGCGGCCGGTCAACATGATGTTCCAGTCCTACGCCTTGTTTCCGCACATGACGGTCGAGAACAACATCGCGTTCGGCCTCAAGCAGGAAGGCATGGCCAAGGCCGATATCGACAAGCGCGTCGCCGACATGCTGAAGCTGGTCAAGCTCGAGCAGTTCGCCAAACGCAAGCCGCACCAATTGTCGGGCGGCCAGCGCCAGCGTGTCGCACTGGCCCGCTCGGTGGCCAAGCGGCCGAAAGTCCTGCTGCTCGATGAGCCGCTTGGCGCGCTGGACAAGAAGCTGCGCGAGGAAACGCAGTTCGAGCTGATGGACCTGCAGCAGAACCTTGGCCTCACCTTCGTCGTCGTCACCCATGACCAGGAAGAGGCGATGACGATGGCCGACCGCATCGCCATCATCGACAAGGGCGAGGTGATGCAGGTGGCGACGCCGGCCGAGGTCTACGAGGCGCCGGGTTCCCGCTTCGTCGCCGGCTTCGTCGGCAATGTGAATATGTTCGACGGCAAGATCGCGGCTGGCGAGGCCGGCAGCGCAAGCATCGACGCCGGCAACGGCATCACCATCCGCACCGAAAATGCCGGCCGTGCCGCCGCCGGAACGTCCGTTACCTTTGCTATCAGGCCGGAGAAGATCAAGGTTTCCTCCACGAAACCGGCTGGTGCCGTCAACGCCATCGAGGGCGAGGTCTACGACATCGCCTATCTCGGTGACATGACCATCTATCACGTCAGGCTGGATGACGGTCAGGTGGTGCGGGCGAGTACCATGAACGCGGCACGCATCACCGAGGATCCGCTGACCTGGAACGGCCGCGCCTGGGTTTCCTTCCGACCCGACGCCGGCGTCGTGCTGACACGGTAGGGACTGATCATGTCCGCTGTCACCGCCGCAACAAGCTCCTCGGCAAGCGCTGCCGGCAAATCCGCCTTGGCCAGGCTGGGAGCGGCTTTGGTTAGCCGTCTCGTCATTATCATCCCCTACCTTTGGCTGCTGTTCTTCTTTCTCGTCCCCTTTATCATCGTCTTTAAGATTTCGCTGTCGCAGACCGCGATAGCCATGCCGCCCTACACGCCGGTGCTCGATTTCCGCGACGGCGTTTCCGGGGTTGTCGCGTGGTTTGGCGCGCTCAATTTTGACAACTACATCTGGCTGACGCAGGACGCGCTCTACTTCAACGCCTATGTGACGAGCGTCATCGTCGCCGCCATCTCGACGGTCCTGACGTTGGTGATCGGCTATCCCATCGCCTATGGCATGGCACGCGCTCCGGCGACGATCCGCCCGACCTTGCTGATGCTGGTGATCCTGCCGTTCTGGACCTCGTTCCTGATCCGTGTCTACGCCTGGATAGGCATTCTCAAGCCCGAGGGCCTGCTCAACGAGTTGCTGCTCGCCACTGGCATCATCAGCCATCGGCTGATCATCCTCAACACCTACACGGCGATCTTCATTGGCATCGTCTACTCCTATCTGCCGTTCATGGTCCTGCCGCTCTATTCGGCATTGGAGAAGATGGACAATTCGCTGATCGAGGCCGCCAAGGATCTCGGCTGCCCGCCGACCAGCGCCTTCTGGAAGATTACCTTCCCGCTGTCGCTGCCCGGCGTCATCGCCGGCTGCCTGCTGGTGTTCATTCCCGCCGTCGGCGAGTTCGTCATCCCCGATCTGCTCGGCGGCTCGCAGACACTGATGATCGGCAGGACGCTGTGGAGCGAATTCTTCGGCAACCGCGACTGGCCGGTGTCGTCTGCCGTTGCCGTCATCTTGCTGCTGCTGCTGATCGTGCCGATCATGCTCTTCCAGCGAGCCCAGGCGCGTGCCCAGGAGCAGGACCTATGAACGCTACCTGGAGCCGCTTCAACATCGTTTCGATCGTGCTCGGCTTTGCCTTTCTCTACCTGCCGATCGTCCTGCTCGTCGTGTTCTCTTTCAACGAGTCGAAGCTGGTCACCGTCTGGGGCGGCTTCTCGACGAAATGGTACGTGTCGCTGTTCCACAATCAGGGTCTGATGGACGCCACCTGGGTGACGGCGCGCGTCGGCGTCATCTCGGCCACCGTGGCGACCGTGCTCGGCACTCTGGCGGCGCTCACCCTGACGCGCTACACGCGCTTTCGCGGCCGGCTGCTGTTTTCCGGCATGGTGTTTGCGCCGCTGGTCATGCCGGAAGTCATCACCGGCCTGTCGCTATTGCTGCTCTTCGTCGCTGTCGGCTTCGACCGCGGCTTTCTCACGGTGACGCTTGCCCACACCACGCTGACCATGTGCTTCGTCGCTGTGGTGGTCCAATCGCGCCTGATCACGTTCGATCGTTCGCTGGAAGAAGCCGCGATGGATCTCGGTGCGCCGCCGGTAAGGACCTTCTTCCAGATCACGCTGCCGGTCATCATGCCGGCGATCGTCTCTGGCTGGATGCTGGCCTTCACGCTCTCGCTCGACGACCTGGTTATTGCCAGCTTCACCTCGGGGCCCGGCGCCACGACGCTGCCGATGAAGATCTACAGCCAGGTCCGCCTTGGCGTGACGCCGGAAATCAACGCGGCGTGCACCATTCTGATCGCGGTCGTCGCAGTTGGCGTGATCATCGCTTCGCTCGCAAACAAACGCCGCGAGGTGCAGCGCCAGCGCGACGAGCAGGCGGCGCAGCGAGGTTGAGTTCCTGCTGCTTACTCGCCTGAAACACCGCGACTTATCGGCGAGATGAACGGCGTGCTCCAGGTGCCGCCGACGAAGAACGACGACTGCTTGGGCGCTTGGCCGTTCGTCTGCGTGGCAGCCTGGCTCGGCTGGACGATGCCGCCGGACAGCGCCAGCCCGCGTCCGGCATAGGATGCGATGCCGGAAAGCCAGATCTTGTATTGCGCGGAATTCACCTCGGCCTTGTCGATGCGCGCCACGCCGTTCGAAACGCTCGCCTTGAGCTCGGCCCCGTCGATCGGCAGCGTTCCGTCCGAGACGTCGTCAAGCGCAAAGAATCCACCCTGTTCGGTGTGCTTGAGGAACGCCGGCAGGTTAAGCCGGCTCAGCGCACCCGCGCCGAAGGTCGCGGACAGCGAGCCATTGGCGTTTTCGAAAATGGAGTCCCAGGTTCTGCCCGGCCCCTTGAGGATGACCGAAACGGTTCCGGTGCCGATCGGCACCAGCCGCGTCATCCCGGCCGCGGTGCCGAAAGCGCCGCCGTCGATGTCGGAAGCAAGCAGCCGGATCTCGACTTCCGTGCCGGCGGGCTTGCGGTCGAAACGGACGCTGCTTTGGACGTTGCCGCCAAAGGCGGATGCATCGGAGATGTCGAAGACGGCGAGGCCGTTCTTGACCTGGGCGGTGGCGGCGACGTCGGCAAGCTGGATTGCACCTGCCGTGGCATGCGCGGCGGACAGCCTGAGATCGAGATTGATCCGGTCGGCGAAGCTTGTGTCGATCTCGCCCGGGCCGGCGGCGCCGGCGGATGGTACGGGGGTAAAGGCGGAGAGAAACGATCTGAGGTCGAGCGTATCGAAGGCAAGTGTGCCGGAGATCACCGGCAGTGCCTCGCCGTAGGTGAAGTCCAGCGCGCCCATTCCGGGGTTGTTGTCGAGGGTCAGGGCCGTATTTTCGAATTTGATGCGCCCGGCCGTAGCCGTGATCTTGCTTGAAACCGAGATCGAGCCGATTGCCGCACCGGGCGCGATGCCGGCCTGCGACCATTCGAGCACGCGTCGCAGCGAAGGTGCGGCAAATTTTGCCTGGCCGTCGAAATAGCCGTTCTCCGACATGCTGGCCAGCCCGTCGAAGGAAAAGCTGGCCGGCGCCGCCTTGAAGGAAAGCGTGACCGGTGCTGCGCCGCCGCCAAACAGC
The DNA here is from genome assembly GCF_040319995.1 of Mesorhizobium sp. M0815. Taxonomy (NCBI): domain Bacteria; kingdom Pseudomonadati; phylum Pseudomonadota; class Alphaproteobacteria; order Hyphomicrobiales; family Phyllobacteriaceae; genus Mesorhizobium; species Mesorhizobium sp. M0815. Next base: position 46,967 of record NZ_JAMYOU010000004.1, on the reverse strand, counting down.
ACAAGCGGGTTCGGCGATGCGGCGTCGACGGAAACGCTTTCGCCGCGCCATATCCCGGTCGCCGACAGCGTCGCATTGCTGTTCATCGCGGCCCAATTCGCCTGGCCGCTCAGGCTGCTCAATATCTCCTGGTCCTTGCCGCCGATGGCGGCGACCACGCGGCCATCCCTGAACTCGACTGTGCCGAACGGATCTGCCGGCAGCTTGCCGAGATCCGGCTTGGCGGGATTTGTGTTGATCACCGCGCGGGCAGCATCGATCGAACGCGTAATGCGCCCGCCGCTCGGAATCGCAGGCAGGAAAAACCCGCTCGCGGTACGCTGAACCCTGATCGTCGGTCGCACCAGCCGCGCCGTCGAAAACACCACGTCGCCACGCAGCGCCGCCATGGCCGAGAGGTCGACCTCGACCCGTTCGGCCTCGATCACAGGCGGTGCATCCGTCTCTGTCCATTGCGACAGCGTCACGTCGCTCAGGATCGCCCGGAAATTCGGCCAGACCTCGATGCGCGGCGCGCCGTCGATGGTGACCCTGAAACCGCTCCAGGCGCTCATTTCCCACGCGATGCGGTCACGCACGATACGGGTCGAGGCGATCAACGGCAAGGCTGCAACGACCAGCGCGACGACGGTGACGGCTGCGCCGATCGCCCATATTCCGCGTCGGATCAAAGGTGATGGCATATCGCCCCGTATGCTTCCATTCCGACAAAATCGCCCGACGGGTGTAACCGACGGCTGACGCATTTCAAGTCTTTATGGCCCGGCGATGGCATTTGCGCACACCCTGACCGGCGCGGTCCAACAAAATCTTGCTCTGCTGCATCGCGATATGCATAAGCGATGCAGCCTGCGGAGGAACAATGATGGCCGACGACGCACCGCTCTGGATGCCGACGCAAGAGCAGATCGACGCAGCGCCGATGACCGCCTTCATGAACGCCGCGGCGAGCAGGGCCGGCAAGGCTTTCTCCTCCTATGCCGACCTGCATCGCTGGTCGATCGATGACCGCGAGACCTTCTGGAGCCTGGTCTGGGACTTTTGCGGCATCGTCGGCGACAAGGGCGAACGCGTGCTGGTCGATGGCGACAAGATGCCCGGCGCGACCTTCTTCCCTGACGCGAAGCTGAACTTCGCCGAGAATCTTCTGAAGAAAACCGGGCTTGGCGACGCAGTCGTCTTTCGCGGCGAGGACAAGGTCGAGCGGCGGCTGTCCTGGAACGAGCTGCATGCGCTGACCTCGCGCCTGCAACAGCTCTTCCTGTCGCTCAAGGTGAAGAAGGGCGACCGCATCGCCGCGATGATGCCGAACATGCCGGAGACCGTTGCGGCGATGCTGGCTGCCGCCTCGATCGGCGCCGTCTGGTCGTCCTGCTCCCCAGATTTCGGCGAGCAGGGTGTTCTCGACCGGTTCGGCCAGATCGAGCCTGTCGTCTTCATCGCGCCGGACGGCTACTGGTACAATGGCAAGGCGATCGAAGTCGCCGACAAGATCGCGGCTGTGGTGGCGAAGCTCGCCACCGTGCGCAAAGTCCTGATCGTCGATTATCTCGGCACGTCGACCGACGTCGCGGCAACCATCGGCAAGGCGGCTGCGCTGGAGGAGGCGCTGTCACCCTTTGCCGCCAGGCCTGTCAGTTACGAAAGGCTGCCGTTTTCGCATCCGCTCTACATCCTGTTTTCGTCAGGCACGACCGGCATCCCCAAATGCATCGTCCATTCAGCCGGCGGAACGCTGATCCAGCACGTCAAGGAAGAGCGGCTGCATGCCGGCCTGCTCGACGGCGATCGCTTCTTCTATTTCACCACCTGCGGCTGGATGATGTGGAACTGGCTGGTGTCGGGCCTGGCGTCGGGCGCCACCTTGCTGCTCTATGACGGCTCGCCTTTCTACCCGGACGGCAATGCGCTGTTCGACTTCGCCGATGCCGAGAAGATGACCTATTTCGGCACCTCGGCCAAATTCATCGATTCCGTGCGCAAGGCCGGCCTCAAGCCGATCCACACGCATGATCTTTCCAGTGTGCGCACCATCTCCTCGACCGGCTCGCCGCTGTCGCCGGAAGATTTCCGTTTCGTCTATGAAGGCATCAAGAAGGACGTGCATCTCGCCTCGATCTCCGGCGGCACCGATATCGTCTCCTGCTTCGTGCTCGGCGTGCCGATCGAACCGGTATGGCCCGGCGAGATCCAGGGACCCGGCCTCGGCCTTGCCGTCGACGTCTGGGACGATGATGGCCGTCCGCTTCGCAAGGAGAAGGGGGAGCTCGTCTGCACCAAGCCGTTTCCGGCAATGCCGATCGGCTTCTGGAACGACCCTGACGGCAAGAAATACGAGGCCGCCTATTTCGAGCGCTTCGACAATGTCTGGTGCCACGGCGATTTCGCCGAATGGACCGCCCATGGCGGGCTGATCATCCATGGCCGTTCCGACGCCACGCTCAATCCGGGCGGTGTTAGGATCGGCACGGCGGAGATCTACAATCAGGTCGAGCAGATGCCGGAAATCCTCGAAGCGCTATGCATCGGCCAGGATTTCGACAATGACGTGCGTGTCGTGCTGTTCGTACGGGTGGCGGCCGGCGTCGAACTCGATGCCGAGCTGGAAAAACGCATCCGCGCGAAAATCCGCACCGGGGCGAGCCCGCGCCATGTGCCGGCCAAGATCGTCGCCGTCAGCGATATTCCGCGCACCAAATCGGGCAAGATCACCGAGCTCGCGGTCCGCGACATGGTGCATGGCCGCGCCATCAAGAACAAGGAAGCGCTCGCCAATCCCGAGGCGCTCGAGCTGTTCCGCAATCTGCCGCAGCTTGCCGACTGAGCATGAAGCCCGGGCTGGAACCGGGTCATGGTTAACGAAATGTCTCCGCGGAATTTACCTAGATTTCATGAGTGGTACACATTGGTAAATTTTCCGGCGTGCCGGTAAGGATTTGTTAAGGCCCGGCATCGATAGTCGTGCGTAACTTGAGGGAGAAATCCCGTTCCTCTTAGCCCCCAGAGGATCTGATTCGCTCAAGCCCCCGTTGTGACAGCAATTCTATCATTCAAGGCGTCCCATTGGACGCCTTTTTTCTTTGCGCAGCCATAGACCTAACCGGCCAGCACGCGGGTCGAGGGGAAGGCGACTTCGACCAGGGTTCCCTCGCCGGGCGTCGAGTTGATGGTGAACCGGGCACGGTTCGCTTCGACCATCGCCTTCGTCAGCGGCAGCCCGAGACCGGTGCCGTCGCCGCGGCCGCGCTTCAGCGCGTTGATCTGCTTGAACGGCTTCAGCGCCTGCTCAATCTCGGACTGGCTCATGCCGATGCCCGTATCGCGCACGCGCATGACGACGTCGCCGGAAAGCTCATAGGCCGTCGACACGATCACCTGGCCGCCGGCCTGCGTGTAGCGGACGGCGTTCGACAGGATATTGAGCGCGATCTGCCGCACGCTGCGCAGATCGGCCACCACTTCCGGCAGCCGCGAGGCGAAGCTGGAGCGGATGATGACGCGTTCCCGGTTGGCTTGCGGCTGCATCATCGCCACGGTCTCGGCCAGCGTGTCGTTGAGCGACACCGCCTCATAAGCCATCTCCTGCTGACCGGCCTCGATTTTCGAAATGTCGAGCAGGTCGTTGACCAGATCGAGCACGTGGTTGCCCGAACGGTTGATGTCGCGCAGATAGTCGCGATAGCGGTCATTGGCCACCGGCCCGAATTTCTCGTCCACCATCAGCTCGGAAAAGCCGATGATGGCGTTGAGCGGCGTGCGGATCTCGTGGCTGATGCGGGCCAGAAAATCGGTCTTCTGCGACGAGGCGCGTTCGGCGACCGCGCGCGCCTGGGTCAGGTCCTCTTCGGCGCGCTTCCACTGGGTAATGTCGCGCACCACCGCGCAGAAGCCGCTGTCGTTGGGCAGCCTGCCGATGGTCATGAACAGCGGAATGAAGCGCCCCTGTGCCTCGCGTCCGATCACCTCGCGGCCATCGTTCATCACACTCGCAACGCCGGGCTCCGACAACCCCTCGAGATAGTCACGCGCCGCGCGCTGGCTTTCGATCGCAAACAGCGAGACGAACGGTTTGCCGGTCACCTCGTCGCTGTCGAAGCCGAACAGCGCTTCCGCCGGACGGCTAATTGAACGGATCGTTCCGTTACGGCCGATCAGCACGACGCCGTCGGTGGCGGTGTCGATGATGGTGCGCATTTCGGCAATGCGTGCCTTGAGCTCGGAAACATCCGGCTGCGTTTGGTCGTCGGCGGCGCCATGTGGAATGGCTACTGCTTCGTCGCCGGAACGGCGTACGACCAGCATCAGCGCCTTGCCGTTTCCCCAGGGGACGGAGCGTAAAATCGCGTCGATCGGAAACTCCTGACCGTCGCGCGTCTTCAGCCGTAGAGCGCGGTCGCTGCCGTCGGAACTGCCGTCGTCGGCATAAGGGTCGGCAAACAGCGCGCCGAGCCCGCCGGCCTCGTCCAAGGCATTGAGCGTCGCATAGCCGGTCAGGCCGAGGAATTCGTCGTTCGCGTAGTGCAACTGGTCGCCGGAATGGATAAGCACCGGCACTGGCAGCTTGCCGAGGATCGAGGTATCCGGCCCCTTGTTGTCCTCTCCGGCAAACGCCGACGGCACGAAGCCGTCGAGTTTGAGCGGTGGTGCCAGCGGCCGCCCGACGGGCGGCGCCGAGCCGGCATCGCCGGCTGCGGCTTCGTTGTCATCGGACCAATCTTCGCTGTCCTCGGCGTCGCGGAAGTCTTCCGCCGTCATGCTGTCGTCGTCTTCGCCATCCCGCGGCGCTTCGGCGCCGATCGTTCGACCTTTCGTGCTGGGCTCAACGCCTTCCTGCGCTTCATCGCTGGGTTCGCGGTCGGCATAGTCGAGCAGCGATCCGGAAACAGGGCGTGTGACGGGTTCGCCGGCTTGCGCCTCTGCTGCCGTCTCGTCGGGTTGCTCGCCGTCGAGCCGGGCAAGATCGTTCTGGTCCTCGGCATCGGCCTCGGGCGGTTCGGCCGCCTCGCTTTCCGGACTTGGCGCCGGCATTTCACCCTTGTCCGTCGGACCGGCTTTTTTCAGCTTTGGTTCGTCGGCCTTGCCGGCTGCCTCAACTTTGGTCGCGGTCTCCGCAGCCGGCTTTGGCTTCTCGGCGCTGGGCTGTTCGTCTACCGGCTTTTCGGCCGGGGTGCTGTCCTTCTTGAGACGCTCGCCAATCTCGCGAAACGCGCTGCGTTCCAGCGTCGACAGGCCCTTGTCGTTGGCCGGCTGCCGGTGCTCGGCCAGCCGGATCACCTTGTCGGCAAAGCGCCGCTCGGGCTTTGGCACGATGGTCAACGCCGGCACTTCGCCCCGGAACGGATCGGCGGCTTTCGGTGTCTCGGGGGCAGGTTCAACGGCTTCGGGCCCGACCGCGGCAGGCTTCTCCTCGGCGACAAGGGCCATGCCGGCCGCGTCGGGATCGATCACCGCATCGCTGCTGCGGGCGACGCCGAAACCGCGAAAACCTTCGAAAACGCGGCTGCGGCTGTAAACCGGGAGCGCCGCCAGATCGACGGGTATCTTCAGATCGGTGCCGGCGACCGGCCACAGCACGGAGCGGCCGGACCAGGTGTCGCGCCGTTCGAGCAGGCCGGCGATCTCGCCTGAAGCATCGAGGCCGTAGGCGGCCGAAACGTCGCCGAAGCGGCGGCCGATCACGTCGGCGGCGGGCTTGCCGACGAGTTCGGCAAATTCCGGCGACAGGGCACTGAACCGGCCCTCTGCGTCGGTACGCCAGACGAAACGCATGGGCGCGGCCGTACGATCGATCACGCGGCCGCGGCCCTGGGGCGGGGAAGCGGCTTTGATCGCTTGTGTGGCGCTTTCCTGCGAGGCGTCCAGACCGGCCTGCGAAGCGGCGGGGCTGGCTGGTGTCTCGACTTCGCCGGGCACACCTGCCCCGGGCGGGACCTGCGTGTCGTCGCCCGCATTGAAGTACCAATGGTCATGCTGCGTCGGCGTTTCGCCAGCCGTGTGCTGATTGTCGGCCCCCGAAACCTGCTTGGCTGTGTCGGCAGGCTCGTGCTCCGTCGATGCGGAGCTGCCTTCGATCGCGGCAAGGTCGATCTCCGCCGCGCCGGTGTTGGTGATTGGCGGCTCGGCGATTGGCTGCTTGTTGTCCTGGTCCGTTGGCTGGGGAAGACCGCTCGGCGCCGCTGCTGCCTCGCTGCCGGGTTCCGCGACGGCGCGCTCGCCAACAGGGGCCCCGCCGTCAAGCCGGTCCTCGTCGATCACCACCAGCAGGTGCCGCTCGTCTGTCAGACGGGCAAGGCCTGCCGGATAGGAGCTGGATCCGCCGGGAACCAGGCGCTTGACGATGCGGTCGCTGTCGTTCGCCACGTCGGCGACAAGCGCGGCCAGCGTCTCAGGCCGGATGCCGAGCGACGAAAAGCCGTCCGACGCGGCGTCGATATTGCCCTTGGCATCGACAAAGGCGATGTAGTGGCCGTCTTCGGTAAAGCCGCTGATGGCGCGATCGGCGATCTCGGCCGCGCTGCGCGAGCCGGTCTGCGCCGCCGGCAACGCCAGCATGATTGCTTCCTCGCCATCGGGCATGGTCACCGCGCTGGCCAGGAAACCAACCGCGCGGCTGGTCAGCCCGGTAGCCAGGCGGACCGTGATGGCACGGTCGCGGCCGATCCGCGGAAAACCGCTGGTTGCCATGATCTGGCGCCTGGCGATCAGCGGCAATCCTGCCGAAGCGCCGATGACGGCTCCGATGTCCGGATAGCCGAATACCGCCGCGCCGGGGCCGTTGGCCCATATCACCTGCTCGAGATCTGCCGACAGAATGGCGATCGCGTCGCCGGCGGCGAACCGCAGGCGGACCGCGTCGAGCACGGCAACATCGAGGAAGGAGTAGTTTTCAGCCGGCATGCGCTTGGCGACCCTCACAGAGCGGGCAATTTGCGGTTAACGCTTTGTTAATAAAAGCCGACGGCGCGAAGGTCCACAAGTCATAGCGTGCAACCAGCGGAATCTCTAGGCGCGTGGTTAACGTCGCGAAACAAATAATCAATGGTGCGATGCAACAAACATGTTGCAATGCACAAAATTTGCCTTTATATTGCCACGATAGATGAACGAGACGGCTTTCTGTCAAAGCCGCTGCCGCTGAAAAGGATGGAAAATGTCCAGGACCAAGACCGCCGACACGATCGAAAACGTTGAATTCCCAAGCTTCGACGCTTCCAAGGCCACCGATCAGATCCGCGCCTTCGCCGAAAAGGGCGTCGAGCAGTCGAAAGAGGCCTATGCCAAGCTGAAGACCGGCGCCGAGGAGACCCAGAAGGCTCTGGAGTCGACCTACGAGACCGCCAAGACCGTTTCCAGCGACCTGTCGCTCAAGACCATCGCCGCCCTGCGCGCCAATGCCGAGGCCGGCTTCTCGCATTTCGAAGCCCTGATTGGCGCCAAGTCGCTGTCGGAAGTCGTCGAGCTGCAGACTGCGTTCCTGCGCAAGCGCGTCGAAATGACCGTTGAGCAGGCCAAGGACTTCCAGGCGGTTGCTGCCAAGGCGGCTGAGGACGTATCCAAGCCGATCAAGACCGCCTTCGAGAAGGCCGTGAAAGAAATTAAGATCGCCTAATATTTGCACACAGTTTGACGATGCATCAAAAGGTCGCATTTCGTCAGACAAATAGATGTGCGATATAGCGGTTTAAGCGAATACCCGGCGGGTGGAACCTCCTCCCTCTGCTCACCGGGATAACCAGCCAGCACCTCCTCCCGCTGGCTCGTAACAGGAAAAGGCCGGCACCTCCTCCCGCCGGCCTTTTCTTTGTCCGGCGAAAAATGACGCGATGCCGGAGCGATCTTTTGCTTTGCCAAAAGCCTTGAATTAAACTCCGATAGCCCGTATGGACGCATCGCCGAACGACAGAGCGGGTCCCGGAGAATGAACGTTCCGTCTGGATATCGCTCGGGCAAGCGTGCCGTTGTAGCTCAGATGGTTAGAGCGCCGGATTGTGGATCCGGAGGTCGCTGGTTCGATCCCAGCCAACGGTACCATTCAGCTTTCAGCCAGGTTTCTGACCAATAGCGCCAAGCGATCTCTACGACCCTGGCGCGGTCACCTGCGATCCCGCCTGACGCGCACCGCGCAGGTGATCCACAAGGGCTCTCAGCTTCGGCGCGATATTCCGTCGGCTGGGAAAATAAAGATAGAAGCCCGCAAACGGCGGAAAATAGTCGTCGAGGATTGGCACAAGCTCGCCGCGGTCGATCCAGGGGCGGAATGTGTCCGCCATGCCGAACGTGATTCCGGCGCCTGCAACGGCCAGCCGGATCATCAGCCACATGTCGTTAGTGGTGATCTCGGGCGCAACCGCCACGTCGAACTCGCGCCCGTCCTCGCCAAACTCCCACCGATAGGGCGAAACTCCCGGCGCCGGCCGCCAGCCGATACAACGATGAGCCACAAGCTCGCGCGGATGGGCGGGTGCTCCGAACTTTTCGAGATAGCGCGGGGCGCAGACGGCCATCTGTCGCTGATCGCCCGATACCGGCACGGCAATCATGTCCTGCTCGATCACTTCGCCGAGCCTCACGCCCGCATCATAACCTTCGGCAACGATGTCGAATTCCTCGTCGGTGACCACGATATCCAGATGCACCTCGGGAAATCTTTCTGCAAAGGACGCCAGCAACGGCCCTGACAGAAACGTCTCCGCGATCGACGAAACCGCGATCCGCAGCCGGCCGCGTGGGCGGTCCAGAAACTCCGTGGTGGCTTCGATTGCCGCGTTCACGTCGGCGATCGCCGGTGCGACGCTCGCCAGCAGGCGCTCGCCCGCCTCGGTCAGATTTACGCTACGTGTCGTGCGCTGCAGCAATGCGATCCCCAGGCGCTGTTCAAGCCTGAGGACGCTCTAGCTGACCGCCGAGCGCGTCACGCCCAGGCGGTCTGCCGCAGCGCGGAAATTGCGTTCCTCGGCCACTGTGACGAAGACGGCAATTGCATTGAGATCGATGTCCATTGGTTAGCTAAACTTACCATCGAGGTTACCAGCGGGCGGGTTATCGCGACAATGCCATGGCTCTATCTCTGTCGCAATGGCAAGAAAGGCTTGATCCTCCCGATCAAGCCGATGCCGGATGACCAAGGAGATAACCCATGACATCACTGCCTTCCTCCTGGAACCTGGATGGAAAAGTCGCCCTCGTGACGGGCGCGGCACGCGGCATCGGCCGCTGCACGGCGGAGCTGCTGCGTGCCAGGGGTGCCCGGATCGTGGCAAGCGATCTCAGCGACACCGTACGTGAATTGGAAGCCGAGGATGTGGCAACCCTGGTCGGTGATGTCGCTGACGAGGCTCTGGCCAGACGCTCGGTCGAACTCGCGGCGAAGCGCTTCGGACGACTGGACATCGTCGTGAACAACGCCGGTCGCACGCTCAACAAACGTCTGACGGAGACCTCGGTCGACGACTATGACCGCATCCTGCAGATCAATGCGCGCGGCAGCTTCGTCACCGCCCGTGCCGCGGTGGAATTGATGGCCGCCGGCGGTGGTGGCGCGATCGTCAACGTCTCATCGATCTCGGCGGTTGCGGCCTTCGAGACGCAGGCGGCCTATGCATCCTCCAAAGCCGCTGTCGCACAGCTGACCAAGGTGATCGCGATCGAATACGGGCGCATGGGCATTCGCTGCAACGCCGTTGCCCCTGGCGTGATCGAAACCGACATCATGGAAGGTGTGGTGGAGAATGGCCGGGAGATGCTGCGCAGCTTTGGCAACGCGCATCCGATCGGCCGGATCGGCCAGCCGCAAGAAGTTGCCGAGGCCATCGCCTTCCTAGCCTCGCCGGCGTCCAGCTTCATCACCGGAGCCTTGCTTCTGGTTGATGGCGGCTACACCGCCCAGTGACCCCAAATAAGGCTGGCGCACCGCGGGAGCTCACCCGCACGCCATCCCTTCACATCGTGAAAATAATCACAGAACCAAAAGGATCATCTCGATGACCATGAACAAAGTTGTTCTGATCACCGGTGCCTCCAGCGGCATCGGTGCTGGCATCGCCCGCGAACTTGGCGCGGCAGGTGCAAAGCTGATGCTTGGCGCACGGCGCACCGACCGCCTTGAAGTCCTCGCAGCCGAAATCGAGGCAGCTGGTGGAATCGTTCGCGTACGAGCGCTCGACGTCACCAGGAGGGCGGACGTCGCAGCATTCGCCGATGCTGCGCGGGCCGAATGGGGCCAGGTCGACGTCATCGTCAACAATGCGGGCGTCATGCCGCTCTCGGCCATGGCAGCCATGAAAATTGACGAGTGGGAGCTGATGGTGGACGTCAACATCAAAGGTGTTCTGTACGGCATCGCGGCGGTTCTGCCCGAGATGACGGCACGCGGCTCCGGGCATATCATCAATATCGGTTCCATCGGCGCACTGGCCGTCTCGCCTACGGCTGCCGTTTATTGCGCAACGAAATACGCCGTCCGCGCGATTTCCGATGGGCTCCGCCAGGAGTGTGACGCCATCCGCGTAACCTGCATTCATCCCGGTGTGGTGGAAAGCGAACTGGCGAACACGATCACGGACGAAGCCGCTGCCGCCGCCATGAAAACATGGCGCGCAATTGCGCTACAGCCCGATGCGATCGCCAGGGCCGTGCGCTACGCCATCGAACAGCCCGACGATGTCGACGTCAACGAGATCGTCGTGCGTCCGACGAAGGCGGCGCATTGATGCGATCCACTTTGGCCGCAGTGCTTACGGGTATTGCCGTTTCTGTAGCCCCAACCGGCCTGACCCTTCCTTCAACTCCAATCCTTGCGGAGGAATCAATGACGCGCCAAGATCACCCCTATGTCGGAATGTGGGTCACCGAGGATCGCCATATCAGGCACGAACTCCTGCCGAACGGCCGTTATGACGAAGCGCGCGGTGACCGCGAGAGCGCCTATCGGGGACGCTATGAAGTGCAGGGCAACCACATAGAATACTGGGACGATACGGGCTTCACCGCGGACGGTGAGTTCGTCGAAGGCGTTCTCTACCATGCCGGCATGATCCTTTATCGCCAGCGGTAGAGAGCCACCCTGAGACAAGCAATTCAGGGTTCCACAAGGCGCTATTGCATGCCTTGCATGAGGCGCTCGGCAGTTTGCACCACAAGGCCCGCCACACCACATATCTCCCAGCAAGCGCGGCGGAAAGAAGCAGGATCGCGGGCAGAGTCGACATTGCAAATGGTTGTCACTATATAGCGGCGGCTTTGACGGCTCGCCTTTTACGTGGTGCCGGCGAGTGCGCGGTAAATGTGCTAGCTATTGTGTTATCTATTGTGATCTAAAACGGCTTGAAAACCGAAAAAAAGCAAATAGAAACAATAGCGCGGGTCAAACGAGTTTCGTCGAGAGAATCAGTCCTCAAGAACCAGAACGTGCTCCTTGAACCACCATTCCCTTCAGCTCTGTGGACCTCGGACAAGTTCGGCTTGCCGGGCGAAGCCGAGTCGGCTCGAATGGCAGCACGCATCTTTTCGAAGATGCCGACGTTTATGATTACCAATCGGCATAGCCGCTAGGGAAACAGCAGTATGAGTGAACACGCGATCGAGTTCTTGCGCGGGTGGATTGGCGAAAAAGTCCATTGCCAGCCCTCGCCAGCCAGAATCGAGAAGCAGGCCGAGACCCTCGCGAGGGAATGTGCGGCCAAAGCTGCCGAAGCCGGCATACCCCTTGAGGATATCCAGGAAGAGGTCGGCGACATTCAGGAGCTCATTGCTTCGAGGCTCGAAGAGGCGGCCGAGGCCGATCAGGACGAGCAGAATTCCAACAAGCCTGCCGGCTGACGGATCGCCCCCGGCAAAACCTGCCGGGCGATTATTGCCTGTCTGATGCAGTTGCGCGGTCTTATCGCCGCGCAGCCTTGCCAAATCTCTCCTCGAGCCATGCTTTCGGCAACGCCGGCACGAAATTGCCGTCGCGCCCGGTCATGTCATCATTGGCGACCAGCGCGTTGAGGATGGCTTCCTCCACGCTCTGAACGACGGCGTCGAAGAACGGGTTGATGTCGGCATCCGGTATGTAGCCGGCGCTGACCAGCTTGCCGGCGGCGCCGCGCGCCGCATCGGCATTGGCCGTGCTGACGGCGAGAACAATATCGCCGGATGAATTGTATCCATAGCCGCCGGTCAGCGCGACGCCGAGCGGCACGCGTTTCGCCAGTCTTTTCAACTGATGCGGCATGAATGGCGCATCGGTGGCGACGATCGCGATGATCGAGCTCTTTTCCGCTCGCGGCGTGTTGTCCCGGATCGCCGGTTCGGCGAGTTCCGCTCCGGCCCTGACGCCACGCACGACAAGGTTCCGCCGCGCACCGAAATTCGACTGGACGAAGCAGCCGATCGTGAAACGCTCTCCGTTCCAGTCGACGCTGCGCGAGGATGTGCCCGATCCCGCCTTGAAGCCAAAGGTGATCATGCCGGTGCCGCCGCCGACGCTGCCCTCTTCGATCGGCCCGCTTTCAGCCATCTCGAGCGCCGAAAATACATGCTCGAAGCTCACATGGTGGCCGTTGATGTCGTTTAGAAAGCCGTCATAAGTCTCGCCCGCTACCGGCAGTGCCCAGGCGCTGTCGAGCGATTGCGGCAGCACCTTCTGCATCCAGCGCAGCGTTGCGTCGCGGCTGACGCCGCAGGAATGCGTGTTGGTGATGGTGATGGGAAGATTGAACGCTCCGAGTTCCTCTATCAGATGCGAGCCGGTCAGTTCGCCATTGCCATTGGCGCTGAACACGCCGGCGAACGCCGGTACGGCCAGTTCGCCCCTGGGCCGTGGCAGGATCGCGGTCACGCCGGTGCGTACTGGACCCTTGCCGACAACGGGCGGCCCGTCCCCTGAGATCAGCGTGGTATAGCCGACCGTCACGCCAGGCACATCGGTGATGGCGTTGAAGCGGCCCGGCGTGCCATCGAATGGGATCGCGAAGGCGCGGGCGCGCGGTTTGCCCGAGGGCGTCGCAAGATGAGGGTCGGTCATTTCTTCCTCAGAAAAGCGAACCTTGGCCGCCCGGCGCCTTGAGCTTGGCCGCGGGCTTGGCAACCGTCTTCGGCCGCGCCGTGCCACTGATGGCGACTGCATCCGCGGTGCCGTCGGCGAACTCCAGCGAAAGCGCCATTCCCGACACCACGTCCGTCGCATGCTTGACCACCGCGCCGTCCACATCCTTGACCAGTGCGAAGCCCCGCGCCAGCACGGCCTTGTGCGAGAGCGTCGCCAGCAACCGATCGGCCTGCGTCAGTTTTCCACGCAGACGGTCCAGTCGTCTCGAAATCGCGTGGTCCTGCCGCCGCGTCAGGGCCAGCAGGGCATCGCCTTGCAGTTTCTGCCGCCTCGCGATCGGCGCCGGTGACAGTCTGGCCGCCGTGCGCGAAAACCGCGCCCGACGCTCGCGCACGATGGCAAGGAACGCCGCTTGCGCACGGGCGAGGTCGCGGCGGGTCAGCGTGCGGGCTTCGTTCATGCGCCGCGACAAGGTGGCCGTCGTCAGCCGCTGCCCCAGAAGCCTGGCCCGCTTGCGCTCGACGCTGACCGACAGCGCCCGGCCAAGCCGGCTCGTCGCCTCGTCGAAGCGCCGCCGCGGCAGCGCCAGCAACTGGTCGGGCGAGGGCAGCGCACGGGCGGCCGCGCGCGCCGCTTGCCGCTTGCGTTCGAAATTGCGCGACACCGCGGTGTTCAACCGTGCGCTGAGACCGGCAAGCGTCGCTTCGAGGTCGACCTTGACCGGCACGGCGATTTCGGCGGCGCCCGTCGGCGTCGGCGCCCGCACATCCGCGGCCAGATCGACCAGCGTCCAGTCGGTCTCGTGGCCGACCGCGGAAATCAACGGAATGGCCGAAGCGGCGACGGCCCGGGCGAGCGCTTCGTCGTTGAAGCCCCACAGATCCTCCAGGCTGCCGCCGCCGCGTGCCACGATCAACAGGTCGGGCCGCGGGATGGCGCCGTCCCATGGCAGTGCGTTGAAGCCGTTGACAGCAGCGGTCACCTCCGCTCCCGCCATTTCGCCCTGCACCCGCACCGGCCAGACGAGCACATGCAGCGGAAAGCGGTCCTTGATGCGGTGGATGATGTCGCGGATGACGGCGCCTGTCGGCGAGGTGACGACGCCGATGACGCGCGGCATGAAGGGCAGCAGGCGCTTGCGGCCGGCGTCGAACAGGCCTTCGGCCTGCAGCCGGCGCTTGCGCTCTTCCAGCAGCGCCATCAGCGCGCCGGCACCGGCCGGCTCAAGATTGTCGATGACGATCTGGTAGTTGGACTTTCCGGGATAGGTGGTCAGCCTGCCGGTGGCGATCACCTCCATGCCTTCCTCTGGACGGAATTTCAGCCGGCTCATCGTGGTCTTCCACACCACGGCGTCGAGCCGCGCGCGATCGTCCTTCAGGCAGAAATAGGCATGGCCGGAGGAATGCGGCCCGCGATAGCCGGAAATCTCGCCGCGCACCCGTACATTGCCGAAGACGTCCTCGACCGTGCGCTTCAGCGCGCCGGAAATCTCGCTCACCGTATACTCGGTGGCGTTGGTGCGTGATTCGGATGCTGTGTCGCTCATCGGCCGATTGGGGGACGGTTGTTGGCCGCCGTCAAGGCGCCTGTATCCGGCCGCGTGTCATAACGCGATCCCATCATCTCGCTACGGCCAAAAATTCGGCAGCCAGATAATCGCTGAACGCTCGAACTGCCGGCAACAGGCTGCGCCCCGAAGGCGACAGCAAAGTGATCCCAGCCTCTCCCGCCGTCCATTGCGGCAGGATGCGTTGCAATATGCCATTGCCTGTTTCGGCCTGGCAGAAATAGGCCGGCAGCGCCACGATCCCCAGGCCCGCGATGGCAGCCTGTTTCAGTGTTCCCAGATCGTCGCTGCGCAAGCGCGCCGTGAACGGCATCAGCACAGTCTCGCCGCCGGTGTTGCGCAGATTCCAGACCGCCCCGCCGGTCGGCCCGTTCAATGCCAGGCCGCCATGGCCGGCAAGGTCCTGTGGGCTTGTCAGTATGCCTGCGCCGGCAAGATAGATGGGTGCGGCGAAAAGGTGCCAGGGCGTCGGCGCGAACCGACGCTGGATCAGGCTGGAATCGGGCAGCGGCTCGACATGGCCGCGAAGTGCAAGGTCAAACCCCTCGTCGACAAGATCCACATACCTGTTGGTCGCGTGCTGGATGATGTTTACCTTGGGAAACTTTAAAAGGAACCGGGGTAGCAATTCCGCCAGGAACGACTGCGCCATGCCGATCGAGCAGGTGAAGCGGACCGTACCGCTGGGCTCGGCCAGTCGTCGCGCCGCGGCGCCTTCGGCCGATTCCGCCTCGACCAGCATTCCCACAGCAAACTGATAGACCTCCTGGCCGATATCAGTGACGGCGAAGCTGCGGGAGGTTCGCTGGATAAGACAGACGCCCAGCTGCTTCTCGAGCTCGATGATGCGCCGGCTGATGTTGGACTTTGATCGTCCAAGCGCGTGGCTTGCGGCAGTGAAGCTCTGTTTCTCGACCACCTTCGCAAAATAATAAAGATCGTTCAGATCCAGCACAGTCGCACATCGTTGCCAATAGAGGACGATACTTCCAATTCTATACCATTTTGGCTGTTTCGTCCAGATATTACCTTGCCAATTGCCGCGCTGATCAGCAGGTGCTGGGCTCCATTTGGAAAAGGAATAGGCATGACCGACCAGTTGAATATGAGCCACCACTCGAGCGTGGCTGACGTATCGGCCCGACCACGGTTTGGTCTGGTTTTGACATTGCTGGCTTTTGCCCAGCTTGTTATTTCGATCGACTACAATATCGTTTTTGTCGCTTTGCCCGAGGTCGGCCTGGGCCTCGGCTTCTCGGCGCAGACCCTGCAATGGGTCGTGAGTGCGTATGCGGTTGCGTTTGGCGGCTTCCTCTTGCTTGGAGGCAGGGCATCCGACCTGCTTGGGCGGCGGCGAATGTTCGTTTTCGGGCTTGTCCTCTACGCAGTGTCTTCGCTGGTCGGCGGTTTCGCCACGACGCCTCAGATCCTGATTGCCGCGCGCGCCGTGCAGGGCTTGGGCGGCGCTTTTCTTTTTCCCGGCCACCCTGTCGCTGGTCAACACCACCTTCAGCGAAGGTCGCGAACGCAATATCGCTTTGTCCGTATGGGCCGGCTCTGGTGCCGGGGGCATGGTTCTGGGCTCGTTGCTTGGCGGCGTGCTGACCCAGGCATTCGGCTGGGAGGCGGTGTTCTTCGTCAACGTGCCTTTGGCCGGCATCGCGATCGTGGCGGCCTTTCCGGTGATTCTAGGAGACAGCGGGTACCAGTCAGGCGGCAAGTTCGATCTGCCGGGCGCATTGACGGCGACGGTCGGTACCACCCTGCTCGTTTTCACGCTCGTCCAGGGTCCAGAGTACGGCTGGGCCTCACAGGGTATTCTGGTCAGCGCTGCCGTTGGGATCCTGTTGCTGGCGCTCTTCGTGGCCATAGAGGCGCATAGCCGCGACCCGTTGCTGCCGCTGCGGCTGCTGGCCAACCGCAACCTCAGCACCGGCGTCGTCACCACATTCCTGTTCACCGCCACGTTCGGTTCTTTGCTCTATTTCCTGTCTTTCTACTTCCAGACAGTGCAGGGCTTCGGCGTTCTGCAGACTGGTTTCGCCTTCATGGTCCCGATGTTGGCCGTCTTGTCGGGCAATGCGCTGAGCGGTCGGATGGCGACCCGTCTGGGTACACGAAACACACTCGTCGTCAGCCTTGCGATCGGCGCGATTGGTACGGCGGGCCTGGGCATGGCCATGTCGGCGGACAGCACTTATGCCGACCTGGTCCCCGGACTGATTGTCTTCAGCCTCGGCGGCGGCATCACCTTTCCAACAATGTTCGCAGCCGCAGCCAAGGGCGTTGCCGCGCATGAGCAAGGCATCGCCTCAGGCATTGCATCCACGGGTCAGCAGGTCGGTAGCGCGGTGGGGCTGGCTGTCCTGGTAGCCGTTGCAAACGCCGGCACCGGCGGTTTGACAGGAGAAGCGCTGCGCGTCGCTACCGCTGAGGGTGTGCGGATGGCCGTCTATCTCGCCGCTGCCGGTACCGCGGCGATGATCCTCGTCGCACTGAATTCCGTCGTCATTGAGCCCTAACTTGCATCGGCTCCGCGGTGGCAGGCCCCATGGCGCTATGAGACACGAAGCCCTACCAGCCCGGCAGGATCTGGTTCGGCTTGGTCCGCTTCATCTTCGCGAAGGCGAGGGCGGCGAAATCGAACGTGCCGGTCTCCTCGCCGAGCGGCACGGAAATATTGTCGAGGCTTTCCGAAATATGGCGGGCGAGCGCGTCGACGATCTCCGGCCGCGAGGTCTGGCCGCGCATGATGCCGATGCGGCAATCGGGCAGGGCGCCGAAACCGTCGGCCTCGCCCAGAACCCGCATGCCGGGCCGCAGCGCGCATTCCGGCAGCACCGAGATCGCCAGGCCGGAAAGCACCGCCGCGGCGATAACGGTGGCCGAGAAGCTGGTGAACAGGATGCGGTAATCGCGGTTCTGCTGGTCGAGCACGTCGGCGGCGGCCCGCCGCCAGATGCAGTTCGGCCGGCCGAAGGCCATCGGCAGGATCGGCTGCTCATGCGTCGCATGATTGGCCGAGGTAACCCACAGCAGCGGTTCGCGCCGCACCACTTCCGATTGGCCGCGCGCGTCATTGTGCGTCACCAGCGCCAGGTCGAGATTGCCGCGCTTGATGTGTTCGACCAGTCCCGGCGTCGGTTCGCAGATAACGGTCAGTTCGACATGCGGGTTGGAACGGGCAAACCGCGCCATGATCTCGGGCAGGAAGCGATCGGCATAGTCGTCCGGCGTGCCGATGCGGATGGTGCCTTCGAGCCGGCGGTCGTCGAAGGCGGCCAGTGTTTCCTTGTTGAGATAGAGCAGCCGCCTTGCGTAGGAGAGCAGTCTGTCGCCTTCCTCGGTCAGCCGGTTGGTGCGGCCGTCTTTTTCGAACAGCGGCTTGCCGATCCGCTCTTCGAGCCGCCGCATCTGCATCGACACCGCAGACTGGGTGCGATGCACGGCTTCCGCCGCGCGGGTAAAGCTGCCGGTGTCGACAATCGAGATGAAGGTCTGCAACTGATCGAGATCGAGCGGCGCTTTCATCGGTCTAATCCATCATTGATGTTGATGCTAAAGATTAGAAACATTCGTTGGATTAATCAATCGCGCCGTGGCAAATTCCGACTGTCCACATGAAGGCATGTGAATCGAAGCCGGAACGGCCGCTGTCGCCAGCGCCCGATCGACTGGTTTCGCTCGTTCGAATGTGAAGGAGACCGACATGGCTACGTTTGATTTCGCTACCGAGACCTCGCGCATCACCTCGCGTCCGGCCGTTGCGACGCGCGTGGCCAATGCCGCTGCCAATGTTTACCGCGCCTGGAAAAACCGTCGCGCCTTTTATCGCCTCGGCGAGATGTCGGATGCCGAGCTCGCCGACATCGGTCTGACCCGCGCCGACCTGCACGTCGCTGTCGGTGTGCCCTTTGGCCGCGATCCGACCGAGAGGCTTCGCGTCATCGCGGTCGAGCGCGCCGAAACGATCGAGGATATTGCCCGCAAGGTGGCCTGATCGCACAAATTCGCGATTTTGGTCGCATTGAACCTTTTTGAGGCACGAAGCCACCAAGTTACGCAGGCTCCCCACTCCCTGCCGGATCCCCCCGGCCAGCCTGCGCGCTGCCCGGTCCTCCCAGGACCGGGCTTTCTTTTTTGGGCGGCACTGATGATTGGATGCCGGTGTCTAGTCTACCGCCGGCCCATACCCTGCTTGAACTGGTCGAAGATCGACTCCATGCCTTTCTGGTAGTCGTCGCGCTGCTGGGCACCCGTCTCGAACATCTTGCCGAACAGGTCGTCGAACGGATTTCTCGGCCTGCCGCTCGGATTGGCCTGCGGCTGCGGCGCCTGGGGCTGCTGGGGCGCCTGACGCGCCTGCGGCTGCGGTTGTTGCGCACCACCGCCGAACATGTCCTGCAGTACTTTGCCGAGCGGATTGTCACCATAAGGGTTCTGTGTCTGCTGGGGCTGGTTCTGCGGCTGCTGCGGCTGTTGCGCGCCGCCGCCGAACATGTCCTGCAGCACCTTGCCGAGCGGATTGTCACCATAAGGGTTCTGTGTCTGCTGCGGCTGGGTTTGCGGCTGCTGCCCGCCGCCGAACATGTCCTGCAATACCTTGCCGAGCGGGTTGTCGCCGTAAGGGCTCTGCGTCTGTTGCGGCTGCTGTGCGCCGCCGAACATATCCTGCAGCACCTTGCCGAGCGGATTGTCCGCTGGGCCTGCAGGCTGAGGGGCCGGCGCCTGGCTGCCGCCGCCCGCTTGCCGCATCATCTGCTCGATGAGTTCGCCGAGCGGATTGCCGCCGCCGGGCCCACCCCCTGCCGCATGCATCTGTCCGCCTAGCTGGTTGGTGGTCTGCTTGAACAGCCCGCCCATCATCATCGAGGCGATTGCCGGCAGCATCTGCTGCAGGACCTGCTGGCTGACACCGCTCGCTTGCGCGGCCTGGCTGGCGACGGCGCGTGACAGATCCTTCGAGCCGAACAAATGCCCCAGAATTCCGTTGCCTTCATCGAGACCCTGCGGTGAGAAGGCCCGGCTTGCATCTTCGAAATATTTGGCGTGCTGGCCGCTGGCCATCGCCGTCATGAAGGAGCCGAGCCCGTAAGGGTCCGCTGTGTTGCGCTTCAGCCCCTGCGAAAAGGCCGGCAGCAGCGCCGCGACCGCCGCCTGCGTCTGCTGCTGCGAAAGCCCGAACTGCTGGGCCAGCGCCTGCATGCCGTTGCCGTTCTGGGCCTGTGCCAGAATATCGAACAAGGAAGGCATTGTTTTCTCCTCCGGGAAAATCCTCGTTTGGAGAAGCCTAGTTCGTTTCCATCACTGATTGAAGCGAATTTGCCGGACCGTGGCTCATGCGGATAGCGAAGCGTTAATACGCGTATTCCATGAACACCGGCTCGATCGAGCCGCCCCAGCGTGTGTGGTAGGCCGACAGCATCTCTTCGGCGCTGGTCGTGCCGCGCGCGACGACCTCGTCCAGCGTGTTGAGGAACGAGGTCTCGTCATAGCCGTCGCGGTTCTTGCGGTCGCGGTTCTTCAGTCCCATGCGCGAGATGACGAGCACGTCGCGGGCGATCTCGCGCAACGTCGTGTTACGGAAGGGCGCCGAAATGCCCTGTTCCGGCACTGCGTTGCGCATTGCCAGCACTTCGTCATAGCTCCAGCTCGAGGTCAGCGCCTCGGCCGCGTCGAGCGCAGCCGCATCGTAGAGCAGCCCGACCCAGAAGGCCGGTAGCGCGCAGATGCGCCGCCACGGCCCGCCATCGGCGCCGCGCATTTCAAGAAAGCGCTTCAGCCGCACGTCGGGGAACAGCGTCGACAGATGGTTCGCCCAGTCGCCCATCGTCGGCAGCCCGTCCGGCAGTTCGTTACGGGCAGCACCTGCCATGAACTGGCGGAAGGTGATGTGCGTCATGTCATGGTACTGGCCGTCGCGGATGACGAAATACATCGGCACGTCGAGCGCCCATTCGACGTAATCGGCAAAGCCGAAATCGGGAGAGAAACAGAATTCGAGCAGGCCGGAGCGCTGGTTGTCGGTGTCTCGCCAGATCTCACCGCGCCAGCTCTGCAAGCCGTTCGGCCGGCTTTCGGTGAAGGGCGAGTTGGCAAACAGCGCCGTCGACAGTGGCTGCAATTTCAGCGACACCTGCATCTTGCGGCGCATGTCGGCTTCGCTCTCGAAGTCGAGGTTCACCTGGATGGTGCAGGTCCGGTACATCATGTCGAGGCCCTTGGTACCGACCTTGGGCATGTAGCGGGTCATGATCTCGTAGCGCGATTTCGGCATTTTCGGCGTCTCGGCCAGCGACCATTTCGGGCTGCCGCCAAGGCCGAGAAAACGAATGCCCATCGGTTCGGCGATCTCGCGTACCTGCGCCAGATGCGCATTGCCTTCGCGGCAGGTCTGGTGGATCGTCTCCAGCGGCGCGCCGGACAGCTCGAACTGGCCGCCGGGCTCCAGCGAGATCGCGCCCTGGCCGGTCGGCTCGACCAGGCCGATGATGCGGCCGGCATCCATGATCGGGTCCCAGCCGAGTTTGTCCTGCATGCCTTCGAGGATGGCGCGGATACCGCGCTCGCCGCCATAGGGCACCGGCGCATTGCCGTCGATGTAGAACGGGAATTTCTCGTGCTCGGTGCCGATCCGCCATTTGTCGCGCGGCTTGTTGCCTTCGGCCAGATGCTCGACGAGTTCGTCGACGCTTTCTATCGGCCGGAAATCGGTAGTATCGCGCGCCATAACAGCCCTCCGCACATGACCCCGAAAATCGGCTTCGATTTTCGGAAAGGATCATGTGCCCAATCAATATGCTACAGCGTCCTTTGCGCGCCCGAAAGGACGCGCTGCGCTGCAGAGCGGCCGGACGACCGCCGGCGCTAGATGGACGAAATGTCAGTAGCCGATCAAGCGAAAAATCCTGAGCCAGAGGGTAACGGGAATTGATCACCAATCGCCGATTGTCGCCTGGATCAGCGCCAGTGCCGCCACCGCCGCCGTATCCGCTCGCAGGATGCGCGGCCCGAGCGGAATGGCGGTAACGAAGGGCAGCGCTCTCAGCATCCCGCGTTCCTCGTCGGAAAAGCCGCCCTCCGGCCCGACCAGCAGCGCGAGCTTGTTCTCCCGCACCGCCTGCAATGCCGGCAGGGGATTGTTGGTGGCGGCATCCTCGTCGCAGAAGATCAGCCGCCGCTCACGATCCCAGTTGCCGAGCAGGCGCTCGAATTTTTCCGCTTCGCGCACATCCGGTACCGCCAATATGCCGCATTGTTCGGCCGCCTCGACGACATTGGCGCGCAGGCGCTCGATGCCGGGTCTTGCCACTTGCGTATGCTGGGTGATGACCGGCTGCAGGGTGCCAGCGCCCATCTCCACCGCCTTTTGCACGAGGTAGTCGAGCCGTCCTTGCTTCAGCGGCGCGAAGCAATAGACGAGATCGGGCAGTGGCGGCTGCGGCCGCTGCAATTCCAGCACCTTCAGGCGCAACGCCTTCTTCGATTTCGCGGCGATCGCCGCCGACCATTCGCCGTCGCGGCCGTTGAACACCAGAACCTCGGCGCCTTCGCCGAGCCGCAGCACATGGGAGAGATAATGGCTCTGCTGCGGGCCGACCTCGAACTCGGTATCCGGTCCAAGCTCGTCCGGCACGAACAGCCGCTGCATCTTGTAATTGGCGCGCATCGCCGAGGAATGCGGCAACGTCACCCTCGGCGTCAAGCCTCGGCGGAAGGATGCCAGACAGGCTCGTAGCCTTGCTGCAGCACCGAAACAGTTGTCGCCGGCGTGAGCATGTGGATTGGACCGTCGGTAAAACCGCCGAACCCCACCGGTTCGCGATAGCCGCCGAAACTCCAGGACAGCGCGGCGCCGTCAAACAGGGCGTACGCCCTGTTTCCTGACGAGATCATCGTGCCGTCCGGCAAGTCCGCAAGCGCCTCCGGTTCCAGTCTCGGCGCCGGTCCGCCCGATGCCAGGCGCTCCTTGTGCAGGCGCTTGTCGAGTTGCGGCGCGCGCGGCTCGGCAATGCCGAAGGCGTCGCCGAAGCGCTGGACAAAATCCCTGGCTCGCTCGCGCCGGCAGAAAAAGCACGGCCGGTGCCCGGCCGCCAGCGCCGTCACCTCGTCGAGGAAAAACAGTTCGGTCCAGCCGGCCTTGCCGCCCAATTGGTCGTCGCTTTGCCGGTTGCGCCCCATCGGCTCGCGCCGCACATTGCGGAATTCGCAGACGCAGATGATCCAGGCTTGCAGCGCCCAGCGCTTCTTCAACAGCGTTCTCGTCTCGGCGTCGTGAATGATGCCGCGATTGCCCATGAACAGGCCGCGCTCCGGCACGGCATGGATGGCGCCGAACGGATCGACCCGGTTTTGCAGTGGCATAGGCGTTCCTTGTTGGCTGCGATGCTGGCGCCATGATATCGCTCGCTGCATCTATTTCATGTCAGCAGGTTTCGATGCGGGTCTTGGTCGTCCAGAACTTCGACAATGAGGGCCTTGGCCAGATCGGCGCGGCGCTTGTCGAGGCCGGCGCCGATATCGACCTGCGCCGGCCCTATCGCGGCGACGCGCTGCCGCAAGATAGCGGCGGGCATGACGCCATGGTGGTGCTCGGCGGCGCCCAGAATGCACTGGACGACGAGCTCTGTCCTTATTTTCCGGGCCTGCTCGACCTGACGCGCGATTTTGCCGAGAGGGATCGCGCGGTGCTCGGCATCTGCCTTGGCGGCCAGTTGGTCGCGCGCGCCTTTGGCGGCGAGAACCAGATCGGCGGTGCCTCGGAGTTCGGCTGGCACGAGGTCGCGCTCACCGCGGCCGCGAACGCCGATCCGGTGCTCGCCGCCTTGCCCGAAAAATTCCCGATCTTCGAATGGCACGACGACACCTTTGTCTTGCCTGAGAGGGCCGTGCGGCTGGCCGGCAACGCCGTCGCCGAGAACCAGGCGTTCCGCATCGGCCGCGCCGTCTATGGCTTCCAGTTCCATTTCGAGGCCGACCGGCCGATGGTTCGCGACTGGAGCACCTCCTTCGCACCGCTGATTGCCGAGCGGCATCCTGAATGGGCAGGTCGGCTCGACGATGAAATGGCCCGCAACGGACCGCAAGCCGATGCCGCCGGCCTGGCCATCGCCCGCGCCTGGGTGGCGACGATCTGATGACTCATACAGCCAACGTTGCCTATTTGGCGACGTTGCATATTTGGCACGCGGCGCCAAATCCGCCGGGGATAACGCGTTTCATCCTTGGCCTGTGTCAATCCGCTAGCCTAAAAGGCGCCGCTCTGCATCTTCCGTGCAACCGCGATGAACCTATCCTGTGACCCGCGCGACACACCGCCGATACAGAACATGCCTAGAAGCGCGAAACCGTCAGACATTTGCGACGAATTTTGCGTTTCAACGCATTGGTAACCCGCTCGTGTATAGATGCAGGAAGCTCAACAAGAGATGACGTCCGTGAAAGCAGCCTTTTTGTCCTTTGCCATGTTGTCGGCCATTGTCTTGTGCGGCCTCGGCATTTATTCCGCCGACGCAGCCAACAACCACAATGCCGTCGACGGCTACGGCGTCACCGCCGCGCTTCGCTAGACCCTCTGCTCATAACCCCACGCCTTCCCTAAGCCCGCTCACCCGTGACTGTCAGGATATGCTTGTCCGCGCCGTCCACGACGAGCGCGGTGAGGTTTCCCGACTGCCAGGCGAGGGTGTCGACATTGACGCGGTTGCCTGTGATCTCGGGCTTGGGCACCGGCGTATGGCCGTGCACCACGATCTTGGGATGAAGACCGGTGTGATCGTGGAAGACCTCGCGGATCCAGATCAGGTCCTGCGGGCTCTGGCTTTCCAGCGCAATGCCGGGCCGGATGCCGGCATGGCAGAAGAAGAAATCGCCGAACGTCACTGAAAAGGGCAGCGAGCGCAGGAATTCGACATGGTTCTGCGGCACCGCCTCGACCAGTGCGGCGTGCCCTTGCCGCAATGCCGCATCGGCGCGGCCAAACCAGGCGCTGCTCCCACCGAGTGACACACCATACGACAGCGCCGTCTGGATGCCGCCATAGCGCATGAACAGCCCGTCCGGATCGGGGACATCGAGAAAATCGAGAAAGCCGAGATCATGATTCCCGGCCAGCATCAGGTGACGCGGATCGCGTTTTTGCGCGTCGATCAGGAAATCGATGACGCCTTTGGAGTCCGGGCCGCGGTCGACATAGTCGCCGAGATGGATCACGCGCCAATCGGCCGACGGCCTTTGACCGAGCTCCGCCTCGATCCGCCGGTGCATGGCGGCCAGCAGGTCGAGCCGGCCGTGCACATCGCCGATCGCAAAAAGGCGCATGCCTTGCGGTCCGCGCGCCTCGTAAAAATTGATGCCGGGCTCCGTCAATGCCTGCGTCGCCTCCGTGGTCATGCCGTCACGGGACTTTAGCGCCGAAGCTGATCCTTGCCCATGTCGGTGACCAGACGCTTTCCGCACAGTGCCAGCGTTATGTCCATCTCCTTGCGGATGATTTCCAGCGCCTTGGTAACCCCTTCCTTGCCGAGTGCGCCGAGGCCGTACAGGAAAGGCCGGCCGATATAGGTGCCCTTGGCGCCGAGGCACAGTGCTTTGAGCACGTCCTGGCCGGAACGGATGCCGCCGTCCATATGCACCTCGATCGTGTCGCCGACGGCATCGGCGATCTCTTCGAGCGCCATGATCGATGACGAGGCGCCGTCGAGCTGGCGGCCGCCATGGTTGGAAACGATGATCGCATCGGCACCCGACCTGGCCGCCATCATCGCATCTTCCTTGTCGAGAATGCCTTTCAGGATCAGCTTGCCGCCCCAGCGCTCCTTGATCCAGGCGACGTCCTTCCACGACAGATGCGGATCGAACTGCTCCTTCGTCCACGACGAAAGCGAGGCGAGGTCGCCGACGCCCTTGGCATGGCCGACGATGTTGCGGAAGCTCCGGCGCTTGGTCCCGGCCATGCCGACGCACCAGCGCGGCCTTGTCGCCATCTGCCAGAGGTGCTTCGGCGTCATCCGCGGCGGCGCCGAAAGCCCGTTGCGGATATCCTTGTGGCGCTGGCCCAGGATCTGCAGGTCGAGCGTCAGCACCAGCGCCGAACATTTCGCCGCCTTTGCCCGGTCGATCAAATCGAAGACGAAATCCTTGTCGCGCAGCACATAGAGCTGGAACCAGAACGGCTTCCTGGTCACCGACGCGACATCCTCGATCGAGCAGATGCTCATCGTAGACAGCGTGAACGGCACGCCGAATTCTTCCGCCGCCTGCGCCGCCAGCATCTCGCCGTCCGGATGCTGCATGCCGGTCATGCCGGTCGGCGCCAGCGCCACCGGCATCGCCACCTTCTCGCCGATCATGGTCGATTCCAGCGAGCGGTTGTCCATGTCGACCAGCACGCGCTGGCGGAACTTGATCTTTTGGAAATCCTCTTCGTTGGCTCGGTAGGTGCTTTCGGTCCAGGCGCCGGAATCGGCGTAGTCGAAGAACATCTTCGGCACACGGCGGCGCGCCAGGTCCTTGAGGTCGGCGATGGTGAGGATGCTGCTCATGGATCTTTTTCCGCTGGTTCTTCGCTGGTTCTTCGTTGAATTTTCTGGCCGCGGCCTACGGCTGTTTTCTTGCCGGCTCGCCATCACCGGGCTCGGAGCGCTGCCTGAGCCTCAGCCGCGACACGCGCTGCCAGTCGCCGCTGCGCTCGGCCTCGGCCATCGACCGTTCGACATAGGAGATGTGGTCCATCGCCGCCTGCCGCGCCGCGGCCGGATCGCCGGCCTTGACCGCGGTGTAGATTGCCCGGTGCTGCGAAAGCAGCGCCTCGCGCGCACCCGGCACGCTGAACACCAGCCGCCGGTTCTGGAACACGCCTTCCGACAGCAGCCGGTAACAGGCGCGCAGCGTGTGCAGCAGGATGATGTTGTGCGCGCATTCGCAGATCGCGTGATGGAACTCAACGTCGATTTCCGCCTCGTCGTCGAAATTGCCGGTCCGGTGCGCCTCGTCCATCCGTGCCATGATGCGGTCGAGCAGCGCCAGATCGTCCGATGTGGCGCGCCGCGCCGCATATTCCGCCGCCACCGCCTCGATCTCGCGGCGGTACTCCAGATAGTCGGTCACCGCCTTGCGATGCATCGAGATCAGGTCGGCCACCGGCTTCGTGAACAGCTGGCCGATGACGTCGGCGACATGGGTGCCGCCGCCTGGCCGTGTCGTCAATAGCCCGCGCCCTTCCAAGGCTTTCAAGGCATCGCGCAGGATCGGCCGCGACACCTCGAACTGGCGCGCCAGCTCGCGCTCGCCCGGCAGCCGGTCGCCGGTGCGCAGCACGCCTTCGAGGATCAGGCTCTCGATCTGCTGCACCACCTCGTCGGCGGTGCGCGAATGCTCGATCCGGGAGAAAATGTCGCTCAAACGGGGTGCCTGGGGGTTGAACCGATGTCGCGCAAGATAAAGCCAGCGTCGCCAACTGGTCAAATTATTTATCCAATTCGCCCGGCCGGGTCGGTTTCACAGCCGCGGCTTCATATCACCTTCTGCTAAACTGGCTGTTTGCGTCCCCTGGCGATTGCCTCTAGAGCAATTCCAGGAAAAGTGTGAAACGGTTTTCCGTCCGGAATTGCGCAGAATCAAAGGGATAGAGCGGTTCGGCGTTTCCGTGAAACGATAAAACCGCTCTAGAGGGACATCATTGCCAAAGGGCTCAGAGAAGCCCGGGGGACCAGCCGTGCCAGACGCCGACCCGTCCAATCTCGAATTCCAGCTGCGCGCCAAAGCCATGGGCGGCAGCGTCATGGGCTTTCCGGCGCACGAAGGTCGGCCCGGCGCGCTCGGCGAGGTCCACGCCCGACCGCATCCGCTGGTCGAAAAGCCGCGCGTGCTGGTGCAGCTTTCCTTCATGACCGAAGGCGGATCGAGCGTCGATCTGGCAGTGCTTTCGGAACTGTCGCAGCGCCTTGGTATTGCCGCGCCCGACCGCCATGCCCGCCATCACGCGATGAAGTGGGGCAAGGGCTCGCTGCGCTGGGAACGGCACACGGAGTTCTCGACCTATCTCTGGGAAGGGCCGCTCGCCGAAAACGGCAGGGGGCAAGAAGATACCCCCTTCGGCAACGGGTTTTCGCCGCCGGGCACGGTGATTTCCGGCATCAGGCTCGAAATCCGCAAATGGACACCGGCGAACGAGCGGCTGATCGCCGGCTTCGACCCGACCAGCCTGTGCTATTCGCTGGTCGAGCGCGGCAACGCGGCCATCGTCACCGATTTCCGCCAGGATGGCGACGGATTGACCCGCATGCTGGTGCTCGATCGCGGGCTGACACCGGCGCGCACCGGGGCGCTGTCGCAGCGGCTGATCGATATCGAGACCTACCGCACGCTGGCCATGCTTGGGCTGCCGCTGGCGCTGATGCTTTCGGGGCGTGCCCGCCGCATCGAGGACAGGCTGGCCCAGACCACGCTGGAAATGAAGGTCGCCGAAACCCGCGACAGCCAGACCTTGCTGGCCGACCTGACCGAACTTGCCGCCGAACTGGAGGCGGATGCCGCCTCCAGCCTCTATCGGTTCGGCGCCAGCCGTGCCTATGACGGCATCGTCGGCGAGCGGCTGGAGGCGCTCGAGGAAGAAGCCGTGCCCGGCTACGACACCTGGGGCGGGTTCCTGCAGCGGCGCGTCGCGCCGGCCATGCGCACCTGCCGTTCGGTCGAGGAGCGCCAGGCCAATCTGTCGCGCAAGCTGACCCGTGCCACCACGCTGCTGCGCACCTGGGTCGACGTCGAGGTCGAGAAGCAGAACC
Organism: Mesorhizobium sp. M0815; assembly: GCF_040319995.1. Lineage (NCBI taxonomy): Bacteria > Pseudomonadati > Pseudomonadota > Alphaproteobacteria > Hyphomicrobiales > Phyllobacteriaceae > Mesorhizobium > Mesorhizobium sp. M0815. The sequence continues at coordinate 18,583 of NZ_JAMYOU010000004.1, read as the reverse complement.
GCGATCTCTTGGCATCGATGAACAATCGCGCCCGCCTGCAATTGCGCCTGCAGCAGACGGTGGAGGGACTCTCGGTCGCCGCCGTTTCCTACTATGTCGTCGGCCTCATCGGCTACGTCGCCAAGGGCGCCTCGATCTTCGGCCATGCCTTTGCGCCGGAAATGGTCACCGCCGCCTCGGTGCCGCTCGCCGTCCTGCTCGTCTGGTGGGGCGTGCGCCGTGTCCGCCGCATGCACTCCGAACCGGGCAAGCAGCCGGGCGAGTAGTGTGGGGCGCGCAGCGGCAGATTGCCGCTGCGAAAGGCTGTCCCGGCCATAGGCCCGCGATCCCGGCCAAAGCGGCATTTGCAACCGATAGCCGTCGCTGGTAAAAGATTTTTACCAGTCGGTCGAAGGAGGCTGTCGATGTCCGGTCTTGCGATGCCGAAACCAGACGACGCCACGCTGCGCCGGCGCGATGAGATCGTCGCCGATATGCGCATCATCGTGCCGGGCGAGGGCGTCGTCGACGCAGCCAATGCGATGCGCGCCTTCGAGAGCGATGGGCTCACCGCCTACCGGCAATTGCCGCTGGTCGTGGTGCTGCCGCAAACCGTGGCGCAGGTCTCGCGCGTGCTGAAATATTGCAGTGACCGCAATATCCGCGTCGTGCCGCGCGGCTCCGGCACCTCGCTCTCCGGCGGCGCGCTGCCGCTGGAAGACGCGGTGCTGCTGGTGATGAGCCGCTTCAACCGCATCCTCGAGATCGATTTCCAGAACCGCATCGTCGTCGCTCAGCCCGGCGTCACCAATCTCGGCATCACCACCGCCGTCGAGCAGGAGGGCTTCTATTACGCCCCCGATCCATCCTCCCAGATCGCCTGCTCGATCGGCGGCAATGTCGCGGAAAATTCCGGCGGCGTGCACTGCCTAAAATACGGTCTCACCGCCAATAATGTGCTTGGTATCGAGATGGTGCTGATGAATGGCGAGGTGGTGCGCCTCGGCGGCAGCCATCTCGACGCGGAAGGCTACGACCTGCTCGGCGTGATGACCGGCTCCGAAGGATTGCTCGGTGTCGTCACCGAGGTCACCGTCCGCATTTTGAAGAAGCCCGAGACGGCGCGTGCCCTGCTGATCGGCTTCCCGACCAGCGAGCAAGCCGGCCAATGTGTCGCCGACATCATCGGCGCCGGCATCATCCCGGGCGGCATGGAGATGATGGACCGCCCGGCCATCCACGCCGCCGAGGATTTCGTCCAGGCCGGCTATCCCCTGGATGTCGAGGCGCTGCTGATCGTCGAGCTGGACGGGCCGGGTGTCGAGGTCGACCATCTGATCGGCCTGGTCGAAGCCATTGCCTATAGGAACGGCTCGACCACATGCCGCATTTCGCAATCGGAGCAGGAGCGGCTGAGTTTCTGGGCCGGCCGCAAGGCAGCCTTCCCGGCGGTCGGCCGCATCTCGCCCGACTATTACTGCATGGACGGCACCATCCCGCGCAAGGAATTGCCGCGCGTCCTCGCCGGCATGCGCGAACTGTCGGAGAAATACGGGCTCGGCGTTGCAAATGTCTTCCACGCCGGCGACGGCAATCTGCATCCGCTGATCCTCTACGACGCCAACGTGCCCGGCGAGCTCGACAACGCGGAGAGTTTCGGCGCCGACATATTGCGGCTCTGCGTCAAGGTCGGCGGCGTGCTGACCGGTGAGCACGGGGTCGGCGTCGAGAAGCGCGACCTGATGCCGGAAATGTTCAACCAGATCGATCTCGACCAGCAGATGCGCGTCAAATGCGCCTTCGACCCCAATCACCTGCTCAACCCAGGCAAGGTGTTTCCGCAGCTGAGGCGATGCGCCGAACTCGGAAGGATGCACGTGCATCGCGGGCAGACGGCGTTTCCGGACATTCCGAGGTTTTGAGGGGTATGTTGGCGCTTGGACACCCCCCTCTGTCCTGCCGGACATCTCCCCCGCAAGGGGGGAGATTGGCTGCTTCAACGTCCTGCTCGCCTTCAAGCGTTGATGGTTGGCGAAAGCCTAAGCGACATCCGATCTCTCCCCTTGCGGGGGAGATGTCCGGCAGGACAGAGGGGGGTGGGAAGGATCGCGGCTTCTCGTCATTTACGACTGGTGGTTCTGCCGCATGACCACCTTCACCCCGACCACATCAGCGGAAACCCTCTCCACCATCGCCTGGGCCGCAGCGGAAGACTCGCCGCTCGAGATCCTCGGCCATGGTTCCAAGCGCGGCATCGGCCGGCCGCAGCAGAGCGAGCATACGCTCGACCTGTCGAACCTGTCCGGCGTCACGCTCTATGAGCCGGCCGAACTGGTGCTGTCGGCGAAAGCCGGCACGCCGCTGGCCGCGATCGAAAGCCTGCTTGCCGAAAACGGCCAGCAACTGGCCTTCGAGCCGATGGACTACGGCCCGCTGCTCGGCGGTGAACCAGGACGAGGCACGATCGGCGGCGTGCTGGCCGCGAACCTTTCCGGCCCGCGGCGGCTGAAGGCCGGGGCTGCGCGCGATCACATCCTTGGCATCGCGGCCGTTTCCGGCCGTGGCGAGGCCTTCAAGTCGGGCGGCCGTGTGGTCAAGAATGTCACCGGCTATGATCTGTCCAAGCTGATGGCCAACAGCTGGGGCACGCTGGCGGTGTTCACCGACGTCACCTTCAAGGTGCTTCCCGCTGCCGAGACCGAAGTCACGCTCGCCATCCGTGGCCTGCTCGACGATCATGCCACCGCCGCCATGGCGCTGGCACTGGGTTCCAGCGCGGAGGTGTCGAGTGCGGCCCATCTCCCTGAACGGGTCGCCGCGCGGGTCGCCGGCGGCAGTCTCGGCAGCGATGCGGCGACGCTGCTGCGCATCGAGGGTTTCGGCCCGTCGGTCGCCTACCGCATCGCGGCGCTGAAAGACCTGCTGAAAAACGCCGGTCCGCTGCAGGAGATTTCCGGTTCGGTCTCGTATTCTGTCTGGCGTGACATCCGCGATTGCGCGCCGTTCGCCGATGGCAGCGAAAGGCCGGTGTGGCGCGTCTCGATGGCGCCGTCGCAGGGCCACCTTATGGTGCTGGCGCTGCGCATGCAGGCCGCGGTCGATGCCTTCTACGATTGGCAGGGCGGGCTGATCTGGCTGCGCATGCAGCAGGACGATCCAGAGGCCGGCCTGTTGCGCGGGCTGATCACAAAGCATGGCGGCGGCCATGCCACGCTGGCTCGCGCAACCCCTGCGCATCGCGCGGCGATACCCGTGTTCGAACCGCAAGCGCCGCCTCTTGCAGCACTGTCGGCGCGGCTGAAGGCCGAATTCGACCCGAAGAATATCCTCAATCCCGGGCGTATGGCGCCGGGCGCAGGCTCTGCTACTCTCGCCCCAGCAACCGAGGGAGGAGCGCAATGAGCGATGCAGGCCAAAACGGTACGTCACGCCAGACCGACCGCTGGCTGGAGCCCGGTCCGACCAACGCGCTGGTCATCTATATCCTCTATCTCGCCGGCCTCGTTATCGGCGTCAGCGGCATTGTCGGCATCGTCCTGGCCTATATCAACCGCGGCAAGGCCGGCGGCTTCGTCGAAAGCCATTACGCATTCCTGATCCGCACCTTCTGGATCGGCCTGCTCTATGCACTGATCTCGGCGCTGCTGATGGTCGTGGTCGTCGGCGTCGTGCTGATGGTCGCTGTCGCCGTCTGGTTCATTGCCCGCTGCATTCTCGGCCTGCAGGCGCTGCAGCGCGGCGAGGCGGTCAAGAACCCGGAAAGCTGGTTCCTCGGACTATGAGCATGATCCCAAAAAGCGGATACCGGTTTTGGGAAAAGATCATGCTCAAACGGTAAGGATTCGTTTACGTGCAGACCTCCTTCTCGCTTGCCCAGCTTGCCGATCCGCATGTCGCGGAATCGGAAAAGATCCTGCGCAAATGCGTGCATTGCGGCTTCTGCACCGCCACCTGCCCGACTTATGTGACGCTCGGCAACGAACTGGATTCGCCGCGCGGCCGGATTTACCTGATCAAGGACATGCTGGAGAACGGCCGTCCCGCAGACAAGGAGATCGTCACCCATATCGACCGCTGCCTGTCCTGCCTCGCCTGCATGACCACCTGCCCGTCGGGCGTCAACTATATGCATCTGGTCGACCATGCCCGCGCCCATATCGAGCAGACCTACAAGCGTCCGCTGGCCGATCGCCTGACACGCGCCATGCTGGCGTTCGTGCTGCCTTATCCCTCGCGCTTTCGCGCGGCGCTCAAGCTGGCGAAGCTCGGCCAGCCATTCGCCGGCCTGTTCGAGAAAATCCAGGCCTTGAGGCCGCTGGGCGCCATGCTCAAGCTTGCACCGGCGTCGGTCCCGGCAGTCTCGCCGATGGCTTCGCCGGGCGTCCATGCGGGGCAGGGCGGCAAGAAAAATGGCCGCGTCGCCATCCTCACCGGCTGCGCGCAATCAGTGCTCGATCCCGGCATCAACGACACGGCGATTTCGCTGCTGACCCGGCTTGGTGTCGAGGTCGTCGTCCCGCAGGGCGAGGGCTGCTGCGGCGCGCTGGTGCATCACATGGGACGCGAGGACGCTGCCTTGGCGTCGGCCCGACGGAACGTCGACGCCTGGACGCGCGCCATCGAGCAGGGTGGGCTCGATGGCATCGTCATCACCGCATCCGGCTGCGGCACCACCATCAAGGATTATGGCTTCATGCTGCGCCTCGATCCTGCCTACGCCGACAAGGCGGCGCGCGTGTCGGCGCTGGCCAAGGACATCACCGAATATCTCGGGAGTCTCGACCTGCCGGAACCGGTGCGTAGACCGGGCACTATCGTCGCCTATCACTCGGCCTGCTCGATGCAGCATGGCCAGAAGATCACCCGCCAGCCGAAGGAGCTTCTGGTCCGGGCCGGGTTCGTCGTGCGCGAGCCGCGCGAAGGGCATCTCTGCTGCGGTTCTGCCGGCACCTACAACATCCTGCAGCCCGGGATTTCGGCGACGCTGCGCGACCGCAAGGTCAGGAATATCGAGGCGACCGGCGCTGAAATCGTCGCCACCGGCAACATCGGCTGCATCACCCAGATCGCCTCCGCCGCGACGCTGCCGGTGGTGCATACGATAAAGCTGCTCGACTGGGCCTATGGCGGCGAGCCGCCAAAATTGGTTTGATTGCTGCGCACCCGCCAATGAGACTGCCGAGATGCCCAACCCAAAATCCGAAGAGATTGGAACCGTCGTTCGGCTGCTGTCGGACAGATCGCCGGCGACGTTCCAGGCCAGCTATGGCGAATGCCAGACAATCATCGTTCGTCATCTCAAGGATGGGTCCGAATTCCTGTTTGCGCTCATAAAGGCAGCGGTAGAAGCCGACGTCCAGCAAGACAATCTGATTATCGACGCCGTTTCGTTTCTCGACGACGCGCATTTGGCTCGTCTGGCATTTTTCCTGCAAGAGGAAGTGAAACGCGGAATAGACGTGGAGGATCTGCTGGCTCACGTCGCCTTGCAGGCGCCGGAATTGTTTCCAGACAGTACCTTGGGCGACATTCCCGATTTCGCAGACTGGCTGACGCATGATGATCCTCGTTCGCCGCCGGCATGTCATCATTTCAGCTTTGAGGAGGGCGCTCCGAGCGACATGTCTTTTCCGACGCACCGCAATCATCCTACCTGGCATCTGCCGGCGACTGGCAGGCCACTTACGGTCGGCGGCGAAGGATCGGCAGTGTGCCCGACCTGTCGAGAGCGACTGATACATCTGGTTACGCTGGACGATCTTGAGCTGACGATGCCTCTTCCCAGACTCCGTATCGAGACCTGTGCGAATTCTCTCGAACCGACCTACTATTCCCACGACGCTGCCGGTGTGCCGACGCCGATCGCGCCTCTGCATTCGCCCTACATTGAGAGGCCTGCAAAAGCCGCCGAGAAAAAAACTGTTCGGTTGGCACCGACCCCTAAACGGTGGCTCAGGCAGTCGTACGGGATAAGCAATTCAAGGCAAAACCTGTTTCGGCTTGGTGGGCTGCCGTCATGGATTCAGGGGCCGCAGTTTCCAGTCGTTCCCGGGACGGACCGGCAAATGAAATTTCTTCTCCAGTTCGATTCACTCGCCGGTTTCTTCTGGGGCAGCGGCGGCATGCTCTACGTCTTCTGGGATGACGAGTCCCGGATCACCTGCCATGTGCCGCAATGCACGTGACGAAAGCGCCTACTCCGCCGCCAGTCTGTCCGCCGTGCCGTAGGTTGCCTGGTAGCGGGCGCGCTGGCGGCTGAGCGCCACCATGGTGTTGCGCAGCAGGATCGCCACGGTGATCGGGCCGACGCCGCCCGGCACCGGCGTGATCCACGACGCGACGTGCCTGACGCTCTCGGCATCGACGTCGCCGACGATGCGGCTTTCGCCGTCCGGTCCGATTTCCGAATTGATGCCGATATCAATCACGGCGGCGCCCGGCTTGACCATGTCGGCCTTGATCAGCCGCGGCTTGCCGACGGCCACGAACAGCGCGTCGGCGCGGCGTGCGTGTGCCGCCACCGAGCGTGTCATGTGATGGCAGACGGTTACCGTCGCGCCTTCGCTCATCAAAAGGAAGGCGATCGGCTTGCCGACAATCTCGGAGTGGCCGACGACCACCACTTCGAGCCCCTTGAGGTCGAGGCCGGTTTCCCTGAGCAGTTCGACCGAGGCAGCGGCAGTGCAGGGCGCCAGGTCGAGCTGGTTGTAGACGATGTTGCCGATCGACGCCGGATGCATGCCCTCGACGTCCTTGAGTGGATGCACCGCCGCCTGCAGCGTCTTGATCGGGATATGCACCGGCACCGGTCGCTGGATGATGATGCCGGTGACGCGCGGGTCGGCGTTGAGGCCGTGGATCGCAGCTTCGAGTTCGCCGGCAGTGATGTCGGCGCGAAAGCGCCTCTCCTCGAAGCCGATTCCGGCCAGCCCCGCCTTGGCGCGCTGGTTGCGGACATAGATGTCGACCGCCGCTGTGTCGCCGACGGTGATCGACACCAGCTTGGGCGGAAAGCCTTCGGCGGTGGCGATCGCCGCGTCCTCGCGCACGCTGGCGATGATGCGTTGGGCAACCGGGCCGCCCTTGAGATAGCGGCTGTCATCGGAGAGGGACATCGAGATAGGGCCTTTGTCTGGAATTTTGGCTGCCACATAGCAAAGGGACGGCGAAAAGGCAGCGCGAAAAGCGAACCGCTATGCCTGTCGCGCGACGTGCCGGCGAAATCTTCGTCAATTCTCGCTGGCGGAAACAAAAAGGGCAGCACGGCTTGCCGCGCTGCCCTTTCGTGACTGGCCGCATCCCCACACGGCCCGTCCCCCGTTGTTTATTCATCTGGCCTCAGAAAGCCAAAGCTAATGTCTTTCTAGACCAGATGATTCGTCGCGGCAACTATATCACCACCACCGTTGTTCCGATATTCACGCGTTCGTAAAGATCGACCACATCCTCGTTGCGCATGCGGATGCAGCCCGACGACACCGCGCCGCCGATGGTCCAGGGCTGGTTGGTGCCGTGGATGCGGTATTCGGTCGAGCCGAGATAGAGCGCGCGTGCGCCGAGCGGGTTTTCCATGCCGCCGGCGAGATAGGTTGGCAGATAACGGCCCTTTGCGGCTTCGCGGGCGATCATCACCGCCGGCGGCCGCCAGTCCGGCCAGACCCGCTTGTTGGTGATCTTGTGAGTGCCGGACCATTCGAAGCCCGGCTTGCCGGTGCCGACGCCGTAGCGCCGCGCCTTGCCGTTCTTCTCGACCAGATAGAGGAAATTCTCTCTCGTATCGATGACGATCGTGCCCGGCTTCTGCGGGCCGTCATAGGCGACTTCCTGCGGCAAATAGACGGGATCGATCTGCGGCCGCATCACCATGCGTTTGGCCGGCGCCTGCACCGCTGCGGTGCGCAACTGATCGGGTTCAGCTTGCCGCCGGTAGCGCCGTAGCGGCTGCGCTTCCTGCCGGCTCTGCCGCACGATGCCCGGCGCATGGCCGAGCTGCAGCACCCAGGGCGCCGAAAGGTCGGGGCTGACCACCACCGGCGGCCTCTCGGCATAGCGGTCGTTGGCATTGGCGGCGCCGACGGCAAGCACGGCCGCGGCGCCGAACAGTGGGAACAAGAATATCTTCATCGGATCGCACCTTGATCGTCGAACATGCCGGGGCGCAAAGCCTCCCCGATTTCCGCGACATTGGGCGCGAAGCGGCAACCGAAACATGAATCGGAATGCGTAAAATGCCTGTCTGTCAGTAAACCTTTTGGTGTGGTTACCGCCCGGTTCAGGAATCTGGTAAAGCCGCGGTAAAGGCCGCTTCAAAACGCGTTAACGCCAAGACACGAACGGAATTCCGCCATGGACGAAAAGACAGGTCTGCTTGCTGGTCCCGACGGCATCGCCCGCTGCTTCTGGCACGGCAACCTGCCGGATTATCTGCACTACCACGACCACGAATGGGGCCGGCCGGTCGCCGACGATCGCCGGCTGTTCGAAAAGATCTGCCTCGAAGGCTTTCAGTCGGGCCTGTCCTGGCTGACCATATTGCGCAAGCGCGACAATTTCCGCGAGGCCTTCGCCGGCTTCGATGTCGACAAGATCGCCGCCTTCACCGACGCCGATGTCGAGCGCCTGCTCGGCAATGCCGGCATCATCCGTCACCGCGGCAAGATCGTTTCGACCATCAACAACGCCAAACGCGCCCGCGAACTCATCAACGAGGCCGGCTCGCTGGCCGCCTGGTTCTGGAAGTTCGAGCCCGGCCCGGACGAGCGGCCCGAGATCGTCGACCTCGCCCATCTGCGCGCCAATCCGACGACGGCCGTTTCGGTCCGCATTTCGAAGGAGCTGAAGAAGCGCGGCTGGAGCTTTGTCGGCCCGACCACCGTCTACGCTTTCATGCAGGCGATGGGGCTGGTCAACGACCATCTCGAGGGCTGCGTCTGCCGGGAACCGGTCGAGGCGGAGCGGAAAGCGTTCAGGCGGCCGAAATAGCGGCTCAGGCGCCGCCGGCGCCGGCCAGGAAAAACCCGGCCAGGATGGCCGCCAGCGCGGCGAACACCGGATAGATCACCAGCAGGCCGGTCATCAGCACGTCGCGCATGGTCGGCCCGCTGCGCTGTTGCGCCGCGATCTCGAACAGTCCGGCGATTTGCTTCGTCGTTTTTGGCCCATAACCATCGGCCGGCCGCAGCCGGACCGGGGCGTCGCGTGCGCCGCTATCGATGATGTCGAACTTCTGTAGCGTGGCCATGGCCCCGAACCCCTTGTTTCGGCGCGCTTATCGGCCCGGATTGTGTCGGCACGATGCCGCGCGCATGGCGCAATTGTTTCAGCTTCTTTTTCTTGCCTTCTCCCCTTGTGGGAGAAGGTGGATCGGCGCGCAGCGCCGAGACGGTTGAGGGGTGTTGGAAGAAATGAGGCGCAGGCGTTCCCTGGAACACCTCTCATCCGACCGAGCTTCGCTCGGCCACCTTCTCCCACAAGGAGAGAAGGAAGAAGCGCAAACCCTTGCCGCTCTCGGCTGCATCGGTTAGGACACCCGCGCCGTGGAAATCGGTTATTTAACCGATCCCCGGAGCGCCACGAAACCACCGAGTACCCATCCCATGGCCGACAAATCCGAAAAGATGAAAGCGCGGCTTCCGCGCGGCTTTGTCGACCGCGGCGCCGACGATCTGCGCGCCGTCGAGAAGATGATGGCGACGATCCGCTCGGTCTTTGAGCTTTACGGTTTCGAGCCGGTCGACCAGCCGCTGATCGAATACACCGATGCGCTCGGCAAATTCCTGCCCGACCAGGACCGGCCGAACGAGGGCGTGTTCTCGTTCCAGGACGATGACGACCAGTGGCTGTCGCTGCGCTACGACCTGACCGCGCCGATGGCGCGCTTTGTCGCCGAAAATTTCGAACGCCTGCCGAAGCCCTATCGCAGCTATCGCTCCGGCTGGGTGTTTCGCAACGAGAAGCCCGGTCCCGGCCGATTCCGCCAGTTCATGCAGTTCGATGCCGACACGGTTGGCACGCCGGGCGTCGCCGCCGACGCCGAGATGGCTATGATGATGGCCGACGTGATGGAAGCGCTGGGGATCAAGCGCGGCGACTACGTCATCCGCGTCAACAACCGCAAGGTGCTCGACGGCGTGCTCGAGGCGATCGGCCTCGGCGGCGAGGAGAACGCTGGCCGCCGCCTGCAGGTGCTGCGCGCGATCGACAAGCTGGACAAGTTGGGCGTCGAGGGCGTGCGCCTGCTTTTGGGTGCAGGGCGCAAGGACGAGAGCGGTGATTTCACCAAAGGTGCCGGGCTGGATAATGCGCAAATCGACGTTGTGATCAGCTATTTCACAGTCATGGCGCAGCACGATCCCGAAAAAATTGTCCAGACACTGGGATCCATCAACCCCGGACTCAGCAATCTTGTCGAGGAAAGGAAACTCGAACATCTGGGCATAACGAATGCGTCGTTTGTCGAGGGCCTTGCAGAGCTGGAACAGATAAGAACCATGGTCGCACAAAGCGGCTACGGTGAGGATCGCATCCGCATCGACCCCTCCGTCGTCCGCGGCCTCGAATATTACACCGGCCCGGTCTACGAGGCCGAGCTGCTGGCCGAGATCCCCAATGAGGACGGCCAGATCGTGCGCTTCGGCTCGGTCGGCGGTGGCGGCCGCTATGACGGCCTCGTCTCGCGCTTCCGCGGCGAGCCGGTGCCGGCGACCGGTTTTTCGATCGGCGTCTCCCGCTTGATGACGGCGCTGAAGAACCTCGGCAAGCTCGACATTTCGGATGTGATCGCGCCGGTCGTCGTGCTGGTGATGGACAAGGATACGGAAAGTCTCGGCCGCTACCAGAAGATGGTCGCCGAGCTGCGCGCCTCCGGCATCCGCTCGGAAATGTATCTCGGCGGCGCCGGCATGAAGGCGCAGCTCAAATATGCCGACCGCCGCGGCAGCCCGGTCGCCGTCATCCAGGGCGGCGACGAGCGCGCCAAGGGCGAGCTGCAGATCAAGGACCTGATCGAAGGCGCGAAGATGTCGGCCGAGATCGCCGACAACGCCGAATGGCGCGCCGCACGGCCGGCGCAGGTGACCGTGGCGGAAGGCGATCTGGTCGCCGAGGTGAAGAAGATACTGGCGGCGCAGGCGGCCGACCGGGCGAAAGGTGGCGCGTGAGCACCCCCCTCTGGCCTGCCGGCCATCTCCCCCTCAAGGGGGGAGATTGGCAGCTTCAGCCTCACCGTCTTCTTTCCAACGCTGGAGATTGGCGAAAGCAGGCGCGATATCCAATCTCCCCCCTTGCGGGGGAGATGGCCGGCAGGCCAGAGGGGGGTGCCTCGCGCCCCACATCCCCATGACCTCCCCCGCCATCGCATCCGACATCGCGACGCTCTTCGCCGCGCGCAACACCCATGCGGTCGAGGTCGCCGTGCTGCAGCCGGCCGATCCGTTCCTCGACATGGCCGGCGAGGATTTGCGCCGGCGGATTTTCCTCACCGAAAGCGAGACCGGGCAGACGCTTTGCCTGCGGCCGGAATTCACGATTCCGGTCTGCCTCGACCACATTGCCAGCCAGGCCGGCACGCCGCGCCGCTATTCCTATCTCGGCGAGGTGTTTCGCCAGCGCCGCGAGGGCGGCAACGAATTCTTCCAGGCCGGCATCGAGGACCTCGGCGACCGCGACACGGCCGCCGCCGATGCGCGTTCGCTGGCCGATGCGCATGCGCTGCTTTCGCTGGTGCTGCCCGGACGGGAGCTGGCGGTGACGCTTGGCGACCAGACCATCTTCGAGGCGGTGCTGGCAGCGCTTGGCCTGCCGCGCGGCTGGCGCATGCGGCTGGCCCGCGCCTTCGGCTCGGCGCCAATGCTGGAAGCGGCGCTTGCCGACCTCGCCAATCCGCCGCGCAACAGCCAGATCGCCGGCGCGGTGGCAGCGCTTGTCCTCGACGGCGATCTGGAGGCTCTTTCGGCGCATATCGCCGGCGGCATGGAAGAGGCCGGCCTGTCGGCAACGGCCGGGCGTTCGCCGTCCGAAATTGCGCGGCGGCTGATCGAGAAAGCCGAACTGCGCAGCGTCCGGCTGTCGAACGAGGCATTTGCGGCTTTGAAGGGTTTCCTGGCGATCGACGTGCCGCTAGATAGCGCCGCCGGGGCGCTCGCAAGTTTTGCCGCCGATGCCGGGCTTTCGCTGGGAACTGCGCTGGAGAATTTTGCCGCCCGCGCCGCGGCCATCGAAAGCCTCGGTCTGCCGATGTCTGAAATCAGCTACGATGCCGCCTTCGGCCGCCCGCTCGATTATTACACTGGCCTCGTCTTCGAGGTCGCGGCGCAAGGCGGCGACCGGCCGCTGGCCGGTGGTGGCCGCTACGACCGGCTGCTGACGCTGCTCGGCGCCAAGACGCCGATCCCCGGCGTCGGTTTTTCTGTCTGGCTCGACCGCATCGAGGCGCTGCGGGAGACAGCGCCATGATCACGCTGGCGATCCCATCGAAGGGCCGGCTCAAGGAGCAGGCGCTGGAGGTGCTGGCCAAGCCCGGGCTTGCCGTCAGCCTGCCCGGCGACGAGCGCAAATACCGCGCCCGCATCGATGGCCTGGACAGCGTCGAGATAGCCTTCCTGTCGGCTTCCGAGATCGCAGGCGAAATCGGCCAGGGCTCGGTCGATCTCGGCATCACCGGCGAGGACCTGCTGCGCGAAAACCTCGCCGACTGCGAGGCACGCGCCGAAATCATCGCCCGCCTCGGTTTCGGCAATGCCGATGTCGTCGTCGCCGTGCCCGACATCTGGCTCGATGTCGACACCATGGCCGACCTCGACGACGTCGCCGCCGATTTTCGCCAGCGCCATGGAAGGCGGCTCAGGATCGCCACCAAATACTGGCGCCTGACCCAGCAGTTCTTTTCGCAAAAGCACGGCATCCAGGTCTACCGCATCGTCGAAAGCCTCGGTGCCACCGAAGGCGCGCCGGCAGCCGGATTGGCCGACATCGTCGTCGACATCACCACGTCAGGCGCGACGCTGCGCGCCAACCATCTCAAGGTGCTCGCCGACGGCGTGATCCTGCGCTCGCAGGCCTGTCTCGTGGCGTCGCGGAAGATGCGCGCTCCGGCCGACGAGGCGGTGTTGCGCGATGTCGCGGCCAGGATGGCGTCGGTGAACTCGGGTTGACGATCGCGGAGCAGGCGCCGTCGGCCAAGCTGCCAATCTCCCTCCTTGCGGGGGAGATGGCCGGCAGGCCAGAGGGGGGTGCTGTCCCGCCGACCTGTCAGCCAATCGGAGCCTCATCCGTTCCCGGTTGGGGGTGCTGAAGTCGAACTTGGCGATCCTTCGCACCCCCCTCTGCCCTGCCGGGCATCTCCCCCGCAAGGGGGGAAATCGGATATCGCCTCGGCCTTTGCCAACCACTAACGTTGGATCCAGCGGTCTAGCCGCGGCACCGACCTGAAGCGATTTTCCTGATGTACAGCAATTTTGTTCTTGCTTTGTGCCGGCAGCTATGCTACTAATCTCCCTGTGGTGCCAATCTCCCTGTGGTGCCAATTGGCCCCGAAGACCCGCCCGTCGAGGCGGTTTTTTTGTTTTCGGCCCTGACAGGGCGAGTTCCAACCCCAGCCCTATCATCGACGGGATTTCCACCACCCCGCCGGGCTGATAGGCTCGGCCTGTCTGCGGAGGACACGGCGATGCCGATCAATCTCGACGAGCTGAAGAATGCCACCAGCCTGCGCGGCAAGCGCGATGGCGGTTCGTTCATTGCGCCGGTCGACGGCACGGCGCATGTCTCGGGCGAGCGCAGCGTGCCGCTGCTCAACCTGACGATCCCGGCGCTGTTTGCCGATACGGTCGGCAGATACGGCACGCTCGATGCCGCCGTCTTCGTCGAGCAGGACAAGCGCTTTACCTGGGAGGAACTGTCGGACACCGTCGATGCGCTCGCCGCCGGCTTCCTGGTGCTCGGCCTCGAGAAAGGCGACCGCGTCGGCATCTGGTCGCCGAACCGCTGGGAATGGCTGGTGACGCAATTCGCCACCGCCCGCATCGGCCTGATCCTGGTCAACATCAACCCGGCCTACCGGCTGGTCGAGCTGGAATATGCCTTGAACAAGGTCGGTTGCCGAGCGCTGGTCACCGCCGCCAAGTTCAAGAGCTCCGACTATCTCGGCATGATCGAGACGCTGGCGCCGGAGATCGCCAAGGCAGCGCCGGGCAAGCTCGACGCCAACAGACTGCCGGCGCTGAAGATCGTCATCCGCATGGACGAGGAGAATTCGCCGGGCATGTTCAATTTCGCCGACGTGCTGGCGATGGCCGGGCGCGACGAACATGATAAGCTCGACCGCATCTCCGACGGGCTGAAGCCGGACGACGCCATCAACATCCAGTTCACCAGCGGCACGACCGGTGCGCCCAAGGGCGCGACGCTGACCCACAACAACATCGTCAACAACGGCAATTTCGTCACCGCGGCGATCAGGCTTACGGTCGACGACCTGCTGTGCATCCCGGTGCCGCTCTATCACTGCTTCGGCATGTCGATGGGCACGATTGGCTGCGTCACCAAGGGCGCGACCATGGTTTTCCCGAGCGAGGGGTTCGATGCCGGCGCCACGCTGAAGGCGGTGGCAACGGAACGCTGCACCGCGCTCTACGGCGTGCCGACCATGTTCGTCGGTCTGCTCGACCATCCGGAGTTCGCCTCCTTCGATCTCACCAGCCTGCGCACCGGCATCATGGCCGGCTCGCCATGCCCGATCGAGGTGATGAAGAAGGTGGTGTCGCTGATGCACATGGCCGAGGTGACCATCGCCTACGGCATGACCGAGACCAGCCCGGTGTCGTTCCAGAGCAGCGTCGACGACCCCCTGGAAAAGCGCGTCTCGACCGTCGGCCGCGTCCATCCGCATGTCGAGGTCAAGGCCATCGACGCCGAAGGCGCCACCGTCGTGGTCGGCGCGCCGGGCGAGCTCTGCACGCGCGGCTATTCCGTGATGAAGGGCTATTGGGACGACGAGCAGAAGACCCGCGAGGCGGTCGACGCCGACGGCTGGATGCACACCGGCGACCTCGCCACAATCGATGCCGAGGGCTATTGCAACATCGTCGGCCGGGTCAAGGACATGGTCATCCGCGGCGGCGAGAACGTCTATCCGCGCGAGGTCGAGGAATTCCTCTATCGCCACCCCAAGATCAAGGAGGTGCAGGTATTCGGCATTCCCGACCCGAAATATGGCGAGGAGCTGTGCGCCTGGATCGTGCTGAAGCCCGGCCAGATCACAACGGAGCAGGAGATCAAGGCCTTCTGCGCCGGGCAGATCGCCCATTTCAAGATCCCGCGCTACATCCGCTTCCGCACCGAATTGCCGATGACGGTGACCGGCAAGCCGCAGAAATACCTGATGCGCCAGGCGATGATCGACGAACTGGGATTGGTGACGCAGAAGACGGCTTGAGCGCGCGCTTCAGGCTTTCGCAGGGTTCGCAGAAGGGGCTTGCCCAGAAGGGACCTGCAACACGGCTTGCGGAAGGGGCTTGGAATGAGTGGTTTCGCAAGATCGGCGGTTTCCTACGGCATGCCGTTGGCCGCCCTGGCGATGGCTGTCGCGGTCAGGGCCAGCGGGGTGTCGGTGGACGAAGGGTCGCTTGGCACCAGGATATTTATCGGCGCGCTTTCGAGCGCGATCATGTTCACCACCATTTTCGTCGTGCTCGACCACGCCGAGGCGGTGGCCCGGCGGGTAGGCGAGCCGTACGGCACGTTGGTGCTGACCATCGCCGTGACGGCAATCGAAGTGTCGATCATCGTTTCCATCATGCTGCACGGAGCCAACAACCCGACGCTTGCACGCGAATCCGTCTTCTCGACGGTGATGATCACGTCGACCGGCGTTGTCGGCATGTGTCTGACATTTGGCGGCTGGCGTCATCGCAAGCAGGCAATCGTCCGCCAAGGGACCAGCGCCTATCTGGCGGTGCTGGTCGCACTGAGCGTCACGACGCTCATTCTGCCGACCTACACGCGAACCACCGATCCCGGCACCTTCTCGGCCGCCCAACTCGGCTTCGTCAGCGTGCTTTCAGTGCTGCTCTATGCGGGTTTTCTGTTCGCGCAGACTGTCCGCCACCGGGATGATTTCATCGACGGACAAGCGCATGGCGCCGCAGTGCCAGCCGACGCCCACGAAAGCATTGCCGCTAGTGCTCTGCTCCTGCTGATCGGGCTGATCGGCATCGTCATGCTGGCCGAGCAGGTCGCCGCCAGCGTCGAGGATGCGCTCGTCGCCTATCAGGTGCCCCAGGCCGACGCCATTGTCGGCGCGATGATCGCCGGGCTGGTCTTGATGCCGGAGGCGATCTCGGCGGTTCGCGCCGCCCTCAACAACGAGCTGCAGCGCGGCCTGAACGTCGCCATGGGTTCGGCCTGCGCCACAATCGGCCTGACAATACCGGGCATCGCCGCCGCCAGCCTGCTGACCGGAAGAGGCCTGACCCTGGGCCTGCCGGCGACCGACGTGGTGCTTTTGGTCCTGGCGCTCTTCATCTGCAATGTGAGCTTTAGCACCGAGAGGACGACGTTCCTGACCGGGCTGGTGCATCTGGTGGTGTTTTGCACGTATGTGTTTTTGATATTTGTGCCGTGAGGGTGGGGGGAGGTGGGCGGTCAGAGGCGGATAGGTTAGGAAAACTGCTTGAACGTCTCAATATGGGCCGGTGGCGGTCTGTCCGCTCTTGGTCACCGCTTCTCGAAAGCAGACATCGGTGTGCGGTGCGTCGACGGCTCATTTGTGGCGGCAAGCCGTGCAAGACGAGCGTCGGTTGACCATCGGGATCACCACCCTGCAGCGCGTGAAAGGTGCAGTGTGGCAGGTCGAAGGTGACGTGTTCGAACTCCATGTGTGTCAGGCTTCTCCAAGAGCGGTCGGACGAGCGATCCTGATGCTGGCCTCGGTGTCTCTGGTTTTGGACATGTGCGTCTCCTCAGGCGCCGGGTGTACTGCGTCAGCCGGCAGTCGGTTTCCGTGACACCGGCCCGCAACCTTCAGAATATGATAGCTCGCGGCAAGGAAGCCGGTGCTGGTTTATCAGAAGGCCCCGCAGGCGGCAGCGGCGGAATAGTCAGAGCCAGCGGCGAACCTCGGCCTTGTAGCGGCGGTAGTCGTCGCCGAACTTCGCTTCGAGATAGCGCTCCTCGCGGGCGATCACCTGCGTCTGGATCGCGATCAGCACCAACGGGAGCAAGGCGAAGGCGATCGGCCCGTCGAAGCCGATCGCAAGGCCGGAATAGATAAGCGCCATGCCGAGATACATGGGATTGCGGGTCCACCGATAAGGACCGGTCGTTGCGATGAGGGTCGTTGGCTGCGACGGCGGAACGTTGGTGCCCAGCCGCCGGAACAGCCCCGCCGCCGCAAGCATCATCGCCGCGCCGGCAACGAACAGCAGCGCGCCCGTCGCGACCAGCAACCGCCAGTCGATGCCGAAAGAGCGCAGGGTGACGAACCGCTCCGCCGCCAGCCCCAACAGCAGCGCTCCTAGATAGACGAAGGGCGGAGGGAAGCGCACACCCGCGCTGTCCGGTTCGACGGCCATGCTCATCTCCAATCTGTGCTCTCAAACAAGCATCGACTGCTGGGCTGAGATACCCGCCGTCGCGCCCTGCGATATTGCTGTGGTGACCGAAGCCATGGCTGGGTTTGCAAGATCGCCGGCGGCGTACATGCCGGGTATGCTGGTTTCGCGGCGCTCGTCGGCCTTCAGGGCGATGCCGAGGGGCGTATTGACCGTGGCGAGTCCCAGTGATTCATGCAGGCTTGCGGACGGCTTGTTGCGCGGATGCGCGAACAAGATATCGACTGCGACATCGGGGGCGGTATCGAGCTTGACGGTGGCATTGTGGCCCCTGTGGCGGGCGATTTCGGTGATCCGGCCATCAACGACAGGTATGTTGCGGCGCGCCAGATCGGCCCGGATATCGGGTGCAATGTCGTGACCATCGGCGAAGACCGTCAACGTGTCGGTCCAGTCGTGGTACAGCCTGACATAATTGTGCGACGGCGGGCCGGACCAGACGAGGCCCCAATGCTGGCCGGCGACTTCAAAGCCATCGCAATAGGGGCAGGGTACGATGGACGTGCCCCAGCCTTCGGCAAAGCCCGGAACATCAGGCATCTGGTCGGCAACGCCATAGCTCAGGATCAGTCGCAGCGCCCCAAGGCTTTCGCCAGCGCCAGTGAGGACAGAGAAATCGTCGATGGCGCCGGAGACCCTGTCGGCCCGGGCATTGACCAGCCTGATCGTGGGATAGCGCGCCAGCTGCTGCCGCGCTTCGGCCAGGATGTCCAGCGGTGGCTTGTGATCGTGGCCGAGCAGACCATGCGAGTGGCCGGCGAAGCGGTTGCGCGGCAGGCCGGTATCGAGAACGGTGACCTTGCGGCGGGCACGGCCGAGCTGCAGGGCGGCGGCGAGACCGGCAAAGCTGCCGCCGATGATGATGACGTCATCCATGGTGATGGGCTCCGTATGTGGATGAGGGGTTGGTTTGGGCCTGGCTTGCACATTTTTGACACTGCGTGGTATCGTAATTCAAGAATTATGATACTGTCAAGGACTGGAATTGTCGTGAC